>CACJMP010000037.1:0-2005 GCA_902594595.1 uncultured Pelagibacteraceae bacterium | reverse complement strand
TTTTCTAGGAGTTCCAATTGGTTTTTTTTTATCAAATTTAATTTTTAAATTAACGTTTAATTTTTTAATAACAAATTTATAATAAGCTAAAATTGTTCTTTCTTCTCCGCTACCAATATTAATTAATGAATGTTTAGTCTTTTTTTTTAGAAAAAATTCACAAGCGTTAGCAAGATCATCAACATACATTAATTCTCTTTGTGGTGAGCCATCTCCCCAAATTTTAATTATTTTAGATTTTTTTTTCAACGCTAAATGAGTTTTTGAAATTATGGCTGGAAAAAAAGTGAGATGTTTTAAGATCATAATTATCATTAGGTCCATATAAATTAGTTGGCATCAAACATATATAATTTGTCTTATATTGATGGTTATAAGACTCACACATTTTATAACCAGCCAACTTTGCAATAGCATAGGAATCATTAGTTTCTTCAAGTTTTCCTGACATCAAATAATCCTCGCGGATCGGCTGTTTAGCAAATTTTGGATAAATACAACTTGAACCTAAAAAAATAAGTTTTTTTACTCTATTTAAAAAAGACGCATGAATTAAATTAGTTTGTATCATGATATTTTCGTAGATGAATTTTGCTTTTTGATTGTTATTAATAAAAATCCCACCTACTTTTGCGGCAGCTATTATAACAAAGTCTGGCTTGATTTTTTTAATATAAGAATGAGTTTTTTTTTGATCTATCAAGTCTAAAGATTTTCTGCTTTTGAAAAATAAATTTTTGTAACCTTTTTTTTTAAAATACCGCAACAAAGAGGAGCCAACCATTCCATTGTGGCCAGCAATAAATATTTTACTTCTTTTATTTAATTTCATTTAACATTTTATATTCTGACTCTATCATCTCGTGGATCAATAAATTAATGTTATTTTTAGGTTTCCATTTAAGTAATTTTCTTGCTTTTCTTGCATCTCCTAAAAGAGTATTTACATCCAGTGGTCTTATATAATTTTTATCACATTCAATTATTGGAAATCCAGACTGATTATAACCCTTTTCTTTAATTCCTTCTCCCCTCCATGTTATTCTCATTTTTAACTTTTTTGCAGTTAAATTTATGAATTGTTTAATCGAGTATTGTTTTCCTGTTGCAATAACATAATCATCTGGTTTTTTCTGCTGAAGCATTTTCCACATAGCATAACAATAATCTTTAGCATGTCCCCAATCTCTTTTCGAATTTAAATTTCCCAAAAATAATTTTTTTTGTTTTCCTTCCTTAATTTTGCAAAGCGCAGAAACAATTTTCTTAGTAACAAATGTTTCTCCTCTTCTCGGACTTTCGTGATTAAACAAAATACCATTGCAAGCAAATATTTTGTAGGCTTCTCTATAATTTTTAGTTATCCAGTGAGCATACAATTTTGCAACACCGTAAGGACTCAGAGGATAAAAAGAGGTGCTCTCATTTTGAGGTGAACTTTGAACTTTACCATACATTTCTGAAGTACCAGCCTGATAAAATTTTGTTTTTTTACTAAGTTTATGAAATTTAATTGCCTCTAATATTCTAAGGGCACCCAATGCGTCAGCATTCGCAGTATATTCTGGAACTTCAAAAGAAACTGCCACATGTGATTGAGCAGCTAAATTATAAATTTCATGAGGTTTAATTTTTTTAATGATGTTTGAAACAGATAAAGAGTCTGTCACATCTCCATAATGAAGTCTAAATTTATAATTTCTATCATGCGGATCTTGATAGATATGATTAACTCTAAAAGTATTAATGCTTGAAGATCTTCTTATTACCCCATGAACTATATAATTTTTTTTTAACAACAATTCTGCTAAATACGATCCATCTTGGCCAGTGACACCGAAAATTAATGCTACTTTTTTTTTCATTTTTATCTTTATTGTTTAAATATAATCATTTACCCCTTTTTAAAATATAGTAAATGTTTTTTTTAGTAACAGCTATACCATTATAACTTTGACAATTCATTTTATTTTTATTCGTACATTTTTGATAAACTAAAATTAAA
>CACJMP010000036.1:0-2226 GCA_902594595.1 uncultured Pelagibacteraceae bacterium | reverse complement strand
ACATCTACAAACGGCGTTACGTTTATTTCGCTCATTGGTTCATTTTTTGAACGATTGAATTTAAAAGTCATTCTTAGATTATTGTTAAAAATCTTTTAGAAAAATTTTCTAATTTTTGAGAATATTTAATAGAATCATAATTAAACTTATTGTAAGCAATTACAGCAGGTATTGCAGCTAACAAACCAAGAGCAGTTGCAAAAAGTGCTTCGGCTATACCTGGAGCTACAATTGCCAAACTTGTATTTCTTGAAATTGCTATGGACTGAAAAGAATTCATAATGCCCCAAACTGTTCCGAACAATCCAATAAAAGGCGCCGTTGAACCTACTGTTGCTAAAAATGTAAAACCTTTACTAATTTTGGACATTTGTTTTTCTATTCCGGTTTCTAACATGGTTGTCATTCTGGCATTTAAATCTATTTTTGATTTTCTTTTTAGCAGATTTTGCATTGCATCTTTAAAAACTAAAGCCATCGGATCTTCGGGGTTCGCTGGCAAACTATTATACATTGATTCTGCAGATTTAGAATTCCAGAATTTTTTCTCAAACTCCTCAGAAGATTGATTTATTTTTTTGAATAATCTAAATTTTTCAATAATAACGGCCCAAGAGTAAATTGAACAAACAATTAAAAGAATGATTACAGATTTTACAATGATATCTGCTCTTATAAATAAATTCATTAAAGAGAAGTCAGCACTTGATGCTAAACCAACTGCCTGAGTAGATATATCTGCTTCCATGATGTCTTCTCACACTTAAATGTGTCATGAATTTGTCTTAATATTTTAACTATTAAACCTCTTTTTTATAGGTTTCGTAATAAAAACTTGAAATTAAAATTGCGTCAGCTTTATTAGCATCCTTTTTTTTTGATAATTGATGAGAAAAATAAGGAAATATCTCAATAGCTTTGGTTCTACTAGCGTCTTTTTGGGAATTTAATAAATTAAAATATTTTTTCCATTTAGCTGGCCTTACAAAATACATGGGCAATTGCATCGATGAGCAAATTCCCTTTAAAATCCCAAACGATTGACCAAAATTAAACATACTAGTAACGCCTTGGCCAGGCATTGCTGAGACTTGTTCTATTATGACTCTGATCTCGTGATTTTCAAATTTACTGATTCTTTTTGAAATTTCGTTGCAGATCTGAGAGCCATTTACTTGTTTTTTGTTTTTTTTTCCCTCGATCATTGTAGGCATCTCAACCACATCGATAATTTTTCCGTTCTCAAAAAAACAAATTGAGCCAGAAATACCGGGATCTATTCCAATTATTAACATAGTTTAATTATTAAATTCTACGTTTGAATAAACATTTTGTACATCATCATCTTCCTGTAATGACGTAAAAAAATTAATCAAATCCTCGTTTTTTTCTTTAGGAAGTTTTACCTTATTTAAAGGTATCCACTCAATCGCTGTAGATATAAAGTTAGTAATTTCTTTCTCTAATTTACTTTTTACATTGTAAATATCGTCGATTGAACATTGGATTTCATGGAATTCAGGATTTGATTTGCATTCATTAGCTCCAGCTTCAATTGCTAATTCAAAAATACGTTCCTCAGAAACCTCTTTGGCGTCTATTCTAATTATCCCTGACTGAATAAAATTATGTGAAGCAGAGCCCTGAGTACCAAAACTGCCACCTGCTCTCTGAAAAATAGTTCTTATATTTGATGCAGTCCTATTTTTATTATCAGTAAGAGTCTCTACAATAACTGCTATTTTCTGAGGTCCAAAGCCCTCATATCTTAAACTTTCAAATTTCAATTCCATGTTTAACGAAGATTTGTCAATAGCTCTTTCAATGTTGTCTTTAGGCATATTTGCAGATCTAGCTGATTGTATTGCAGATCTTAGTCTTGGATTCATATTTGGGTCTTTATCACCAAGCTTAGCTGCTACAGTAATTTCTTTCGATAATTTTGAAAAAATTTTAGATCTTTGTTTGTCAGCTTTACCTTTTTTATGTTTAATACCTGCCCAATGTGAATGACCTGCCATAAATTAAAACTTATTATCTAAAAGATTTCCATAAATATAACTTTTTATTTTTGAAGCAAGTCCAGTTTCTAAATCACAATCAACAATTACACCACTTAAAGTGGCATCACCTTTCGCAGGAAAATGTTTGACTGAGTCTTTTTTCATAAATCTGTTTAACGAATTATATTTATTCATTCCTATCACTGAGTCATAATCACCACAC
>CACJMP010000035.1:0-2294 GCA_902594595.1 uncultured Pelagibacteraceae bacterium | reverse complement strand
GATAAATTTACTTTATTACAATTTAATTCTTTAAAATAAAAAACTCTAGCCATAGGAATAGATGGATCAATTTCTGCTGCAAGAATATTTAATTGATTTGTTCTTTTTTCTATTACGAAATTATATCTACAAACATTCGAAGTAGTCCAAAACATAATTGTGCTTAATATAATAAAAAAAAAAATCATAACTTTTGGAATTCCAATCATAATTAATTTCCATCGACAGCAACTATTGTTAAATCGTCTCGTTGAACTCTCCCCGATTTAATTAAATCAGAAATAATTTTTGAAAGTCTTTGTGAGCCAGGAAGACTTTGATATTTTTTTATAAAATTTTGAAAACCTTCTTGTCCAAGCATTGTACCACTCGTATCTTTCATCTCAGTAATACCATCAGTAAAAATATATATTGAACTTTCTTTAAAAGAAATTAATTTTTCTGTGAACTTAAACTTTGGAGCAATACCTAATGGCGGACCTGCATCTTCAAAGTTTGAAAAATTTTCTTTGTTAGAAAAAATTAACGGAGGTTCATGACCTGCATTCGATAATAATAATTCTTTTTTTATACTATCATAAATTCCTACTACCATTGTTACAAACATTCCTCGAGAAGCTGTTTCACATATTTCATCGTTTAGAATTTTTAAAAGTTCAGCAGCAGAAAAAATTGTTTTACTTAAACATCGGTAAAGACTTGAAGCTTTAGACATTAGTAAAGATGATTTAATTCCTTTACCGGAAACATCTGCAACACCAAAACCAAATTTTCCATCTCCTAAGTCAGAAAAATTATAAAAATCACCTGAAACAACTTTCGCAGGAATATTTATACCTGCTATTGGAAATGTTTCATCTTTATTTTGAGATAACAAAGTTTTTTGAATGTCACCTACAATTTCAATTTCTTTTTGCATTCTATTTTTATCTATTAATTCTTTTGCTGTCTTTGCATTTTTAATTGCAAGTGCTGCTGGACCCGATAAAGTTTCAAGAAGTTTTCTATCGTTCTCTTCAAATAATTTTGAATTTGTTTTTTTATTTAAACAATGTATTACACCGATACATTCACCCGAAACTAATAAAGGTGAACATAAAACAGAATAAGTTGTGAAATTTGTTTTATTATCTAAATCAAAATAAAATTCTGCAATTTCTCTTACATCTTTTCTTACATCTCCAACTCTAATACATTTTTTGCTGAGCGCTGCCTTTCCCATTACTCCTTGAGTAATTGGTATTTCAAAATCTTCTAAGTAAGCTTGATACTTTGATGCAATGCATTGAAAAACTTGTTTTTTATCTTCAATTAAAAAAACATTTGCAGCTTGAGCATTTATTCTTTTAATAATTGCCTCTAAGGAATTTTGTAATGTTTCCTTCAAATCTAAAGAACCCGCAAGTTCATTATTCATTTGAGTAATAAGAGCTAAGTCTTTGGTAGAGGTGTCTTCCTCTTTATTTATTACAGGTTTTTTAGATCCGAAAAACATAATATTATATTGGCAATTTATCTCTTTTTTGGTAATTTTACAAAGCATGGAAGTTTTAATCTATTCGCCTAATTTTTACCTTCATATTCAGGATGCTATGATATTTGTTCAGTATTGTATAGATGGTGTAATAGAAATCGCCTCAAGAATTAGATTATAATCAGTGTTAATAACTTATATTGCTGTATTTATCCTAGGAAGTTTGTGGGGCAGTTTTAGTAACGTATGTATCTATAGATTACCTGAAGGAGGTAACATAGTTTCTGCTAGATCAGCATGCAGAAGTTGTCAATCAAAGATTAGTTGGTTTGACAACATTCCCTTCATCTCATTTATAATTTTAAAAGGTAAATGTAGAAATTGTGATTTTAAAATACCTTATCAATATTTTTTAGTAGAACTAATAGTTGGTTTAGGATTTCTCATCTCTTATTATTTTTATGGAATTACTGTTACCACTTTACTGCTTTTTATATTAATCATTTTTTTTGTAATTATATTTTTTATAGATTTAAAACACTTCATAATCCCAAACGAATTAACTTTTCCACTAATGGGAATAGGATTTATAAAATCTTTTGATCCAAATTTGAATCAATATTTATTTCCAAACTATGTAAATTCTTTAATCGGTGGGGTGATTGGATATTTTATTATTTGGATAATAATTTTTGGATATAAAAAATTAAAAAATAAAGAAGGTATGGGATTAGGTGATGCTAAATTATTATCTGCGATTGGTTTTTGGTTTGGATGGATATCTATTCCTTTTATTTTATTTTTTTCTTCATTTATAGCA
>CACJMP010000034.1:0-2402 GCA_902594595.1 uncultured Pelagibacteraceae bacterium | reverse complement strand
TTTTTGGGGAATTTTTATTTTTGGAAAGTTCATCTATAATTCTAATTACACCCAGAGTAAAAATTGTCAAACTATAATTGAGTTTAAATAAAATTTTTTAATAGATTGTTGCTCCAAAGACCTTGATCTGACCATCCTCAATACCTAGAACCATTCTTCCTAAAAATTCACCAGGGATTTTCTTATTGGTTTGTTTGATAAGAACTGTAATGTGATCTCCCCTTCTTAAAGTACCAAAAGGCTCATAAGTTTCATTTAAGTTGGTGATTAGTTCATTATTTGCCCATTGCTTACCCAATTCTACCTCATTAGCACCAAATAACATCTGTGTTGAAAAATCTCTTGTAAAACTTCCATAATCCTTAAGATTTGAGGATTTTACTAAGTTCTCCCAAAATGGTTTACCAATTGCAAAAATTTCTTCATCAGATTTAGCTAATAAGTCCATGAATTTTTTAATTAAAACGTTTAATTAAGAGGCCTTCTTTTTCTCTTTTTCATCGACAATGTGATAAACAGGAACCTTTTCTAAAGTAAATTTACCAGTTTTAGGATCTCTCCTTGAAACAGTTAAACAATGCCAGTTTTCATCATCTAATTTCATGTGGTCACCCCTATAATAATAGCCAGGCCAACGTGTTTCTTCTCTAAACAAGGTATGTTCTGTTACACATTGAGAGGTTAAGGCTCTATGTTTTAACTCCCAGGCTCTCATTAATTGATGATAATCTTCTGCACCTACTTTTTCTAAGTCCTCTTGAAGCCAATCTAAAAGTTCTAATGCTTTTTTTAGTAAATTTCCATTGGTCATGTAATTTGATGTAATTCCACCCACATATTCATCCATGATTTTTTGCAGTCTTTGTAGACCTTGGATTGGCGATATGTAACTTGGAGATACTGTGCCACCTGTAATCTCATTTTGAGCAACAGTAAAAGTTTCCAGGGGTTTGTATACTGCGGTCTTAAAATTTTCACATTGATTATCAGACACTTTGATTCCCTCAGCTTTTTTATCCTCTATATATTTGACTGCTGCTTTAGCCGCTAATCTTCCTTCAGTAAATGATCCTGATGAAAATTTATGAGCACTACCCCCAACTGTATCTCCTGCACCAAAAAGTCCATCAATAGTTAACATTCTATTATAACCCCAAAAATATTCTGGAGGAGAAAGATCCTCAGGTCCACTCACCCATGCTCCAGAACATGTAGCATGAGAACCCATTACGTAAGGTTCAGATGTTGTCAGCTCTGGATTTGTATATTTTGGATCAATATTTTGTGATGCCCAAACAACAGCTTGACCAACTGTCATTCCTAAAAAGTTTTCCCATCCAACTGTTTCTAAATGTGGGTCCTGAAAAGCTTCTTTAGTAACCATTTGGATCGGTCCACCACCTGCAGCTACCTCTTGGATAAATGCATGGTTTCTTAAACAAGTTGGAGTTGGATGATGATCAATATACTCCCCTACTAATTCTTTAGTTTGATCATACCATTTTTTTTCGTAGTTTTCTCCATTAGCATTTTGTGTATATGTTTTTAAGTGTAAAAAATATGCTCCAACGGGTCCATAACCATCTTTAAATCTACATAAAACAATTCTATTTTCCATTTGAGTCATCTTAGCACCTGCAGCAATAGGAAGGGCATATGCAGATCCATTACTCCATGGTGCATACCAAGTTCTTCCCATCCCTTCACCTACAGCTCTTGGCTTGAAAATATGTGATGCACCACCTGCAGCAACGATAACTGCTTTTGCTCTAAACACATGAAAATCACCTGTTCTCATGTTAAAACCAACTGCACCACCAATTCTATTTTCTTGAGACTCGTCCATTAACAAATGTGTAACCATTATTCTGTTATAAATTTTATCAGCAGATTTTTTTGCTGCCTCAGCAACAATTGGTTTATAACTTTCACCATGAATCATTATTTGCCATTTACCTTCTCTAAGATATCTACCAGTTTTTTCATTTTTCATCATTGGTAGACCCCACTCGTCAAACATGTGAACAGTTGAGTCTACATGACGAGCCATGTCATAACCTAAATCCTCCCTTACCATTCCCATTAAATCATTTCTGGCATATCTCACATGGTCTTCAGGTTGATTTTCATCCCATTGCATTCCCATGTAACAATTAATTGCATATAAACCTTGTGCGACTGCACCACTTCGATCAATGTTTGCTTTTTCAACACAAACAATTTTTAAATCTCTTCCCCAATGCCTGGCTTCAAATGTTGCTCCTGTACCAGCCATTCCGCCACCAACAACTAATACATCACATTCCTCGTAGTGTGTTTTATGCTTAGCCATTAATAGTAGACACCTTTTTTGAAAGATTCTTTTGGAACTGACGGTAATTCTTTATTGGTATTTAAACCCT
>CACJMP010000033.1:0-2417 GCA_902594595.1 uncultured Pelagibacteraceae bacterium | reverse complement strand
GAAAGAAGTGCCTTACATAGAAAATTAAAGGTTTTAGGAATTAAAGAATTTAATTAATGAATATAATAATTTGTGGTGCTGGAAGGGTAGGCTTCACTATAGCAAAACTATTAAGTGAGCAAAGCCACTCAATCACTGTAATTGATCTTTCAAGTGAGGATATTCAAAAAATTTCAGATACATTAGATGTTAAAGTGATCCTAGGAAAAGCTACCTATCCTTCAATTTTAGAAAAAGCGAATGCTTCAGAGGCAGATATGATAATTGCCGTAACTCGAAATGATGAAATTAATATGTTAATTTGTCAAATCGCATTTTCAATCTTCAATATACCTAAAAAAATTGCAAGAATAAGGTCTCAAGACTATCTGAATCCCAAATACACAAATGTTTATAATAAAGAAAATTTGCCAATTGATGTGATTATCTCTCCAGAAATTGAAATAGCTAAATCAATTCAACAGAAATTAGAAGCACCCGGTGCTTTAGATAGTGTTCCATTTGCTGAGAATAAGATTAGATTGCTTGAAATATTAATCAAAGATAATTGTTCATTGATAAATGTTAAGCTAAACGAAATAACAAAAAAGTTTCCTAAATTAGATGCAAATATTATTGGAATTATTAGAGATAATAAATTTATTATCCCAAAAAAAAATGATGCGATAAATCAAGAAGATAAGATTTATGTAATTATCAACTCTTCTCAAATGGCTGAAACTCTAGATGCTTTTGGTCACAACGAAAAGATGACAAAAAAAATACTGATTATTGGTGGAGGTAATATTGGTTTTAATTTGGCAAAAAATCTCGAGGAAAGTTTGGACTCTTCTAGAGTTAAAATAATAGAAAAGGATAAAACAAGATCAGAATTTTTAGCTAATTCGTTAAATAATACGATTGTTATTAATGGTAATGGATTAGATGAGGAAATTCTTGCTGAGGCGAACCTAGAAGAGGCTGAAACTGTTTTAGCATTAACAAACGATGACGAAGATAATTTGATGGTAAGTGTCCTAGTTGAAAAATTTACTAAAGATAATTCTTCTATTGAGGACAAAAGAACCATGGCTTTAATTAATAAACCTAATTATTCATTATTACAAAGTTCACTTAAAATTGATGATTTTATAGATCCAAGGATGAATACTGTATCAAGTATTTTAAAACATATTCATAAAGGATCAATCGAAACAGCATATACAATTTTAAATGGTGAATACGAGGTTATAGAAGCTGATATTATTGAAACATCAGAACTCATAAATCAGAGTCTAAAAGACTCTAATTTACCCGATGAAATTAGAATTGGTGCAGTTTTAAGAAATGGTAAAGTTATAATTCCTAGATCTGACTTTATATTTAAAAAAAAAGATACAGTTGTTTTTCTAGCAAAAAAAGATGCTATATCGATTGTAGAAAATCTATTTAGAATTAGCTCAATATAATTAATGCTTAAAATTAGATTAAAGTATTTAAGTATTTTTTTAGCACTTATTTCATTATTATCTTTTTTAAATATATTATATTCGTATTATTTTAATCTTTATTTAAACCTTAGCACATATTTTTATACATTATTAATTTCAGGTGTTTTTGCTTTGATTTTTTTCAAGTTAAAGTCTAATAAAAATCGTCCTAATCTATTTGAAAAAATTCTGACGATATTATTTGGGTATATTTTTATTCCTTTAATTTTATCAGTGCCATTTTATTTTAGTATTTATAACCTTACTTTTCTAAATGCATTATTTGAGAGTGTTTCTGGTTTTACATCTACAGGTTTCTCAATTTTTACTAATATTAAACAAATAGATCAAAGTTTAATTATGTGGCGATCCACTACACAATGGATTGGTGGATTATATTTTTTATTTTCTATAATATTTTTAATAGATATTTATGATGCAAGTTTAAAAAGATCATTAACTGACTTTATTTCTCTTAATAACTCAGAAATTATTAAACAATCTGTAAAAATTTTAATTCTTTATTTTTCCCTTACTCTTTTTATTTTTATAACCTGTGAAATAATAGGTTTAAGAACTTTTGACTCTTTTAATTTAGCATTGACTTTGATTTCATCCGGAGGTTTTTTACCATTTAATGATATATCTATTGTATTAAACACTGACCTAAAAAAAATAATTTTCTCTACATTAATGTTAATTTCTTTTTTTAGTATTTTTTTTATTTACAACTTAATTCTGTTTAGAAATAGGGATAAAAATTTTTTTTATGAAGATTATAATCTTTTAGTATATGTAATTGTATTAGTTTTGGTATTTTTGCTTTTTTTTGGTTATAACAATGATTTTATAAATATTGTATTTTCAATTTTCAGCAGCATCTCTAACATAGGAGTTTCCTTGAATAATGAGTTCAATAACCTTCAGTTTATATTTTTACTTTTAGTA
>CACJMP010000032.1:0-2575 GCA_902594595.1 uncultured Pelagibacteraceae bacterium | reverse complement strand
ATTTATTTTTAAAAAAAATATTTGATAAAATAAAATAAGAAGACTTCAAAATTTAAAAAAAACCCCCGAAACATTCGTTCCGAGGGTTCTAATTTTGTTTAGTGTATGTATTTGGAGTGTTCTCTAAATGGAAACGTATTACATTCCCATGCCACCCATTCCTCCCATTCCACCCATGCCACCCATGCCACCAGGCATTGCAGGTGCACCAGCATCTTTTTCCTCAGGTTTATCAGCTATCATTGCTTCAGTAGTAACTAGCAACCCAGAAATTGAGGCTGCATCTTGAAGAGCAGTTCTTACAACTTTTACTGGATCAATTATACCTTTAGCAAACATGTCACAATATTCTTCATTTTGTGCATCATAGCCATGAGTTTTTTTATTCTGTTCTAATAATTTACCAACTACAACTGAACCATCAACTCCAGCATTTTTAGTAATTTGTCGTATAGGAGACTCCAAAGCTCTTCTGACTAAATCTACACCAGCTTTTTGGTCTTCTCCTTTTACTTTTACTTTATCAAGTTCTTGAGCAGCATACAATAATGCACAACCACCCCCTGTTACAATACCTTCCTCAACAGCAGCTCTTGTTGCATTTAAAGCATCTTCTACTCTGTCTTTTCTCTCTTTTACTTCAACTTCTGTTGCTCCACCTACTTTAATTACTGCAACACCACCAGCTAATTTTGCTAATCTTTCTTGCAGTTTTTCTTTGTCGTAGTCTGAAGTTGTTTCATCAATTTGTTGTTTAATTGAAGAACATCTAGCTTCTATATCTGATTTTTTACCAGAGCCATTCACAATAGTACTGTTATCTTTATCAACTTTAATCTTTTTACATGATCCTAGATCATCTAGTTTCACATTTTCAAGTTTAATTCCTAAATCTTCAGAAATAACTGATCCACCAGTTAAAATTGCAATATCTTCTAGCATCGCTTTTCTTCTATCTCCGAAACCTGGAGCTTTGACTGCAACAACTTTTAAACCACCTCTTAATTTATTTACAACCAAAGTTGCTAAAGCCTCACCCTCAACATCTTCAGAAATAATCATTAATGGCCTTCCAGCTTGAACAACTGCCTCTAAAAGAGGAACCATAGGCTGTAGGTTTGTTAGTTTTTTTTCGTGCAATAGAATAAAAGGATTTTCTAATTCAGTTGTCATTTTATCACTATTCGTAATAAAGTATGGAGACAAATATCCTCTATCAAACTGCATACCTTCAACAACGTCTAATTCTGTTTCAATCCCTTTATTTTCTTCAACCGTTATAACACCTTCGTTACCAACTTTTTGCATTGCTTTCGAAATCATAGTACCAATTTCTTTATCGCCATTAGCAGAAATTGTTCCAACTTGCGCAATCTCATCACTATCTTTTACTTTTTTAGCTGAAGATACAAGATTTTGTTTAACTACGTCTACTGCAGCATCAATTCCTCTTTTAACATCCATAGGATTCATACCTGCAGTAACATATTTTACACCCTCTTTTACAATAGCTTGTGCGAGAATAGTCGCTGTGGTTGTTCCATCACCAGCTTCATCATTTGTTTTACTAGCAACTTCTTTAACCATTTGAGCACCCATGTTTTCAAATTTATCTTCGAGATCAATTTCTTTAGCAACAGAAACACCATCCTTTGTAATTCTTGGAGCACCATAGGACTTATCCATAACTACATTTCTTCCTTTTGGTCCAAGAGTGACTTTAACTGTATCAGCAAGGATATTTACTCCTCTAATCATTGCTGCTCTTGCTTCAGCATCAAATTTAACTATTTTCGCCATTTTATTTTCTCCTTTAAGATTAAATTATTTGCTTGAAATACCCATAATGTCCGATTCTTTCATTATGCTGTATTCTTTGCCATCAATTTTGACTTCGGTTCCTGACCATTTACCAAACAAAACTTTATCTCCAACTTTTACATCCATTGGTATCGTTTTGCCGTCTTCAGTTTTTGCACCACCGCCAACAGCAACAACTTTGCCTTCCTGAGGTTTTTCCTGTGCCGTATCAGGTATGATTATTCCACCAGCAGTTTTTTCACTGCTATCTAAAACTTCAATTAAAACTCTATCGTGTAACGGTCTAAATTTCATAAATTCTCCTTATTAGTATGGACTTCATATAGAGATTGACCTTACTATTTCAAGATATAGTTAAAAATTAGTTAGTTAAAAAACAAAGGAATTTGTGGGTTTTATGGTTTATAGATTAATTTCATGACTAAAAATTTAGATAATGAAGGTCTAAGTTCTATAGCAGACAATTATCAGCTATTTTATGTTGATTTATGGGGGGTGGTCCATGATGGGGTTACTCTACACCTTGAAGCGATAAAAGCTCTCAAAGAAATCAATAAAAAAGGAAAGGACTATATTTTACTCACAAATGCACCCAGACCTAATCATGTAGTTAAATCTTTTTTGGAAAAACTGGGCATGGAGAAAGAAATTAGAGATCATGTTTTTACCTCTGGTGATGCAGCTCTCATTTACTTAAATAAAAATTTAATTAATAAATCTTTTTTTCACGTGGGTCCACCAAGAGATTTTGATT
>CACJMP010000031.1:0-2601 GCA_902594595.1 uncultured Pelagibacteraceae bacterium | reverse complement strand
TTACATAAATAAAATATATAAAACGCATGTTGTTTAAAGCTTTATTGAACAAGGGGACACTTCCCCTAAGGGAGGGGTTCCAGAGCGGTCAAATGGGGCGGGCTGTAAACCCGTTGACTTCGGTCTTCGAAAGTTCGAATCTTTCCCCCTCCACCAATCAATAAAATTTTTAATAACACTGGAGTGTTACTCTTGGGGTTGTGCGGGTGTAGTTCAATGGTAGAACGCTAGCCTTCCAAGCTGGATGTAAGGGTTCGATTCCCTTTACCCGCTCCAAGAAATATAAAATTATAAATAAAAGGAATGTGAGGAATAAAAATAATGTCTAAAGAAAAGTTTGTAAGAAATAAACCACATTGTAATATTGGTACAATTGGTCATGTCGATCATGGGAAAACTACTTTAACAGCAGCCATTACAAAAGTGTTGTCTGAAACAGGTGGAGCGCAAGCTGTAGCTTATGATCAAATTGATAAAGCACCTGAGGAAAAAGAAAGAGGAATTACTATCTCAACTGCGCATGTTGAGTATGAAACTGAAAAAAGACATTATGCTCATGTAGACTGTCCTGGTCACGCTGACTATGTGAAAAATATGATTACAGGCGCTGCTCAAATGGATGGTGCCATTTTAGTTGTTAATGCTGCAGATGGTCCAATGCCACAAACAAGAGAACATATTCTTCTAGCAAGACAAGTAGGTGTTCCAGCAATTTGTGTTTACTTAAATAAAGTAGATCAAGTTGATGACAAAGAAATGATAGATCTTGTTGAAGAAGAGATTAAGGAATTGCTAACTTCTTATAAATTTCCAGGAGACAAAACTCCAATAGCTAAAGGTTCAGCTCTCGCTGCCGTTGAGGGAAGAGATGATGAAATAGGAAAAAACTCAATTTTAGAATTAATGAAAAATGTTGATGAGTTTATTCCACAACCTGACAGACCAAAAGACAAGGATTTTTTAATGCCAGTTGAGGATGTTTTTTCAATTTCAGGAAGAGGGACTGTTGCCACTGGGAGAGTTGAATCTGGTATACTTAAAACTGGAGATGAACTTGAAATTGTTGGAATTAGAGAAACTAAAAAATCAGTTTGCACAGGTGTAGAAATGTTTAGAAAACTTTTAGACTCAGGTGAGGCTGGAGATAATGTTGGAGTACTTTTAAGAGGTGTTGAAAGAACTGATATAGAAAGAGGTCAAGTTCTTTGTAAACCAGGGTCAGTAACACCGCATACTAAATTTGAAGCTCAGGCTTATGTATTAAAGAAAGAGGAGGGTGGAAGACACACGCCTTTCTTCACAAAATATAGACCGCAATTCTACTTTAGAACTACAGATGTAACTGGAGAGGTAGAGCTTCCTACTGGAACAGAAATGGTTATGCCTGGCGATGATGCAAAATTTACAGTAAAATTAATTACTCCTATAGCGATGTCAGAAAAATTGAACTTTGCAATTCGTGAAGGTGGTAGAACTGTTGGAGCTGGGGTAGTAACTAAAATTATAGAGTAAACTCTATATAGGAGTGTAGCTCAATTGGTAGAGCGCCGGTCTCCAAAACCGGAGGCTGAGGGTTCGAGTCCCTCCGCTCCTGCCAATAGGCAAAAATAAATATGAAAAACCCAATTAAATTTATTCAAGAGGTAAAACAAGAAGCTTTTAAGGTTTCATGGCCTACAGGAAAAGAAACGCTACAAGGTGCCATAATGGTTTTTTTAATGGCCCTTGCTATGTCGTTGTTTTTTTTATTGATTGATCAAGTGTTAAAATTTTTTCTGGAAATACTTTTGAAAGTGAGTTTATAATGAAAAATTGGTACATCGTTCAGTCACATTCAAGTTTTGAAAATAAAGTTGCAGGATTAATCAAAGAGGAGGCTGAAAAAGCTAAGATATCAGAGAAATTTGAAGAAATTATAGTGCCTACACATGACGTTACGGAGGTTAAAAGGGGTAAAAGAGTACAAAGAAAAAAAAAATACTTCCCTGGATATGTTTTGATAAAAAGTGAAATGAATAATGATATTTATCATATGATTAAAAATCTTAAAAGAGTCAGTGGTTTTTTAGGAACAAAAGGCATGCCTGTGCCAGTTTCAGATAAAGAAATAGAGAAAATTTTAGGTCAAATAAAAGATGGTGTGGCTCAGCCAAAATCTGGTATAGAGTATAGCGTTGGTGAAAAAGTTCAGGTAGTTGATGGTCCATTCGCTTCATTTAGTGGAATGGTAGAAGGTATTGATGAGGAGAAATCTAGACTGAAAGTATCAGTTTCAATATTTGGTCGTCCAACTCCTGTTGATTTAGAATATAACCAAGTAGAGAAAGTAAGTTAATGGCAGTAAAAAAAGAAATAAGTGGCTTTATAAAATTACAAATTAAAGGTGGACAAGCAAATCCAGCGCCTCCTGTTGGTCCAGCTTTAGGTCAACGAGGTGTAAACATTATGGAATTTTGTAAAGCTTTTAATGATAAAACGAAATCTTTAGCGGGCAAACCTGTTCCTGTAGAGATTACGGTTTATAAAGATAAAAAATTTGATTTTAAAATTAAATCTCCTCCTGCATCTTATTATATTAAAGAAGCCGCTAAGCTAAAAGGT
>CACJMP010000030.1:0-2624 GCA_902594595.1 uncultured Pelagibacteraceae bacterium | reverse complement strand
GAGACTCATATTTGGCTTTTTGAATTACAGATTGGTTAGCATCTGGATATTGATTTTCTACACCATTAATCATTTTACAACCCTGGTCTTTTTCGCCAATCTGAACCATTGATACACCAAGCTTTAATAAATTTATAGGGGCTTTTTCTCCTTTTGGATATTTTTGATATCCTTCTAAGTACGCAGAAGCAGCATCTGTATAAAGTTGTCGAATTCTAAATGTCTCTGCATACCAGTATTGAGCATTTCCAGCCAACTCATGTTCTGGATTAGTTAAAACGAATTCTCTAAAAGCTCTCTCAGCCGTTGTATAATCTCCATTTTTCAAAAAACTTGTTGCAAATGCATACTGTTTTTCAATCGGTGCTTTTGGTAAGATTTTTTCTTCTGCTTGAAATGTTTCTGTTACAATTGATGCGGTTGTTTCAATAGACTCTATTTTTTGAGTTTTTTCCTCTGTAGCAGTATCTTTATAGGATATCGTGCCCAAATCTTGTGGTTGAGAACTTCCAGGTAATTGTTCTTCAACTGTTTTCTTGGAAACTTTATTCTCCACATTATTACCTGAAGTTGAGTTTTCTAAATCTTGAAATCTAATTTGGTTATCGGCTTGTACTTTAGATAATCTATTTGATAACTTATCTAGTTTAAAGTTTATCTCTTCAAACTTATTAGTTAGTTCTTGAAATTGATTTTCAATTTCAGAAAGTTTAAGCAAATGCCTTGTTAAAACATCCTCTGAATTGAATTCAGAAGTAACTGATACATCAGAATTGTTATTTGAAGAATTATTTGTTTGAGAGTAAACAGCTTTTTCAAGCGTTTTAAGATCCTTTTTAATTAAACTCAACACTTCATAAACATCATGATTGTCGGCTTTAGTATTAAAATTTGTTAGAAAAGCTGGAATTAATAATAAACTTAAGAATGAAATTTTTTTTTTAAAGTACATTATTAATAACTAGAAAATATAATGATGGCAAAAAAAAGACCCCTAGGAATGAAACCTAAGGGTCTTTTCACTTTAAATTTAATTAGTTTGCTTTTACAGTAACTGATCTTCTATTTTTAGACCAGGATAGTGGATTAGATCCTGAATCAACAGGTCTCTCTTTACCATAACTTAAAACTGAAATTCTATCCGAAGATACACCGTATGTCATAAGGTAATCTTTAGCTGCGTTAGCTCTTCGCTCACCTAAAGCCAAGTTGTATTCTCTTGTTCCTCTTTCATCTGCGTGTCCCTCTAATACAATATTTATTTTTGAATTTTTTCTTAACCATGCAGCTTGTTTTCTTAAAGTTTCTCTTGATGCAGTAGTTAAGACTGACTCATTTGTAGCAAAAAATACTCTGTCAGGAACCCCTGAAGCTAAATATTCAACTGTATCTTTACCAGTGTAAACATCTCCTTGCATTTGACCTGTTCCTGCTTTTTTAGTTGCACAAGCAGATAGTGCTAAACATGCAACAATTACTAAAAGTGCATTTTTTACAATTTTGTTAAATTCCATAAATCTCCTTGATCAATTTACTTAAGTATAATCTTCCACAATTAGATAGATGTTTCAAGTCTAAAAATCAAGCTAATTTATCTAATTAATTAATTTAATTTATCTAATTACTTAATAAAGATGACCAAGATGGGTCTGAAGCATCTGTTGGCGTCTTAACCTCACGCTCATTATAGCCAGTAAGGTCTATTGACCATAGTTTTGCTGAGAAGCCCTTCCCTTCATTATCTGTTTTCGTTTCTCGGTAAAAAATTAAAACTCTACCATTTGGCGACCAAGATGGTGCTTCCTGATAAAAATTTTCTGTGAGCAATCTTTCTCCTGATCCATCAGTTCTCATAACACCAATGTAGAATTTACCTTTATGTAATTTGGTAAAAGCAATCAAATCTCCTCTAGGAGACCAAACAGGAGTTCCATAAAGTCCTTTTCCAAACGAAATTCTTTTTACATTTTTTCCACTACTTTCCATAACATATATTTGTTGATAGCCGCTTCTATCAGAGTTGAAAGAAATAAATTTTCCATCAGGAGAATAAGATGGTGAAGTATCAATTGATGGATGATTTGTTATACGATCGACGACTCTGCTATCTAGATCCATGGTGTAAATGTCAGAATTTCCATCTTTTGCAAAACTCATAATAATTTTTTTTCCATCAGGAGAAAATCTTGGAGCAAAAGTCATACCTGGAAAATCACCAACCACTTCTTGAGTACCTGTCTCTATATCAAGTAAATAAACTCTTGGCAGGTTTTTAAAATAAGAAAGATAAGTTACCATTTGACTAGTTTTATTAAACCGAGGAGTTAAAACTAACTCGTTTCCAAGTGTCAAAAATTTATTATTAAAACCATCTTGATCCATAATTGCCAATTTTTTTACTCTTTGTGTTTTTGGTCCCTCTTCCGCAACGTAAATAATTCTTGTATCAAAATAGCCCTTTTCACCTGTTAATCTCTCATAAACTTTATCAGAAATTATGTGACCAACTCTTCTCCAATTTGTGGGTACTGTAGTAAATGCTAATGCCATCATTTCTCTCCCTGCTAAGATATCCCACAACCTAAATTCAACTCTCAATTTTTCGTCTACATAGTTAACCTTGC
>CACJMP010000029.1:0-2664 GCA_902594595.1 uncultured Pelagibacteraceae bacterium | reverse complement strand
ATTATCAGAAACAATCCAAAGATTTAATCCATTTTTAATCGTATGATCTTCCCTTATTCTTGAAATAAACGTTTCGTCTTTTCCTTCTGCCTCCAAAGGTGTTATATATCCACCATCTTCTCTTTGATCTATCACTTTGCAACCTTCAAAGTCATTTAGTGCCTCTTTTACTTTTTCTAGAGAAAATGGCTTTTCAAATTGCAAATTAACTGACTCAGAATGAGATACAGATATTGGTAATCTAACGCATGTTGCTGTCAAGTTAATTTTATCATCCAAAATTTTTTTTGTCTCGTTGCTCATTTTTAATTCCTCTTTCGTATAACCATCATTCGAAAATACATCAATATGAGGAATTGCGTTAAATGCTATTTGTTTAGTAAAATTTTCGGATTTAATTTTTTTTTTACTTAAAACTAATTTTGTTTGTTCAATTAATTCATCCATAGGTGCTTTACCACCACCTGATACTGATTGATATGTAGAAACGACTACTCTTTTTATTACAAATAAATCATGTAATGGTTTTAAAGCAATTACTAACTGAGCTGTCGAGCAGTTTGGATTTGCTATAATATTTTTTTTTATTTTTTTCAAATCATTAGAATTTACTTGTGGAACAACTAAAGGTACATCTGGATCCATTCTATAATAACTTGAATTATCAATAACTAAACAATGTTTTGCTGCTTTTTCTGCAAATCTTTCTGAGATAATTCCTCCTGCAGCAAAAAAAGATATTTTTACTTTAGAAAAGTCAAAGGTTTCTAGGTCAAAAACTTCATGGTCTTTTCCTTTAAAACTTATTTTTTTTCCAGAACTTTTTGAGGAAGCAACCAAATATAAATGATCAATAGATAAATTTCTTTTTTCAAGAAGTTCTAAAGTTTTTCTACCAACATTTCCTGTTGCTCCTACTATTGCAATATTCATGATCTAGCTTTTATACTAGATGAAAGGTAAATCGCAAACTTTAACACTAACGGAATTTCCATCAATTTTTAACTTGCCCTTTACGGACGATTTACAGTATGGCTCATTAATCATTGCAATTCCTATAACTTCTTTAAAATGAGGAGAATAACAAGCAGATCTTAGCTCACCCATCAGGTTACCCTCATTATCTGTAATCTTTAAAGATTTGGTTAAACTAATTTTATCCGTTTCAAGGTGAACACCCATTAATTTTCGCTTTATTCCCTCCTTTTTTATTTTCTTTAATTTTTCTTTTCCTAAAAAAGTCACCTCAGAATCTAAATTGACGTATTTTTCAAAACCACATTGAAAAGGATTGTCGTTATTGTCAAAATCATTTCCATAAGAAAGAAGACCACTTTCAATTCTTTCTATAAGATTTGGGCATCCAGGTTTCAAATTAAACTCTTTACCAATTTCAAAAAAATAATCGTATAAATCTAGGCCTGACTCTGTATTTTCTATATAGATCTCAAAACCACCTTGTTTTGACCACCCAGATCTTGCAATTAAATGTTTTGTTCCTTTAAAATCAAAATAATCAAAACCAAAAAACTTCAATTCTATTATCTTTTTGCCAAAAACTTTTTCCATCAAAGCAAATGATTTTGGCCCCTGAATAGCAATGATATCAACATTAGGTTCGAAAATTTCAACTTTAAAATTATTACCTGCAGCTAAACCTTTTGCAAAAAATATAACATCTGAGTCTGCTATTGAAATCCACCATCTATTTTCAGCCAACTTTAAAATTACAGGATCATTTACTAAGTTGCCGTTATCATCTATTATTGGACAATAATAGCATCTCCCTATTTTTGATTTCGATAAATCTCTACAAGTCATTAATTGTACAAGATTTGCTGCATCCTCACCAAAAATTTCGACTTGTCTCTCAGCAGCTACATCCCAAACTTGCACATCTTTTTTAAGATGTTCACATGAATCCTCTATTGAGCCAAATGCAGCTGGTAATAACATGTGGTTATAAACTGTATAAGCTGTAACTCCTTGTTTTTCTATTCTAGATGTAAAAGGTGTACTCCTTACTCTTCTCGATTTTGTAATTGGGTAACTTTTCATCTAAAATATGTTCTTAAAATTTTTTTCTTAACTCAAATTTTTGAATTTTTCCAGTCGAAGTTTTTGGTAGCTCACAAAAAATAACTTGCTTTGGAACTTTAAATCCGGCAAGGGTTTCTTTACAAAAACTGATTAATTCTTTCTCAGTAGCTAGCTTATCTTTTACTAATTCAATAAACGCACATGGAACCTCACCCCATTTTTGGTCAGGCTTAGCAACTACTGCAGCTATCGAAACCGAAGGGTGCTTTGCTAAAGTATTTTCTATTTCTATTGACGATATATTTTCTCCTCCTGAAATAATTATGTCTTTAGATCTGTCTTGAATTTTGACGTAACCATCAGAATGCATTACTGCTAAATCACCAGAATGAAACCATCCACCGTCCATAGCTTTATTGGTTGCATCTTTGTCCTTGAAATACCCTTTCATCACAACATTTCCTTTAATCATAATCTCGCCAATTGTTTTTCCATCTTTGGGCACTTCTTTCATTGTTTCTGGATCCATCACTGATATTCCCTCAGTATTAGGGTACCTTACCCCTTGTCTCGCTTTTATTTCGTTTTGTTTTTCCTCATCAAAGTTATTCCATTCATCATTCC
>CACJMP010000028.1:0-5187 GCA_902594595.1 uncultured Pelagibacteraceae bacterium | reverse complement strand
TTATCTAAAAAAATTAATTTAAAAAATTTATTTTTAATGAAAAAAAAAGAACTTAAAGAAAAGTATGATATTAAGATAGATTATCTTGAATTAAGGAACAGAAAAAATCTTCATCTGACTAATAGAACTAAAAACGCCAAAATTTTTGTTGGTTATTATATTAACAGAGTAAGGCTTATAGATAACTTTTAATGTTTACAAAAAGTAAGCTCCAACACCTAAGAAAGATACAAAACCAATAACATCAGTTATAGTTGTCACAAAAACACTTGAGGCTATCGCGGGATCTATATTCATTTTTTTTAATGTAACAGGTACCAATATCCCAAACAAACCTGCAACGATCATTGTTAAAACCATTGAAATAGAAATTATTAAAGAGAGTTGAATATCCTGAAACCATAATTGAACGATAACAGAACTAATAACTGCAAAAATAATTCCATTTAAAATACCAATATTAAACTCTTTAAAAATATTTTGATTAAAATTATTTTTTGTTAAATCATTAGTAGCAAGAGTTCTAACAGTAACAGCTAGTGTTTGCATTCCAGCATTACCACCCATTGACGCTACTATTGGCATCAAAAAAGCTAGAACAACCATTTGTTCAATTGTTGCTCCAAATAAACTTATGCAATATGTAGCTAAGAATGCAGTAAAAAGGTTTAATAACAACCAGTTAAATCGTCTTTTAGTTTTTGTTATTACTCCATCTGTAATTTCTTCATCACCTACACCAGCTAATCTTAGCGCATCTTCTTCTGCCTCTTCTTTTAAAACAGTTAAAACATCATCTGAGGTTATCATTCCAACCAACTTATTATTTTTATCAATGACACATGCTGAATTTAAATTATAATTTTCAAATGAGTTTCCAACTTCTTCTCTATCCATATCTACAGGAACTAAAAAAATAGAGTCATCCATAATCGATGACATCTTTGTTTCTCTTGGTGTTCTTAGAACTTTAGATGATGGTACAGTACCAATAGGTTTAAAATTTTCGTCTACAATGTAAATTTCTAAAAATTGTTCAGGTAAATCTTTATTTTCTCTTAAATAATCGATAGTTTGACCGACAGACCAATTACTTGGTATTGCAGTGAATTCTCTTTGCATTATTCTTGCTGCACTATCCTCGGGATAACTCAGACCTTCCAATAGAGCAAAACGATCCTTGGGTGGTAGTAAGCTTAGAATTGAGTTTTTATTTTTTTCATCTACATTTTCAAGAATAGCTATCGCGTCATCAGACTCTAAATTTTTCAGTATTCTAACAATTGCATCTGAAGAAAGATATTTTATAATTTCAGTCTGAACTGACTCATTTAGCTCAATAAAAACTTCAGGATCTATTTTAAAATTATTTAGTTTTATTAAATTTTCTCTATCATTTTGGCTTAAATGTTCGATGATATCTGCTGCATCGGCAGGGTGCATTTCTTTAAAAGAATTTGTAATAAAGGTTGTATCACTATTTGAGATTTTATCAGTGACTACTTTTATATATTCTTTATTAAATTCAAAATTGACTTTTTTATCTTTGATTTTTTTAATTAAAGTCATAAATTTTCCTATTATTTAGGTCGATCTTTTAATACATAATCAAAAGATTACAATTTATAAATGAGTATAGAAATTAAAAAGTCTGAAAAACCTATCATTTATGAGGATGCTAAAAAAGTGATGGAAGAAAGATTGTTTGATGTGGATCTAAATAAATCTAATGAACTAATTTGGACTTTAGAGCATCCAGATGTTTATACTGCTGGTACAAGCTATGATGATAATGATATTTTAGATAAATCAATAAAAATTCTAAAAACAAATAGAGGTGGTAAAATTACTTATCATGGGCCAGGTCAATTAATTTGTTATTTCGTAATTGACTTAAAAAAAAGAAAAAGAGATATTAGAAATTTTATTTCGATAGTAGAAAAAACAATAATAGAAACATTGGAATTTTTCGAAATAAAAACTTTTTCAGATAAAGAAAATATTGGAATATGGTACAAGGACGGTGAAAAAACCAAAAAAGTTGCTGCTATTGGCGTGAGAATTAGTAAGTGGATAGCCTATCATGGTTTTTCGATTAATATTAATAATAATTTAAAAAAATATGATGCAATAATTCCATGTGGTATTAAAGATAAAGGAATAACAAATCTAAAACAAATAAAGGATCAAGATTATAAAGAAATAGAAAAAAAACTAGTAGAAATTTTCATTTCAAATTTAAATAAGTAAGTCTTTTTATTTTTAATAATTTTTTGAAATAATCAGGAAGTAAAGCTTTATAAGTAAATTTTTTATTCTTAATCATAAATTTTATTTCATATGCATGCAGCATTAGTTGCTTATTTGCACCTACATTTTTTGTGAAAGATTTATATTTATTATCTCCATAAATTGAGTGACCAATATTGAAAAGTTGTTTTCTTAATTGATGTTTTCTTCCAGTAATAGGTTTCATTTCAAGAAGGCTAGAATTAGAATTTTTATCAATAACTTTGTAAATTGTTTTAGCTTTTTCAATAATTTTTTTTCCACTGTCATAACGGACTAAATCATCTATCCATTCACCAGAGTTTTTCTCAAGTTCACCATGACATATAGCTAGATAAGTTTTATGAACTTTTCTTAACCTAAACAAAGTTGTTAATAATTGTGCTGTTTCTCTATTTTTAGCCATTAAAAAAACACCAGATGTTTCTTTATCTAATCTGTGAACAGAAAAAGGTTTTGAGTCTGAAAAAATTTCACTCTTCTTAAATATATCAATCAAGTTTTTCTTTGATTTTGTTCCACCCTGAACAGAAATACCAGCACTTTTGTTCAATACCACAAAATTTTCATTATTATCTATAATTAAATCTTCATTTGCTTTAATAATTTGATTTGAGGGATTAAAACTAATTTTTTTTTGTAAAATTCTTTCTTCAAATTTAAAATCATGTAAATCAATTATGTCATTTAATTGAATCTTATGTGAGCTTTTGACTTTTTTTTTATTAACTTTGATTTTTCCTAATCTTAGAGATTTTTCAATTAGTCCTTGTGGAATTTTGCCAATTGTATTTCGTATCCACCTGTCAACACGCATATTATTACACGTCGTATCAACGATGTAATTTTTTACCATAAAAAAAATATTATTTTGATGTAGCTACTGGTTTTTTATCTTCTTTTTTATCAGGCTCTTTTGAAGTAGGTTTTTTCTTTTTATCTACTCTTTTTGCTTCAACATCTCTATCTACAAACTCAATAATCGCCATTGGTGCATTATCACCATATCTGAAACCAGCTTTAATAATTCTTGTATAACCACCTGATCTTTTTTCATATCTTTTTGATAGTGTTTTTTTAACTTTATTTGCTGATTTGATATCTTGTAACTGCGAAACTAAAGTTTTTGTATTATGAAGAGAATCTTTCTTACCTAATGTGATAATCTTATCAGCCTGAGGTTTTAAAAACTTTGCCTTTGGTAATGTTGTTTTTATTTGTTCATATTTTATCAAAGAATTAAGCATGTTTTTTAATAATGCTTTTCTATGCTCAGATGTTCTATTGAGCTTCTTATTTGCAAATCCATGCCTCATAATTTATATGGCTTCCTCAAGTTTTTTAGACATTTCAGCAATGTTGTCTGGTGGCCAATTTGGTATCTCCATTCCCAAATACAAAGACATTCCTGTTAAAACTTCTTTAATTTCATTGAGTGATTTTCTTCCAAAATTTGGTGTTCTAAGCATTTCTCCCTCAGATTTTTGAACTAAATCGCCTATATAAATAATGTTATCATTTTTTAAACAATTCATTGATCTTACTGAAAGTTCTAATTCATCAACTTTTCTCAATAAGTTTTTGTTAAATTCTGGTTCCGTGGAAACTTCTTTTATAGGTGCTTCTACTGGTTCATCAAAATTTATAAACATTTTTAATTGATCTTGAAAAATTCTTGCAGAATAAGCCACTGCATCCTCTGCTGATATCGAGCCATTTGTTTCAACTTGCATTGTTAATTTATCATAGTCTAGTGCCTTACCTTCTCTTGCGGTACTGACTGAATATGAAACTTTTTTTACTGGGCTATATAACGAATCAATTGCAATAAGACCTAATGGTGGTTCTTCTGGCTTATTAAGTTCAGCGGGCACATATCCTTTTCCAGTATTTAAGTTCATCTCCATATGAAAATTAGTATTTTCGTCTAAGTTACAAATCACTAAATCAGGATTAAGTATCTCTACGTCAGCTACTGGTGTAATATCGGAGGCCTTTATTTCACCAGGTCCCTTTGCATCTAAAATCAATTTTTTATTCCCTTCGGATGCACATTTTAAAGCTAAAGATTTTACATTTAGAACAATATCTGTCACATCTTCTCTCACACCTTTAATTGAGGTGAATTCATGTAATACTCCATCTATCTGTATTGAAGTTACTGCAGCACCTCTTATAGAGGATAATAAGATTCTTCTTAAAGAGTTACCTAAAGTAAGCCCAAAACCCTTTTCTAAAGGTTCAGCAACTATAGTAGCCTGAGAAAAGTCATCACTAATCTTTACATCTAGTTTAGCTGGTTTAATTAAAGATTTCCAATTTTTTACATTTACGTTTTCTGTTTCCATTAAACTCTCCTTTTTTTTGGTGGTCGTGTCCCATTATGAGGCATAGGCGTTGTATCTTTTATGGATAAAATTTTAAATCCTCTGGCTTGTAATGCTCTTAAAGCTGTTTCTCTACCAGATCCAGGGCCTTTCACTTCTACTGATAAAGTTTTCATCCCTAACTCTAAAGCTTTTGATGCAGCTGAGTCAGCAGCAATCTGTGCAGCATAGGGAGTTGATTTTCTTGAACCCTTAAAACCTTTTTGACCTGCAGAAGACCAAGAAATTATATTTCCATTTGTGTCAGCAATTGAAACAATAGTGTTATTGAAAGTAGACTGAACATATGCAATTCCATTTGGGATATTCTTTTTAACCTTTTTCTTTTTTGAGTAATTGCTTTTAGAAACTTTTTTTGAATTTTTTTCTAATCTCTGTTCCTTACTCTCTGTTTTTTTTTCAGTTTTCGCCATAATTACTTTTTAAGTGGAGTTAACTTTTTTCCTGCTATAGCAATTGCTTTACCTTTTCTTGTTCTAGCATTACATCTTGTTCTTTGACCTCTAACTGG
>CACJMP010000027.1:0-5300 GCA_902594595.1 uncultured Pelagibacteraceae bacterium | reverse complement strand
CAAATAAAAAAAATTTAAAGACCAATATAGAAAAAATATTCAAAGTAAATGTAACAAAAATTAATATGATTAATAAAAAGAACAGAATTAAATTAACTAGAGGCAGAAAGGTAAAAGTTTCTGGATTTAAAAAGGCAATTGTGACACTAAAAAAAGGTCAAAGTATAGATCTTACAACTGGAGTTTAATATGGCATTAAAAACTTTCAAACCTTATACAAAATCCACTAGAGGGACAATTTTAGTTGATAGAACAGGCCTTTGGAAAGGTAAGCCATTTAAATCTTTGGTATCTAAAAAAAATGCCATGAAAGGTAGAAATAATAATGGTCATATTACTTCAATAAATAGATCTGGTGGTCATAAAAAAATGTATAGACATGTAGATTTTTATAGAAAGAAATTCGATATGCCGGCGTCGGTTGAGCGAATAGAGTATGACCCAAATAGATCATGTTACATTATGTTAGTAAAATTTGAAGATAATTCTCATGCATATTATTTAGCACCTCAAAAAATTAAAGTTGGTGATAAAATTGAAAATGGTACAAAAAAAGAAATTAAAATAGGTAACTGTATGCCATTACAGGATATTCCAGTTGGTATTGATATTCACAATGTTGAAATTCAACCAGGAGCAGGTGGAAAAATAGCGAGGTCAGCTGGTACTTCAGTAACAATAAGTGGATTAGATGGGAATTATAGTTTGATTAAATTAGCCTCTGGAGAGGTAAGAAAAATTGACTCAAGATCTCTAGCGACGATTGGTGTTTTGAGTAATCCAGATCAAAAAAATATCAAAATTGGAAAAGCTGGAAGATCAAGATGGTTAGGAAGAAAACCTCATACTAGAGGAGTTGTAAAAAATCCAGTTGATCACCCGCATGGTGGTGGAGAAGGTAAGTCCGCTGGAGGCAGACATCCAGTTTCACCAACAGGCCAATCTGCAAAAGGTTTAAAAACTAGAGATAATAAAAGAACAGATAAATTTATTGTTCAAAGAAGAAATAAAAGGAAGGATAGCAAGTAATGGCAAGAGCAGTTTGGAAAGGTCCGTTTGTAGAGGAAAGTCTTATGAAAAAAGTGGATAAGTATAAAACAGATCCAAAAAAAATTCCTATTAAAACATGGTCTAGAAAATCTACAATTATACCAGATTTCGTAGGTGTAAGTTTCTTAATTTATAATGGCAAAAAATTTATTCCCATTACTGTTTCAGAAGACATGGTTGGACATAAATTAGGTGAGTTTTCACCTACTAGAAGTTTTTTTGGTCATACACCAGCTGATAAAAAAGCGAAACCAGCAGAGGAGGGCGATAAAAAATAATTATGAGTAAAAAAAAAAAAGTTAATAAAAACAAAGAGAAAATTGTGAGATCTATTAATAATAATGTCAGATCTAGTGTAAGAAAACTTAATCCAATACTAAAAGATATTGTTGGAAAAAAAGTTGAAGTCGCAAGAAGAAATTTGGAGTTTTCAGAGAAAAGAATAACAAAGGATATAAAAAAAACTATCGACTCTGCCGTGGCCAATGCTGAAAATAATTTTCAATATGATATCGATAAATTAATAGTGAAGGAAGCATATTGTGGAAAAAAGATTACAATGAAAAGATTTCGACCTAGAGCTAAAGGTAGAGCTGCGCCAATATTAAAGCCATATTCTAGTGTCACAATAATTTTAACAGAGGCAAAAAAAATGGAGAGTCATGGGTCAAAAAGTTAATCCAGTAGGTTTTAGATTGGGAGTAAACAGAGGTTGGGATTCTGTTTGGTATGCTAAGAAAAAAGATTTTGGTAATTATTTGATAGAGGATTTTAAAATTAGAGAATACATAAAAAAAAATGTTATCAATTCTGGAGTTTCTAAAGTTATGATAGAAAGAACGTCTAACAAGTGTTATGTTACAATTTATACCTCACGTCCAGGATTTGTAATTGGCAAAAAAGGCAGCGATATAGATAAAATAAAGAATAACTTATCAAAATTTACGAGTAATGAAGTCACATTAAATATAAAGGAGGTTAAAAAACCTGAGACTAATGCATATTTAGTTGCAGAAAATATTGCTCAACAATTAGTTAAGAGAATTTCATATAGAAGAGCAATGAAGAGATCAATGCAGTCTTGTCTAAGATTAGGCGCAAAGGGAATTAAAGTGTCGATTAGTGGAAGATTGGGTGGAAATGAAATCGCAAGAACAGAGTGGTTAAGAGATGGAAGTATACCCTCACATACATTGAGAGCTGATATTGATTATGCTGAAGCTGAAGCATTAACAACCTATGGAATTATTGGTATTAAAGTTTGGATATATAAAGGAGAGGTTTTTGCTAAAGAATTCAGCCAGGAAACAAACAAAACAACAGTTAAAGAGGCAAAAGTATAATGTTGCAACCAGTAAGAACTAAATGGAGAAAAGCTCATAAGGGTAGAATACATGGCAATGCCTCTAGAGCAAATTTTATAAATTATGGAGCATATGCTTTAAAAGCACTAACTCCTGAGAGAGTCACAGGTAAACAAATAGAGGCTGCCAGAGTTGCATTGACAAGGCATATGAAAAGACAAGGAAGAGTATGGACAAGAGTATTTCCTAATATTCCGGTATCAAAAAAACCTATCGAAGTTAGAATGGGTAAAGGAAAGGGAAGTCCTGAGTTTTATGCCTGCAGAGTAAAGCCTGGAAGGATCCTATTTGAAGTTGACGGTGTTTCTGAACAAATAGCAAAAGAAGCTTTATATAAAGCTTCAGCAAAACTACCTATTAAAACAAAAACAATAAAAAGGTTTGTTTAAAAATGAAAAAACAAGAAATAAAGAAACTAACAAAATCAGAATTGTTGAAGAATATTGATAAATATAAAAAAGATTTATTTAATCTCAGATTTCAAAAAACCAGTTCACAAGTTACTAATCCGGCTCAAATAGGGCAGACTAAAAAAACAATCGCAAGATTGAAAACTGTTTTAAAAGGAAAAATAAATGCCTAAAAAAGTTTTAACAGGAATAGTAGTAAGCGATAAACCAAACAAAACTGTAACAGTGATGGTTGAAAGAAAATATTCACATCCGGTTTTAAAAAAAGTTGTTAAAGTAAGAAAAAAATATAACGCGCACGATGAAAACAATAAATACAAAAATGGAGACAAGGTTTCAATTATTGAAAGCAGACCTTATTCTAAAAATAAAAAATTTGAAGTGATGGAGAATACTAAATAATGATACAAGTTCAAACAGAACTGCAAGTAGCGGATAATACTGGAGCAAAAAAAATTGAGTGTATTAAAGTTCTGGGTGGTTCGAAAAGAAGATATGCTAGCATAGGTGATACGATTGTTATCGCTGTAAAAGAGGCTATTCCAAAAGGAAAAGTGAAAAAAGGATCAGTACATAAAGCTGTTGTTGTAAGGGTAAAAAAAGGAATCCATAGAGACGATGGATCTAAAGTAAGGTTTGACAATAATGCGGCTGTATTAGTTGATGATAAAGGTGAGCCAGTTGGTACTAGAATTTTTGGTCCTGTTACAAGGGAGTTAAGATCTAGAGGTCAAATGAAAATAATTTCTTTAGCGCCGGAGGTCTTATAAGTGATCAAAAAAGGATTAAAAGTTTTAGTTATAGCGGGTAAAGATAAAAAAAAAGAAGGTGAAGTGATTGAGCTGGATAGGAGAAATAACAGGGCAAAAGTTAAAGATATAAATATGGTTAAGAAGCACGTAAAAACAACAAAAGAAAAAAAAGGTGGGATATTCTCAAAAGAAAGTTTCATTAATCTATCTAATTTGAAGTTGATAAATGAAAAGAATAAAGAGAAAAAAGAGGTTAAAAAATAATGATACCTAGATTAAAAGATATTTATTTTAAAGAAATTCAACCGGCTCTCAAATCACAGTTTGGTTATAAAAATACAAATATGGGGCCTAAAATCGAAAAAGTTATTCTTAATATGGGATTGGGACTTGATGGTAATGATAGTAAGTTATTAAAATCTTGTGAAGAGGATCTAGCAAAAATAACTGGACAAAAACCTATTATAACAAAATTTAAAAAATCTGTCGCTAACTTTAAAACTAGAAAAGGAACAAATGCTGGATTAAAGGTTACTTTAAGAAAAAATAAAATGTACGAATTTCTAGATAGATTAGTGAATATAGCTTTGCCAAGAATAAAAGATTTTAGGGGATTATCATCTAAAGGGTTTGATAAATTTGGCAATTACACTTTTGGCATCAAAGAACACATTATATTTCCTGAAGTAAGTTTTGACAGAGCTGACAAAGTAAGAGGTCTTGATATTACTATAGTTATATCTAACAAAAATCTCGAACACAGCTATGCATTATTACAAAAATTTAATTTTCCATTTATAAAAAGAGGAGACAATTAAAATGGCTAAAATGAGCTCAATTAACAAAAATAATAGAAGAATAAAACTTTCGAATAAATATTATAAAAAAAGAGAAAAATTAAAAAAAATTGTAATGAACAAAAAATTACCATTAGAAGAAAGATTCAAAGCTCAACAAAAATTATCAAAATTGCCTAGAAATTCGGCAAAAAATAGGGTGATGAACAGATGTCAAATAACAGGTCGACCACATGGAGTTTACCGAAAATTAAAAATATCAAGAATTGCATTGAGGCAACTTGGTTTACAAGGAAAAATACCAGGTTTGGTTAAATCCAGTTGGTAGAAAGGATAATTATGAGTTTAAGTGACCCGATAGGAGATATGATAGCAAGGATTAAGAATGCTCAATCTAGAAATCATAAAAAAGTGGAATTACCGTCTTCTAACTTTAAAGTTAAGATTGCAGAAATTTTGAAGAATGAGGGTTTTGTAAAAGATTTTAAAGTTAATTCTGAAAATAATAAGAGTCTGTTATCTTTGGAGCTTAAATATCATTCAGGAAATCCAGTTATTAACACTTTTGAGAGAGTTTCTAAACCAGGACGAAGAATATTTTCTAGTGCAGAGGGATTACCAAAAATTAATAACGGTTTAGGTATAGCTATTGTATCTACACCAAAAGGTGTAATGACAGATCTTGATGCAAGAAAGCAAAGAGTTGGTGGGGAAATTATTTGTAAGGTATTTTAATGTCTAAAATTGGTAAAATAAATATTTCAATTCCAGAAAAAGTTAAAGTCGTCATGTCAGGTAGTATTTTAAATATTGAGGGACCAATGGGAAAAAAATCGTTGAATATAGACCTTGATGTATTTACTCTTAATATAAAAGATGGGAAAGAAATTTCTATTACACCAAAAAAAATTGATCAAAATACTAAAA
>CACJMP010000026.1:0-6662 GCA_902594595.1 uncultured Pelagibacteraceae bacterium | reverse complement strand
CATGGGATTTTAAAGCAAAAAAAAATGTGATGGATGTAAAAGTAGGTCAAGTCAACAAAATAGAATTTGAAGTTTTAAATTATAGTGACAAACCTACAGCAGGAGTTGCAAGTTTTAATGTGTCACCTTCAAGTTTTGGAAAATATTACAGTAAATTAGGTTGCTTTTGTTTTGAGAAACAAGAACTAAAAGCTGGAGAAAAAGCTACATATGTTATGACTTTCTATTTGGATCCAGAGATGGTTAATGATGCAACTGTAAAAAATTTAGAAGATGTGACTATGTCATATACTTTTTTCTCGACAGATTATTATAAACAATCATAATTTAAAATATGTCAGCTGAAAAAAAACATGATTATCACCTTGTGGACCCAAGCCCTTGGCCAATATATGTATCATTTTCTTGTTTGGTTTTAGCCTTAGGTTCAGTTTATTACATGCACTCGGACGTTTCTTGGGGAATGTATTTGGGTTTTGCACTTTTAATTTATGGTGCATACATGTGGTTTAGGGATGTTGTCATCGAGGCAGAACATCAAGGACATCACACACCTGTAGTTCAAATACATCATCGATACGGAATGACTTTATTTATCGCTTCTGAGGTTATGTTTTTTGTTGCTTGGTTTTGGGCATACTTTGATGTGAGTCTTTTCCCAAATGAGTTTGTTGGAAATGTATGGCCACCAAAAGACATTAAAACTTTTGACCCTTGGGATATTCCATTAATAAATACTTTGGTGCTTTTACTGTCTGGAACAACTGTAACATGGTCACATCATGCGCTTCTTGAGAATGATAGAAAAAGTTTTATTCAAGGATTAGTTTTAACGGTTATTCTAGGTGTCTGTTTTACTGCACTCCAAGCTTACGAATATCATCATGCAACATTCGCTTTTTCAGATCATATCTACGGATCAGTATTTTATATGGCAACAGGATTTCATGGTTTCCATGTGATTGTAGGCACAATATTCTTGGCTGTATGTTTGTGGAGAGGAAAGCTGGGTCATTTTAACAAAGATCACCACTTTGGTTTTGAGGCGGCAGCATGGTACTGGCACTTTGTTGACGTAGTATGGCTATTCTTATTTGCTGCGATATATATTTGGGGAAGCTAATTTTGAACCTTGAAACATAAATTTTTATTTTCAGTTTTTATAATATTCTTTATATTTGTTTTTATCGCGTTAGGAACTTGGCAGATAATTCGTTTGAATTGGAAGAATAATCTTATTTTAGAAATTGAAAATTCTTTAAAAAAACCTCCAGTTCAACTTTCACAATCTAATCAAAAAAATTATCTTAAAATTAAAACGTCGGGCAGTGTTGATTTTGAGAAACAAATTTACTTATATAATTTGAATGACTCTGGAACACCTGGGTTTGAAGTTTTTAATCCAATTATTATTAATGGCGAAAACTATTTACTTAATAGAGGATGGATACCATTTGAAAAAAAAAATATGCCTGAGATAAATATATTGGATCAAAATAATATATTTGGAACTATTAAAACACAGGGAAGAAAAAATATATTTAAACCAGATAATGATATTAAAGAAAATTACTGGTTTAGTTTAAATAGGGAAGATATTTTTAAATTTACTGGTAAAAAGTTTTCTAAGTACATAATATATTTAGATGGAAATTATCAATTTCCAAGACCAATAAAAATTACTGCTAATATTTCTAATAATCATAAAAAATATGCAATGACATGGTTTTCATTAGCGATTTCAATTTTTTTGCTATATCTATATTTTAGAAAAAAAAATTACTAAATGAACTACATCAGCACAAGAAATAATCAGAAAAATTTTACTTTTAGAGACGTTTTTCTTAAAGGTTTAGCGGATGACGGTGGGCTATTCGTACCTCAATCAATTAAAAAATTTAAAAAAGAGGAATTAGATAATTTAAAAAACCTTAGTTACAATGATTTGGCAGTTGAAATAATTTACCCGTTCATAGGGGATTTCATGTCTAAAGATAACTTAATCTCCATGATTTCAAAATCATACACAAATTTCAGATCTAAAGATGTTGTAAAAATATCAGACTTGGGAAATTTAAAAGTTTTAGAGCTATTTCATGGCCCTACACTCGCTTTCAAAGATATAGCTATGCAGCTAATAGGTAATTTTTACCAATATCATTTAACACGTGATCAAAAAAAAATTAATATAATAGTAGCAACTTCAGGTGACACTGGTGCAGCTGCTATAGACGCCTTAAAAGGAAAAACAAATTTGAATGTATTTGTATTACATCCAAATAATAAAATCTCACCAGTGCAAAGAAAACTTATGACCACACATGAAGAGAGCAATGTATTTAATATTGCAGTTGAGGGAAATTTTGATGATTGCCAAAATTTAGTAAAATCAATGTTTAGCGACGAAAAATTTTCTAAATCAATAAATATGTCTGGTGTAAATTCAATTAATTGGGCAAGAATTGTTGCTCAATCAGTATATTATTTTTACGCTTACTTTAAAGTTGGAAATGATCAACCTTTGTCTTTTTCTGTTCCAACAGGAAACTTTGGTGATATTTATGCAGGTTACCTGGCAAAAAAACTAGGTCTTCCAATTGATAGATTAATCGTAGCAACAAATAAAAATGACATACTTCACAGAGCTATTTCTCATGGTGATTACAATCAAAAGAAAGTTGAGGAAACAAATACACCAAGTATGGATATACAAATAGCAAGTAATTTCGAAAGGCTTTTATACGACGTAAAAAATTGTAACTCAGAAGCTACAAAAGATGTAATGGCTGAAATAAAAAATAATACTTATAAAATCGATAAAAACGATCTAGATAAAATTAAAAAGAATTTTGTATCCGAAATGCTTGATGAAAATGAGACTGTTGAAATGATAAAGATAATTAATGATGAGCATCAGGTGGTAGTAGATCCACATACTGCAGTAGGCATTGGCGCTGTGAGAAAACTAGGATTTGAAAAAAATTGTGTCGTATTATCAACTGCACACCCATGCAAATTTCCAAAAGCAATAGAGGATGCGATATCAAAAACCGAAAATTTACCAAATAGTCTAAAGTATGTTAATGACAGAAAAGAAAAATTTAAACTTCTTTCTAACGATATTACAGAAGTTAAAAAATATATAATTAATTCGATATGAAAATTAAAATAAAAGATCAACTACCAGATACAGAGATTTTTCAACTTGTTGATGGAGAACCTCAAAAAAGTAAACTAAGAGAAACTATTGGTAATGGTAAAATTGTTTTGTTTGGTTTACCTGGTGCATTTACATCAACTTGCTCCAAACTTCACCTGCCAGGTTTTGTTGCAAATGCAGATAAAATCAAATCAAAAGGAATAAAAAATATATTTTGTTTATCAGTAAATGATCCTTATGTGATGCATGGCTGGGGAGAGATTAATAATACTGGAGATAAAATAAAAATGTTATCTGATCCGTATTTGTTATTTACTAAAGCAATTGGAGCAGAAGTTGATCGAAATGCAAAAGGGATGGGTATTAGATCAAATCGTTATTTAATGGTGATTGAAAATTTTACAATTGTTAATATTCATGTTGAAAAAGAAACTAAAGAATGTGGTTTAACTTCAGCAGAGAACTTGTTAAATAATCTAATCTAGGTAGGGCAGTTCTGTTGCCAAGTGCCCCAACTATAGGTTGGCAGCATCTTTAGCTAATAAATCTACTTCATTATTTAAATCGTTTGTTGAATGTGCTTTCACCCAATTCCAACTTATTTCAAATTCACTATTTAGTATATCTAATTCTGTCCAAAGCTGTTTATTGCTTACCTCTTTTTTGTTTGCAGTTTTCCATCCATTTTTTTTCCAGTTATGTATCCACTCTGTTATTCCAGACTTAACATATTTAGAGTCTGTAAAAATTTGAACCTTGCTACCTTTTGGAATTTCGTTAAGAGCTTTTATTGGAGCAAGTAATTCCATTTGATTGTTTGTGGTAACATTTTTTTTTCCTCTAATTTTAGTTTTTTTCCCATCATTTAATATTATTGCTGCCCAACCACCTTTACCTGGATTACCAATACATGAACCATCAGTGTATATTTTAATCATAAATTATAAGTAATCCTTATAAGTTTTTAATTTATTGTGCGTTACTAGTTTTTGATAATATTCCCTAGGATTTTTGATTTTTATTAGCGCAGTTTTTGGTGTGTTAGTATAATCATAAAGTCTAGTAAGAAAGTATCTTAATGCAGCACCTCGACATAAAATATTCAATGATTTTTTTTCCTTGTTTGATAGCTTCCTTATTTTTTCATATCCTTTGATCAGCCTTTTCACTTTTTTTTTATTAAGATAAAATTTTGAATTGTGTTGATCAAAACATAATGCATTTACACATATAGCTATCTCATACATAAAGTAGTCATTCGCAGCAAAGTAAAAATCAATAATTCCAGATAAATTATTTTTTTTAAAGAATATATTATCAATAAATAAATCTCCATGAATAATTCCATGGGGCAACTTTTTAGGCCAATTTTTATTAATATCTCGCAGGTTTATTTTTAAAAATTTTTCTAAGTTTTTAAATTCTGATTTAAAGTCAATTTTATTAATTAATGGTTTAAGTTTTTTAATACCCATTGAATTAGTTCTAAAAAGCTTTATTTTTCTTGTTGATAAGTGCATCAAAGCAACCATTTTTCCTACATCATAACAATTTTTGAGAGATAAACTTTTTTTGCTTTTTCCCGTCAAAAACGAGACAATACAAGCAGTTTTATTTTTAAGCTTAATTAAAAAATGCCCACTCTTATTTTTCAAAGGCTTGGGGCAAATCATATCAAGAGAGCTTAATTGATCCATTAGTTTCATAAAAAAGGGTATCTCTTTTTTTAAAACTCTTTTTTCGAAAATTGTGAGAATAAATTTATTTTTTTTTGATTTTAATAAATAATTTGTGTTTTCTATTCCTTGTTTAATACCTTTAAAACTTTTGAAATTTTCAACATTAAATTGCTTATTAATTAAGGAAATATCCTTTTTACTTATCTTAGTGTAAACAGCCATTTAATTTAATTTATTTGGAACCTTAAAAACCACATCTTCTTTAATAATTTCAATTTCATCTATTGAAACTTTAAACCTCTTCCTTAAATTTTTTATAAAATCTTTTACTAATATTTCAGGTGCAGATGCGCCAGAAGAAATTCCGATTGTACTACAATTTTCAATTAATTCATATGGTATCTCACTTTGTGAATGTATCAATTGTGCATTACTACACCCAGACTTTTTAGCTACTTCAACCAATCTTACTGAATTTGAGGAATTCCTACTTCCTATAACAAGAAATAAATCGCAATCTTTTGCAATATTTTTAACTGCCATTTGCCTATTTGTTGTTGCATAACAGATATCCTCTTTATGTGGTTCTTTAATATTTGGAAATCTTTCTTTTAAAATGTTTATAATATCCTTTGTATCATCAACTGATAATGTAGTTTGAGTGACAAAAGCTAAATTTTTTCTGCTATCAAATTTGTAATTTTTAGCTTCATCTTCATTTTGAATCAAATCAATTGTTCCTCTAGGTAATTGACCCATCGTTCCAATAACTTCTGGGTGATTTTCATGTCCAATTAAAATTAAATGGTAATTAGACTTATGGAGATTTTCAGCTTCTCGATGAACTTTTGAAACAAGCGGGCAAGTTGCATCAATGTATGTCATTTTATATTTTTTAGCATCTAAGGGAATTTTTTTTGGTACACCGTGGGCTGAAAAGATAACCGGTCTTGTTTTATCCTCTATCTCCTCAAGTTCTTCTATAAATATTGCACCTTTCTTTCTTAAATTATCCACAACAAATTTATTATGGACTATCTCATGTCTAACATACACTGGTGATCCAAATTTAATTAGAGCTTTTTCTACAATTTCGATCGCTCTTTCAACGCCAGCACAAAAACCTCGTGGCGCAGAAAGTAAAATCTTAATTTCTTTATTTTTCATTTTTTTCTATTAAATATTCGAGCAATATATGCGGAAAGGTTAGAGATGCCAAACCTATAAATATTAATTTAAGAATTGAACTATCAAAACCATAAATTTTATTTAAAAAATACATACCAATTAAAAAAAAAATAGCAGTGAGGATTGTTAAAGGGAGAGCTTTTTTAATAAAAATAAAAAGACCATTTTTTATGTTTTCATGATCAAGCTCAATCATTAACGAAATACTATGTCGAATTGAGTGCAGAAAACAGAAATAAATTGTAAATGCTATTAAAGGTGAAAAATAGAAATTAATGATAATTATTGAAAAAAAATCTAAAAATATCGTGAAATTTTTATATTCAAACTTTTTGAGAAATAAAAAAATACTTGATAGAGTACTTATAAAAATTCCAACACTTAAAAGTTGGTTGTTTTTGATGAAAGTCATACTTGAATAAAAATTTTCATTTTGAATTAGCAATAACTTGAAAATGAATATTGTTTCATCGAAATGAAAAAACAATGGGGCTAAAACAATTAAAGCACCTTTAAGGAAAAATAGTAATTGATCAACAAATGATTTTTCATCTAATAGAAATTGTGTGTCCTCTTTTCCAAAATGATAAGAGGCAACAATTAAAAAGATTATTAAAGATGTAGCTGGAAATAAT
>CACJMP010000025.1:0-7067 GCA_902594595.1 uncultured Pelagibacteraceae bacterium | reverse complement strand
AGGGAGATTGGTTATAAAGATAGTGTTGAAAAATTAGTTTTGAAACAAGCGGCGCTAATTAAAAAAGCCGGGCTAAAAGGTATTGTGGCCTCAGGATCTGAGGCAAAAATTATTAGAAAAAAGTATAAAAATCTTTTTATTCTTACTCCTGGAATAAGACTTCCTGGTGACAAAGTTAACGATCAATCTCGTGTTCTTACACCCAAGGCAGCACTTCATGCTGGTGCCTCTGCTATTGTTCTTGGAAGATCTATACATTCGGGAAAAATAAAACAAAATATAAAAAGATTAATTGATCATTTAAACTAATGACACTGATGTCTAAGATTTGTGGGGTTTCGACATCAACAGTTTTAAATTATATAATTAACCATCCATATTCACCTGCACTTATAGGCTTTATCGTAAATTTTTCGAAATCAAAACGTTATGTTAAACATGATAAGCTTAGAAAATTACTAATTGTTGATAAGAAAAAATGCAAATTCGTAGCTGTACTGGTTAAGCCAGATAACAATGATTTAGAAAAGATTAAAGATTTGCCTTTTGATTATTATCAAATTTACGATTGCAATCCCGGAGAAATAAAATTTATTAAAGAAAAATACAATAAAAAGATTATTTCAGCTATTACTGTAGAAAACAAAGAAGATGTAAGCAAATATAAGAACTTTGTCTCTATTTCAGATATAATTTTGTTTGACTCTAAAGGGTACGAAAAATCTTTAAGTTATGATCATAATTTGTTAAATGAAATACCTAATAATATCAATAAAATGATTGCAGGTAATATCCAATTTGATGATGATATTGAAAAATTTAGGAATATTTGTAAATATATCGATATTTCAGGAGGACTTGAAACCTCTGGTATAAAAGATATTTCCAAAATAGATATTTTTTTAAATAAAATTAAACAGTTAAATAATGAAACTAAAAAAAGGTATCCCATTAATAGATCAACATGACAAGCATGGTTTTTGGGGTGGTAAATTTGGTGGAAGTTATATCCCTGAAACTTTAAAAAAACCAATAGAAGATCTTACAAATGAATTCCAAAAACTTAGGAAAAATAAAAAGTTTTTAAAGAAAAAAGATTTTTATTTTAAAAACTATGTTGGATCACCAACTAATTTTATAAAATTAGAAAATCTATCAAATTATTTAGATGGAGCACAAATTTGGGCTAAAGTGGTCTCCGAGGCAAATGGCGGAGCTCATAAAATATATAACGCTACCGTTCATGCTTTAATTTGTAAAGCTATGGGAAAAAAATATATAATTGGTGATACTGGAGCTGGGTATGCAGGAAAAATGCTTAGTATGGCAGCAAAAAAATTTGGCTTGAGGTGCAAAATTTTTATGGGAGCTAAGGACATAAAAAGACAAAAACCCAATTGTGATGCTATGAGAAGGAATGGTGCAGAAATTGTACCTGTTTATTCCGGTAGCCAAACTTTAGTTGATGCTGTTAGCGAATGTATGAGGTATTGGGTCTCTAATTGCGATAATACTCATATGTGTGTTGGCTCTACAGTTGGTCCAAACATTTTTGTTAAAATCTGTGGTTGGAGTACTGCTCAAATTTCAAAGGAGTTAAAAGCTCAACTAAAAGAAAAATTTAAAAAAATTCCAAAAAAATTGAAGCTTATAAACTGCGTGGGTGGTGGAAGTTCAGCATATGGTTTTTGGAGTGAATTTATAGATTTCAATAAAAAACACATTGAATTAATAGGTGTAGAAGCAGGTGGACCAAAAAAGTCACTATTGCATGCTGCGCCTTTAAGTAGAAACGCTAAGATCGGAATTTTACATGGAGCAGCGTCATACGTTTGTCAAAATAGTGAAGGTCAAATTCACGAAACAGAGTCAATAAGCGCTGGACTTGATTATCCAGGTGTAAGTCCGATTCATTGTTTTTTAAAAGATACCAAAAGAGCAAGGTATACCTATGCCACTGATGAAGAAGCACTGAATGCATATCAGTTAGTAACTAGATTTGAGAAACTAAATCCAAGTCTTGAGCCAAGTCATGCTTTTGCAGAAGCAATTAAAATCGCACCTAAATTAAGCAAGGACACAATAATAATAGTCAATTCATGTGGAGATGCAAAAAAAGATAGGGATATTTTGAAAGAAAGACTAGTTAGGAACTAATGAAAAATTCATTAATAAATCAATCCTTTGAAAATGCAAAAAAAGAAAATAGACCTGCTCTTCTTACTTTTACAGTTGCAGGTGATAACACTAAAAAAAAATCTTTGGAAATTTTAAAATCTATTTCTGATTACGCGGACATTTGTGAAGTAGGATTTCCTCATAACACTCCTATTGCTGATGGTGGTCAAATTCAAACTAGCGCTTATAGGGCAATTAAAAATGGAATAAAAATAAATGATGTATTCTCAATAGTTAGAAATTTTAAAAGATCAAAAAAAGATAAACCTGTTATTTTGATGGGTTATTACAATATGGTTTATCAGTACAATGAAAACAAATTTATTTCACAATGTAAAAAATCTAAAGTGGATGGTTTAATTATCGTTGACTTACCTTACCCAGAAAATAAAATTTTTGCTGCTAAATGTAAAAAAAATAATATTAATTTTATTCAACTAATTTCACCGACTACTTCAAAATTAAGATTAAAAAAGATTATTAATGACTCTCATGATATGATTTATTATATAAGTATGCTTTCTACTACTGGGGGGAAACTAAAGGTTTCTGCGAAAGAAATAATTACACAATATCAAATAATTAAAAATCACAATAAATCCAAAAATGTTGTAATTGGTTTTGGTATTACAGAAAAAACGATAAAATCACTTAAAAAAGCCGATGGATTAGTAGTTGGAAGCGCGATTTGTAAAGAAATTACAAGGTCTATTAAAAAAAGACAAAATACTGTCACAAATGTTATTAATCTTGTAAAAAGATTAAAAAACAAAATTAAATGAATTGGATTACAAAAATAATAAAAGCGGGTGAAAAAATAAAGACCGCTATTCACAAAAGAGCAACAAAAGATGATATCGCAAATAGTGATTGGACTTCTTGTTGCAAAGGCCCTGTCCTAAAAAAAGAATTTGAACAAAACTTGTGGGTTTGCCCAGATTGTAATAAACACCTTAGAATAACTCCCAAACAGAGATTTGATATTTTATTTGGTAAAAATAATTATGAGATATTAAAAACACCAATACCGAATGATGATCCGTTAGACTGGTCAGACTCTAAGCCTTACAAAGAAAGATTGAAAACTGCTAGAAAAAAAACTGGTATGAGTTGTGGAATGATGGTTGCATGTGGAACAATACATAACATTAAAATTACTTCCGTTGCATCAGATTTCAATTTTTTAGGAGCCTCAATGGCAGCTGCAGAAGGTGAAGCCTTTTTGTACGGTGTACAATACGCGATTGAAAATAAAACTCCGTTTTTATGTATAAGTGCTGGTGGTGGAATGAGAATGATGGAAAGTTTAATTTCTTTATCTCAAATGACCAGAACCACTGTTGCAATTAATGAATTAAAAAAAAATAATCTACCCTATCTAGTTTGTATAACTGATCCAACTGCTGGAGGAATTACTGCATCATATGCTATGTTAGGAGATATACATATAGCAGAACCTGGAGCATTAATTGCTTTTGCAGGAGCTAGAGTAATTCAGGGAACCGTTAAAGAAGAATTGCCTGAGGGTTTTCAAAAAAGTGAGTATTTAGAAAAAACAGGATTTGTTGACTTAATAGTGAACAGAAAGGATCTTTCAGAAAAAATAGGTACTTTATTATCGATATTGTTAAAGAAAAATTCTGTTATAAGCACTGATGAGAATGAAACTACAGAAGATACTCAGTCGCTTACAAAAGTTGCATCCTAAAGAAATTGATCTAAGCTTAGATCGCATTAAAAATTTGTGTGCAAAATTAGGTAATCCTCAAGATAATATTAAAGCTATCTCTGTTGTTGGAACTAACGGTAAAAATTCTACTATTCAAGCTTGTTATTCAATCTTAAAAGAAGCTCAAATTAAGTGCAATGTTTATACGAGTCCACATATACAAAAAATTAATGAGAGATTTGTCTTCAACAACAAAGAATTGTCTGATGACGAATTAGCTATTCTTTTCGAGAAAGTTGAGGAAATTAATGAAAACCAACCCATAACATTTTTTGAAATGCTCACAGCATGTTTCTTCTACAAAGCCGCTGAATATCCAGATAATATTAATTTAGTTGAGTCTGGACTTTTTTTCAGGTTTGATGCAACAAACATTTTAAGAAAAAACTTAGCGAGTATTATAACTTCAATTAGCAAAGATCACCTTGATTGGCTTCCAAATTCTAACCAGACTATTGAAAAAATTGTATTTGAAAAAACCTCTTCATTATTAGAATCAAATATTGTTGTAGCTAAACAAAATGATGAACAAACAATGAATTTAATAAAAAAAACTATTAAAAAAAATAGATCAAATAAAATTTATTATGATGAGGAATATTACTTCAAAAAAAATGAGGATAATTCGTTTTATTTCAAGGATGAAAAAGGTGGTTTAGAATTGCCAAAACCTAACGTTTTGGGCCAATTTCAATTAGAAAATATTTCTACTGCAATAGCAACTCTGCGACTGCTCAATTTAGATATTAAGGATAACCATATTAAAAATGGTATTCAAAAGATAAATAATCTTGGAAGACTACAGCTTATTAAGTCTGGTAAAATAAAAAATTTAGTAAAAAACAATTCAATTTTTATATCTGGTGACCATAATGAAGACGGGGCTAGAGTCTTGAATGAGTATCTTAGTAGCTTAAATTGTAATAAACATCTTATAATTGGTATGATGATCAATAAGGATCATGAGAAATATATTAGTTATTTTAAAGATATTTCTTCAATAACTACAGTTGATATTCCTAACCAACCTAATTCGATCTCTGGTAAAAAGTTAAAAGATAAATTTAAAAATTTTTCAAATGTTAATTATAAGGAAAGTATTGAAGGGGCAATAAAGTCAAAAAAACTAAAACACGGAGATTTATTGCTTATCACAGGATCACTTTACTTGTGTGGAGAGGTTTTAAATCTAAATTAGATATTTTTATCTAAAAATTCTTTCATGTGACTTTCTGGGACGCCACCTACTTTTCTGTCTACTTCTACACCTTTTTTATAAATAATTACCGTGGGAACCCCTCTGATGCCTGCAGCACTTCCTGTATTAATTCCTCCATCTTCAATATCAGCGTAATAAAATCCAGCCTTACCTTTATATTCTCCAGCTAATTTATCCATCACAGGTTTTAATGTTTTACAAGGTCCACACCAAGCAGCACTAAATTGAATTACAGATACATCTTCATTTTTGATTTTACTATCAAAATCTTCATCTTTAAAATTTATAAGCATAAAACCTTTCTAATTATAAGTTTATATATGTCAACTAGGCAATTTCATATTTTTTTTCAATCGACATTATAAATGCATTAATTTCATCTAATTTTTTTAATTCATTTTCATCATCTCTATTTGAAGCTTGATCTCGTAAATAATCAATTTCAGTATATGCCATATTTACAGTTTGCCATTTTTCTTTATTTTTACTTAGAATTCTTCTCGCTATCTCACTTTTAATATTTTTATAAAGATCTGGCGGTAAAATTTGCGGAGCTTCTTGATAAATAATTTTTTGACCAAACCAGCAACATCTTTTATCTTGAAACTTATCAAGTAAACGTAGCTTGTCTTCCCATGATGAACTGTGCCAGGTTTTAAATAATGCAGTGTCCTTATTTGGTATAAATTTTTCATAAAGAGTTTCCTCAGGGAGTAAATCCTCTTGGGTTTTCAATTGTTCTTTTTCCTCTGCTGCTTCTCTATTTATTATTTGGATATTTTTACAAAAATTTTCATTATTTCTAACTAATTGTGCCCTCTTTTTTAAAGTTTCTAAATCTAAGTCTATGTATGGTTTTTGTTTTAATGCAAATTCTTTATCTAAAACTACTGGAGCCTTATTTGTTTTTAAAACTCTTAAAGCTTTTGGGCTAAATTTTTTCAATGTATCTCTTAACTGATCCACTGATAAATCTAGTAATGGCTCTGGGTCCCTTCTCAAATCCCAAAGATATCCCCAGGATGCATATGAAGGGTGAAAGCATTGATTTGGGTGCAATGTACTTACTAAATACATCATATTTCTCCCCTTCACATTTTCAAAAATTGAATACACACCATCACTTTTCAAAATTGTCTCAACACCTGATTTTGTTGATGTTTTTAAAAATGTTTGCCAATTTTCTTTATGTTTCTCTTTTATAATTCTTAATACTTTTAAGGAATTTTGAGCATCCACATAAGCTGTATGGCTGGCAGATGTGTCAAAACCCTGCATTCTAGATAAAGATTCTAATGCAAGGCTTGGATTTCCTGCCTCTGTTAATTCTGTTTTTAAAGTCTCTGAATTTAAAGTTTGAGCTGCTCTAGCTATATGTAAACCATCGTGTTCACTATTGGGTGACGAGTGTGTAGCATAAGGATACCGATTACCCTTAAAAAAATTAAAATGAAACATCCTTCGGTCAAAATTTAAATTTGACCATCCCATAAACATTGCCGGAGCACATTTTGAGAAAAAATTTTCAACAGCACCCAAGAAATCATAATGCGAATAATTCCCTTTAGTTAATAAATCAATACTAGTTGAATTAACAAGTAAAGCTTTTGCGCTTGGCACCTCACCTTCTGGCATTCTACCTCTAATATTTAGTTTTCCAATTTCTTTTAAATTTTTGTCGACTACAACAGCTCCTACTTCAATAATGGATCCCCATATTGTTGAGTTTGTGGTTTCAGTATCGTAGATTACAATTTTATCCATTTTTTATTAAACTAAATTATTTATTTCATTGAACTTTTTTAATCTACCTAAAAACAAATTTTGATATGTTATCAGTTCAGATCCTTGAATTTTAAATTCTTGAAATAAATTGTCCACTGTACAAACTAGAATAACACACGCATTAATATTTGAATTATAAACAATATTATGTGCTAA
>CACJMP010000024.1:0-7417 GCA_902594595.1 uncultured Pelagibacteraceae bacterium | reverse complement strand
GTTAAATAATTATATAAATTATAATAATTTAAAACCTTTCCAAAATTATATTTTTTAGTGTTTAAACAATCTTTTATAAATTTCTTAAAATTTAATTGTTTATAAATCTCAAACTCACTTCTCCAAAAGTTAGAAAAATAAGATGGAAGTATATCCGTTTGTTTCCTGATAAAGATTAAATAGTAAATTTTTTTTTTATTTGTTATTAACGAAAGAACCTCATGTATTCTTTTTAAATTAGTTGAATAATTATTTCCTTTAAAATACTTTTCTCTTTTTTCATAAAATCTTGTATTTCTAAGAAAACCCTCATGCGAAATTAAATTTGTAGGTTTTTTGAACAACCTTTTTAAATCTTTGGCTATAAATTTCTTATTATTTTGAAAAAAAATTTCATCAAGTGAAAATATTTTTTTTTCAAAGTCATAAAACAATTTTGCATCATATTTATTAAACGGTTTACCTAAAAAATTTATTGATTTTAATTTAATAAATACTTCTTTTTGTAAATAAGATGTTCCTGTTCTTGGATAACCTATATGAAAAATAATTTTACTCATAAATTTTCTATATTTAATATATATCTTTAAAATATTGGATTTATAAGTTAAATATTAAAATTGTTTTAATTAAGTTTATTTTAAAATTTTTTAAAGATGTATAAACACTTTATCTATTTTTTGATTGGTTGCCCAAGAACAGGATCAACTTTTTTATACAACATCCTTAAAAAAAAAAAAGGCATTAATTTATTGCCAAAAGAAAATCATTTTTTTTTATCACCTAATATATTTAGAAAAAAAAATTATTATGACACACCCAAATATCAATTAAAAACGTCTATTGACTATTACTTAAAAAAATTAAAAATAAATCAAATAAATTACGATATTAACACATTATATTTTTATGATTTAAAAGCTCTTAAAATTATAAAAAAAAAATTTCCAAACAGTAAATTCTTTTGCTTTCTGAGAGATCCAGTCTCTAGACATTATAGTCATTCTGTGACTCAAATAAAAAAATATTTCCTATATAAAGAATTAGGAGATTTTGATTTTCCTTTAAAAAATTTTTATGACTTAAAAAAAAGTATGGTTTTCCAAAATACAATGTTATCTTTTAGTAATTATAAATATTTTCAAAGTCTATTAAAAAAAAATAAGATAAAATGCAATTACCATAATTATGAACATCTTTATATGAAAAAAATAAATTATAAAAATTTTTTAAAACAAATTAAAGTGAATGGCTACAGCGGAAAAAATGATGAGCCAATCCATTCATTAAAAAATTATCCAATTAAATTATACAATCGTTCTTACTATGGTAAAATTAAATCTTTAGTGCTTAAAAAGTTTTACAAAAAAAAAATAAACGATACATTAATAAAATTTAATAAAATTTACCCGTTTAATACCATGAAAAAATTATTTTTTAGAAACAACAAAAATTTAAGACATTTTTATATAAACATTTTAAATATAAAATAGAATGAAAAATATTTCTATATTAAAAAATTTTACTTTTAAAAATTATTATTCATACCCTTATCCGTTTTTCTTTATTGATGAGGCTTATGATACTAAAACCTACTCACTATTAGAAAATGACTATAAAATGTTTCACCTTTATTTCCAAAAAAACACTCGCTACAAAGAAAATAATATACGACTTCAAATAAGTTCTGAGGAATTTTATAGTTCGAAACTATTTCAAAATAGCATCTGGAATGATTTTATAAATTATCATACATCAAAAGAGTTTTTTAGTGAATTGGTTAAAATTTTTGAAAAAGATTTAGAGGTTATGTATCCCCATATAATGAACGAATTTAGATTAAATTATGAAAGTGAAAATTTCATAAATATTAGAAACGATAATAACAAAAAAAATTACAAATTTGTAGCTGATACTCAACCAGGTATAAATACACCTACAACGTTCAAAAATTCTGTGAGAGAAAGTCATATTGATAATTCTGCAGAGCTAATAGCAGGACTTTTTTATTTAAAAGAGAGTAAGGATAAATCTATAGGAGGAAATTTTCAAATAATGGAGATTGAAAAAAAAAAGAAAGCAGAATTTCATAAAAAATTTGAAGTTAAAAATTACAATGATTTAAAACTCTTTAAAGAGATAAAGTATTCAAAAAATAAAGTACTGTTTTTTGTTAATTCACCTAAATCTATTCATAGAGTCACTCCAAGAAGTGAAACTAATATGCCAAGAAATTTAACTAATATTATTTTTGAGACTTACCGTCCAGAATGTAATTTATTTTCAAACAGTAATTTTAAAAATATTGTTTATTCAAAAATTAAAAAATTACTTAGAATTTAGTTTTTCGTAATAATCAAGTATGTTATTGGTGTTGTCATCAGCTATTACCTTTCCCTCATCAATCAAGATACATCTATTGCACAATTCTTTTATTTGATGAAGTTGGTGACTCACAAACAATAATGTTTTATCTTTAACTCTGCTTATATGCGATATACATTTACGCTCAAAATCTTTATCTGACACTGCTAACATTTCATCTAAAATAAATATATCGGAATCCAAATGCATTATTACCGAAAATCCTAATCTTATTAGTTCACCCGATGAAAAACGTTTTAACGGGGTATGGAGATTTTTATATTTTAACCCGGAAAAATTGATAATATTATCAATTTTATGTTTTATTTCATTTTTTCTCATACCTAGTATTGAACCGTGAAGGTAAATATTTTCATAACCATTTAACTCATTATGAAAACCTGCTTTGGCTTCCAAAATACTTGCTACTTTACCTTTGACCTCAATAATTCCGTTTGTTGGATACATTATTCTACAAATTATTTTTAGAAGTGTTGATTTACCAGATCCATTTTTTCCAATTATACCAATTTTTTCGCCTTTTTTAATATCAAGATTAATATTATTTAAAGCTATTTTTTTCTGAGATTGTTTCTGTGCAATTTTATTAAAAAAATGTCTTGTATCAAATTTACCTAAAGTGAATTCTTTAGTAAGATTTTTTATTTTTATTACATTTTCGCTCATTTTTTAAATCATATCAGCAACATATTTCTCATTATTGATAAATATAATCAGAGAAATAATTAAAAAAATTAAAGTAAAAATAAGATTATATATAATTAAATCTAAATAAATAATTGCATTTTCAAAAAAAATCCATCTTAATAACTCAGGCACCATGCTATAGGGATTTAAACCAATGATTAATCTAGAAAGACCATCAAGTGATGACAATGAGTATAAAATAGGACTTAAGAACAGTAGAATTTGTACCAAATATTTTATCAAATAGATCAAATCTCTATATTTTATAGATATAGAACTTACAAATAAAGAACCAGCAAAGCATAATAAAAAGGAATAAATAATTAATGATAAAAAAGTTAAACATTTTATGATTGAAAATTCTAAAGTAACGCTATTTTTATAAAATGAAAAATATAATATGAGAAAAAAAGAAAGCTGTACTAAAAATGTTGCAAGTGATGATAAGAATGGAGCTAAATAAAAAATAAGTCTTGGAATATAAACTTTTTTTATCATTTTAGAATTTATAATTAAAGCCTCACATCCTTTAACTAAATTTGAAGAAAACAGATTCCAAAATATTAAACATATTAATAATTCAACAAATGTTTTATCTATTATTACATTTTTACCAGAAAATTTATTGATGATAAAATTGAATACACCACACTGAACTAAAGGAAAAATAATGTAAAATAAAGGTCCAGAGATAGATTGTGTATAAAGAATTTTTAAATCCCTTTTAACAAATTCATATAAAATATACCTGTTAGAATATAAATCACTTAAAATTGATTTAGCAGTTATATTTCCATCTATATTTTTATAATATGATTTCATTTTGATGTTTAATAATTTTTCAGATATATAACCTTTTTTTAAAGATGGAAAGTATATAATCAAAAAAATAATTATATCGTGATTGTTATCAGGGATGCTGAAAAAGTTTATTTGGATAATTTATTTGAAAAAAATATTATTTTTCCTCATGCCTCTCACGACTTTTATTTAAGAACAACTATTTATAAGATTTCATACTTTAATTATCTTGTTGCAGAAGGCCCTGCTGTTATTTGTTGGTCTAATGGTTATAAAGCAGCTAGTTTTAAATTTTGGCACACTGATGAAAAAAGTAAACAGGTATAGGAAAACACATCAATCCAAGGAAATCATCAATCAAAAATTTTAAATAAATCTAATCATTTTTTATTATTAGAGCTAGATACAGTTGAAAATTTAATTAATTTCCATTAAAAAAAATTAATATTCTAAGAATTAAACCGACTATTTAGCAATTTTGAGATGATTTATAAATTATTGGATATATAAACAAATAGAGGTAATTATTTTGAAAAATTTTCTAAAAGACTACTATAAGGATATTCATAATATTGCATTCTTTGATAGTATAAATCTTCAAAAACTTGAAATTGTAAAAAAAAAAATAACTAACATGCCAAAAAAAAATAAATTAATTTTTTGTGGCAATGGAGGAAGTTCAGCAACATGTAGTCATGCTTCGGTAGACTTTACCAAAAATGCAAAAATAAAATCAATTAATTTTAATGAAACAGATCTTGTAACATGTTTAGCTAATGATTATGGTTATGAGAAATGGATTTATAAAGCTTTAGAGTTATATTCGTCAAAAGGAGACATTCTATTTCTTCTATCAGTTTCTGGAAAATCGAAAAATTTAATTAAAGCAATAGAATATTGTAATAAAAAAAAGATACAAGTTGTCACGCTTACAGGAACACTTAAAAATAATCCTATGATGAAAAAAAACAAAAAAGGAATAAATTTATTTGTAGAGTCTAAGTCATACAATAAAGTAGAAATAATTCATCACATGTATTTATTAAGTTTAATTGATTATTGTATTGGGAAAACTATATATCCGCCAAATTGATAAAAAATTGAAAAAAACTACTTATAAAATTGTTGATGGTAAAAAAATCAGTATTTTTATTTTTTTTTCTATTTTGTTCGTAACTATCTTTAATTTGTATGCATTAAAAAAATGTAGTTCATTATTTTAAAAAATTGTTAGAAAAAATTTTTTTGTTGATCGAGATATTTACTTCTTCTTGGTCTATCATATTATTTTTAAGTGCATAATCAAATAACTCCCTAAATTTTTTTATAACCTTTTCATTTTGATGCTTTTGATATTTATTAAAAAAAATATTTTTGTTATAATCAAATCCTAGATATTTTCGAAAATATTGTTTAATTAAATAGCTTTTCGAAATGTGCCTTTCAAAATCAATTTCTAATCCTTCTTTCCAAGGTTGAGTTAATCTATTTGTAGTATGCAAGAATATAGTATTATCATTAATCTCGTCGTGAGAATTGTAATTAATATCAAGCTTATTAATTTTTAGGTTTTTATCAAAATTTAAACTCATTAAATCATTATAATCAACTTCAAGATTAAAAAGTTTTTTTATAATTTCTTCGAAATGCCACTTTACTTTTGAGGTATTAATTAACATAACTTCGCTTCTTGGCTGATTATTTATGTAGGTACATGCCAAAGAAGTTTCTGAGTCTAAAAACCTTGATATATCTTTTGGATATTTAATAGCAAAAACGTCTGGATCAATAACCAGTATATTTTCTTTATAATTTACAAACTCAGGACCATAAAATCTTAAAAGAGTAAAAGATTGTAAGTCATTTTTAAAAACTTTAGTTTTTCCGTTTCTGAGATATTTTTTACCTATTTGAGATTTTAATAAAGGATTATTCTCAAATTCAAGAAAACTAATATCATCGGCCGAGACACCTTGTTTTATAAACGAAGCAGCTGAAATTTTTGATGCTAACTTTTGTTTTTCATTTCTTTGAATTAAAATCTTCATAAATATTAATATTTTAGAAAACTAGATATACTTGTATATATAAAATATTAAATAATTAAATTAAAATTTAATTTACAATGAGGACTACATTTATATTTAATTCTATAACATTTATTCTTTCAGCAATTACTCTCTTTAAAGGTTTTTTTATTAAAAAAAATTTTTCACGATATTTTATAGCTAATAATAAAAATGATTTAATTGATGAAAGATCAAAAATGTATTGTAATAAAAATCAATTAATTAACAGCATAAACTTTGTCCATACTACAAATTTAATTACTGCGATAGAGGTATATTTCAAAATACCAAATACGATTTTTATTAATTCTTTAAATTATTTTTCTGAGAAGTTCTCTAAAAAATTAATTTTTATTTTCGTAAATAAAATTTTGGAAATCTATCAGGTAAAAAAGCATTATATGATTGACGATTATAGATATTTAGGAATTTTTATTCCTATTTGTAATAAATTAAATATAAAAACAACTGGATATATGCATGGAAGAATTTCAAAAGAATTAAAATTTCAAGAACCTTTGAAAAATTATACTTTTGATGAGTTATATATTTGGAGTAAATTTTTCTGTAAAGAATTATTAAGAATAAATCCAAATTATGCACAAAAAAAAATTATTATTTATAATAAATTTAAAGGTCTAAAATTTTCAAAAAAAAAAAAGAAAAGAAGAATTATATTATTTTTGGAGGAGAGTATCGTTCCACACTCATTCTTTTTTAAAGTAGCAAAAAATATTCTTATTAAAAATCATTATGAAATAGCTTATAAATTTAGGCCAAATAATAATAAAAAAAATCTCGTTATTATGAGTTATTGTAAAAAGAATAAAATTAAAACTTTTCATAAAGGCTCATTTGAATCATTAGCAGCTAAACAAAATATTTTAGCAATTGTTGCAACAAATACTACAGCACTTATTAATGCATCTTATTTTGGAGTTTTTCCCGTATGTATTAAGTCCAAATACTCTCTTAATTTCTATTTTAAAGAAAAAATTGTATTCCCACTTAAGATGGACGCAAATATTTTATATCAATTAAAAAAAATTTTTAACAAAAAGAAAAAACTTCATAATATTAAAAAAAAATTATGGCAAAAAAAATAAATAAAATTTGTTTTGATATAGATGGTGTTATTTGTAAAACAAAAAATAATGATTACAGATCATCAAAACCTATAAAAAAAAACATAAAATTAATTAATTTTCTTTTTGAAAAAAATTTTGAAATAATCTTATTTACAGCTAGGTTTATGGGTAGAAATAAAGATCAAGTTTCTAAAGCAAAAAAACAAGGATATATTTTTACAAAAAACCAGCTAAAAAAATGGAATCTTAAATACGATAAACTATTTTTTGGTAAACCTAGTTTTGACTTATTTGTTGATGATAAATCAATTTTTTTTAAAAAAAATTGGAACAAATTATTACTTAAAAAGACAAAATTTAAGATAAATTGAAAAATAGTTTGAAAAA
>CACJMP010000023.1:0-9556 GCA_902594595.1 uncultured Pelagibacteraceae bacterium | reverse complement strand
TATTTTTTTATTTTGGATTAATTTTAAGTAGACTTAAAATATTTAAATCCATATCTATAGACTCAATACCATTGATAGATGAAAAAAATGGTTTTAATTTTTGGTTGACTGGAACAATTCACAAAATTCCCAAAAAATTCAGAAATTTTAATAATAATTATGTGAACATGAGAAATGTTTTTCATTCCGAAGATAATGTTTTCCAACTATATCCTATAATAAAAAAAAAAATTAGATTTAATAAAAATAAAAAAATTATTTACATCTCAAGCTTTAAATTAAGAAAACCGGAAATTACTTCCGAATACTGGGAAAAATATAAACAAAAAATTAATGAAAATTTGTCACTAATAGATAACAAAAATTTTTGGTTAAATGAGTTTGACTCTAGATACAGTGACCAAGAAAAGTTTATAATTTATAGAGATTTAAAAATAAATTTAAGAATGTTAATTGTAAACAATATTTCAAGTAATTTTAAAAGTAATTTTGAACTTTACGGAACAGATTGGAAAAATTATTTTGTAGAGGCGGGTGCTAATATTGAAAAAAAAAGAGCAATCCAAAACTTATATAGTGGTAACATTTGTGTGGACTTTGGTTCTATTTCGGGTTCGCTTACTCTTTATCCAAGATCTATTGAAATTATCGAAAGTGGAGGATATTTACTTCAATTAAAACAGTCTGACTCTAGTCAAATTTTTGGTAAATACGAAAACTATTTTACGTTTGAAAGTTTAGATGATTTGAATAGGAAGTTAAAAAATTTATTAGAGGATTTCGAACTTTATAAATCACAATTAACATTTTTAAATGAAATTTTCCAAAATAGTAAACAGAAAATTGAGAAACAGCTAGACTTTATTTTATGATAAAACTTAATTTTAAATTTTTAAAATTTTGGTTAAAATATTATTTTTCAAAATATTCTAGGTATAGGCATATTTATCTCACTTTATTGAACCTAAGACCAAAAACAATTTTAGAAATTGGGGTATACAGGGGTATTAGATCATATGAGATGATAAGTTTAGCTAGTGATCTAAATTCATCGATTAAATATTATGGTTTTGATTTATTTGAAAAAATTTCAAAAAAAAAAATTAAATTAGAGTTGAGCAAACAACCCTTACATAAAAAAGAAATCAAGGCAAAACTAAGTAGATTCAAGAACACTAAAGTAGAATTAATAGGTGGTGATACTCAAATTACCTTAAAAAAATTTATTAAATCAAAACTAAAGATTGATTTTATATTTATTGATGGTGGTCATTCTGTTAAAACTATCTTGTCAGACTGGAAAAATGTCAAAAAAGTAATGTCAAAAAAATCAATAGTTATTTTTGATGATTATTATGATGATGCTAAAATTAGTAAAAAATATGGATGTAATAAAGTTATAAATGAGATAGGTGATGAATTTAATTTTGAGATCTTGAAATCTAAGGATTTTATATTTTTCAATAAAAAAAAGATAAAAAATTCTCTTGTTAAGGTTTTTTATAAAAATTAGAATTTAACTATATTAAATGAAAAAAACATTCTTAGATCTTGGAAATCAGCCACTTGCAAATAACTTTAGTAAAAAATATTTCCCACCAGTTTTTAGGCTCAAAGTCAAGTTTGATAAGGGATCAAAATTAGTAATGATCAATAGGCATATGAGGAAGGAAAAGATGTTCAATAATTCTTATCCGTACAGATCCTCAAAATCAAAATTAGTAGAAAAATTATTTAAAAAATTATCACAAAAAATAAAAAAAAAATATAAGCCTAAAAATATTTTAGAAATTGGCTGCAATGATGGAACATTTGCATCGAATTTTAATAAAAACAATATAACTTGCATAGAGCCTTGTGGTGAGGTAGCCATTGAGGCACAAAAAAAGGGTTTAAAAGTTTATATTAAGTATTTTGATAATTTGTTGGTAAAAAGATTAATTAAAGATCATAAAAAATTTGATATAATTTTTTCAGCTAACACGATAACACATATATCAAATCTCAACTCAGTTTTTTATAACGTATCAAGAATTTTGACTGATAATGGCACGTTTATTATAGAAGAGCCATCTTTACTAGAAACAATTAAGAAAAATTCATATGATCAATTTTATAATGAACACATATATGTTTTTTCAACAATAGCTTTACAAAATATCTTAAAAAAAAATAATCTAGAAATTTATGATGTTGAAAATGTTAAAGTCCATGGTGGATCTAACCGATATTATATTAAAAAAATAAAAAATAAAAAAATTAAAATTTCACAAAGATTCACCAAAAATGTTATATCAGAAAAAAAATTTGGGCTTCATAAATTTTCATGTTACGAAAATTTCTCACGAAAAGTAAAAAAATCTAAAACTAAATTAGTTGAATTATTTAAAAAACTTAAAAGCAATAATAAAAAAATCATTGGCTATGGTGCTTCCGCAAAGGCAGTAACAATTATTAATTATTGTAATTTAAAAGAAGATTATTTTGATTTTTTTTTTGACACAACTAAACAAAAAATTGGCAAATTTTTACCTGGTACAAGAATAAAGGTGCTTAAATATAAGAAATTAAAGAATAACAAAATATATGTTTTTTTAGGAGCTTGGAACTTTTACAAGGAAATTTTAAAAAAAGAAAATTTCTTTTATGATAATTCTGGTAAATTTATTACACATATTCCTTATCCAAGAATTATAGCAAAGTGAGAAAAATTTGAATTTACTAGATGTAAATATGATCTTAAAAATACCTATGATTATTTTTTTAAAATAAAAAAATTTTTATTGATAATAAAATTTCTTGTTTAAATTATTTTCTCTTTTCAAAAAAATTAATTATTTTTTGGCAGCGTTTGTTCCATGTATATTTTTTGGCAGTTTTGTAAGCATTTTTTCTTAAAGATTTATTTATGTAATTTTTTTTAAAAGCATACTGAATCGCTTTTGACCATTTCTCGTCCTTATTTATATCAACTAAAATACAGTTAAAATTATGTTTAAGTATGTGTTTATATATTTTTAGGTTCGAGGCAATTATAATCATTTTTGCCGCCATATAATCAAACATTTTTAATGGCGACATATATTTATGTAACCAAATCGAGCCTCTCCCTTTGATTTTTTTTTGATAAGGCATAAGTGCAACTTCGTATTTCGATAAGATTTTTGGTATTTTTGAGTAATGTACATAATCAAAAATTTTGACATTTTTTTCATTTTTTTTTGATCTTAAATATTGTTTCTCTCCATAAATATGAAAAAAATTTTCTTTGTTTTTCTTGGCTAATCTAAATATTTGTTCAATACCTTTTCCCTCAAAAAAACTTCCAATATAAACACATGTGTTTTTATGTTTTATCTGTTTTTTAAAATTAAAATCAATTATATTTACGCCATCATCGAGCACTAAAAACCTCTTCCTATCAATTTTATAGATGTCATTTAAATTTTTACTTAAAAATATAAAATTTAAATTTTCAATTAATTTAAATTTTTTAAATAACCAATATATTATTTTTGAAAAACCTGTGATTTGATGATGTAACTCTAAGATAATTTTTTTTTTAAAAAGGCAAGCAATTAAAGAGAAAATTATACTCCTTGAAAGAAATAAAGCGTCTTTATCTGTTTTTTTTAAGAGGATTTTAATTGAAAATAATATTCTTGTTATAAAATTTAATAAAATAAAATTATTAAAAAGGGAAATAATTTTAAAATTGTAATTTATATTATAAATTTTGTAAATTTTATTTGTATTTCTTTTATTTATAACAAAAAGATTAGTATCGTAATTAAGTTTTGAAAAAGCCTCACACATTTTCATAACATGAATAGAATAAGCAGACTTACTTGGTAGATTTAATTCAGCAATATAGTAAATTTTTTTTTTCTTTCTCATATTTGACTATGAATTCATTAATTTAACGTATTTTTTTAAATTAAAATGATAATCAAATCTCCACAATCTTCTGACTCCATTTTTTAATAAATATTCACATTTTTTTTTGTTTTGAAGATAATAAACAATTTTCTTTAACAGATCATTTTCATCGTTCATTTTGAATAACAAACCGTTTTTTCCATAATCTAAAATTTCTTTAGGGCCTGTGGGACAATTACTGGAAATTACAAATTTATTTAAAAATAAGCTTTCAAGTAGAACATTGGGCAAACCCTCAAACAAAGAGGATAGAATAAAAACCTCAGATTTCTTTAGATATGGGTAGGGATTTTTTTTAAAATCCATTATTTTTATGTGGCTACCAAGGTCATTTTTTTTTATGAATTCTTTTAAAAAGTTTTTATTAATGCCTTTTCCAACTATTAATAATTTAAATTTATAATTTGTTTTTTCTTTTAATTTTTTAAAAGATTTGAGAATTGTAATTTGATTTTTTTGATCAACTAATCTACCAATATTTATAAAGTTAGTTGTGTTTTTTTCAAAAAATGAAAAAAAAATCTTTTTTTTTGAATTTTTTATGATTTCATTTTTATTTAGAGGATTATAGATACAATGAGTTTTAATACCGAATTTTTTTTTGTATTCGACTTTAAATTCCAAACTATTAACTATGATTTTGTCTGCCATTTTGGAAATATTTTTATATAAAAAATGCCTGAAAAAACCTTTCGACCAACCAGTTATAGAAGCATTTGACCTTAATATAACTTTTATACCTAAAATTTTACAAATCAAACAACAATAAAGATTTCCATTAAATGAAAGTACGGTAAATTTAGGATTATCAAAATAATATTTAACTAGTAAAAACAAACTTATAATTATTTTAAGTTGTCTATTTTTTATTCCAATCCAGAATTTACTTACTGGAGCAATAAATTTAACATTTTTTTTAAATTTATTTTTATATTCTGGGGATAACGATATAATTGATACTTTTTGGAATTTACTAGAAAAATAATTAGCAATTAAAAAAAGATTTTTTTCAACTCCACCACCACCAAGTTCTGGAGCGAAGAGTAATATATTTTTTTTAATCATCTTATTTGGTTTAAAAAGGTTAATTTTACCAAAGTTAATTATCAGAATTTCTTAAAATTAACATATTCTAATATAAAATTTGGAGTTATAAATATAATAATGAGCTTTCAAAGATTTTTTGAAAAAAAACTGGGCCCAAACAGAAAATTTATTAAAAATTTGAAAAGACTTTCAAAAAAAGTTGGCTTAAATTTAGAACACTGGGAACGATATCCAACATACAAACAAATTAAGAAGGATATTGAAAATTTAGAGTTGAGTAATTTTGATACACTTGAAATTTCAGCTGGAGAATATTGGAGAGAAAACTTCAAGTTTAAGTCATTTACACAGCTTAACTTTCCAGATTTCGATATTTGTAAATCGAATAATTTAGATAGAAAATTTGATTTGGTTATAGCCGATAATGTTTGGGAGCATTTGAAATATCCTTATAAAGCTACAAAAAATGTATTTGATTTATTAAATCAAGGTGGTTACTTTCTTGTAATAGTTCCTTTCTTAATAAGAGTTCATAATGTTCCAATTGATTGTTCTAGATGGACAGAGGATGGACTGAAATATCACTTAGAGGAGTGTGGATTTAAAATAAAAAATATTTTTACTAATTCTTGGGGAAATAAAAAGTGTGTTATATCTAATCTTAGATCAGACGATACTTGGTCAAGGATTTGGTTTCATAGAGATCTTAAAAATGAAAAAAATTTTCCAGTCCAAGTTTGGGCTATTGCAAAAAAAGATTAAGGCGTTTAATGAAAAATACAATAGAGATGACTAAAGATTTAGTATCAATCATAATTCCATATTATAAAAAAAAAAAATATATTTTAAAAACAATTAACTCAATTTTAAATCAATCATATAATTATTTTGAAATAATAATTATTTATGATGATGAAAATTTATCTGATTTAAGTTATTTACAAGAATTATTCAAGCCTCATAAAAAAATTAGAATTTTAAAAAATTCTCAAACAATTGGCGCAGGTTATTCAAGAAATAGAGGAATTGAAAATGCTAAAGGTGAATTTATTGCTTTCATAGATGCAGATGATATTTGGAAAAAATACAAGTTAGAAAATCAAATTAGATTCATGAAAGAGAAAAATCTTAAATTTACTCATACCTCTTATGAAATAATAGATGAAAATGACAAAGTATTAGGTAAAAGAATTTCTAGAAATTTTGAAAAAGTAAAAGATTTAATTAGTTCTTGTGATATTGGGTTGTCGACTGTAATCTTAAAAAAAGAAATATTTGACCCACAAACTAAATTTCCAAATCTCAAAACTAAAGAAGATTTTGTTTTATGGCTTAAAATTCTCCAAAAAAATATTTTTATAGGATCTTTAAATGAAACCCTCACATCGTGGAGAAAACTTGATAATTCACTCTCAAGCTCAGTTGCACAAAAAATAAAAGATGGTTTTAAAGTTTATAATTATTATATGAAATTTAATTTTATCAAATCGTTTTACCACGTGATATGGTTAAGTATTAATTTTTTAAAAAAATAGTATGGAACTTCTGTTTTTTTTTTTAATTCCAGTTTTAATTTATTGTATTAATTTTTACATTATAAAAAATAGATATTTTCTTAATTTTTCAGGTGAAAATCATCAAAAGATTTTAGGAACAAAGAATACTCCTTTATCAGGTGGTATTTTTTTAATCCTTTTTTTATCATTCGTTTTTAAAGATAAAGATATAATTACATTAATTTTTTTGATTTTAATTTTCATGCTTGGATTATTTTCTGATCTGAAAATTTTATCTGTGCCCTCAAGAAGATTATTTTATCAATCAATCTTAATAGTATTATTTGTTCACTTTTCAACTCTAGATACCATTTCGACCAGAATTATATTCATCGATCAAGCTTTGCAGAATTATTATATAAGTATTTTTTTTAGCGCTTTCTGTTTAATAATCTTAATTAATGGTACTAATTTCATTGATGGTTTAAATGGTTTGGTACTCACATATTATCTAATAGTTTTAACCATTCTTTATAAGTTAAATCTTTTAGCTGGGATCAACTTGACCGATCTTAATTTTATACACTTTTGTTATTTTTTATTCATTTTAATTACTTTTAACCTTTTAAATAAATTTTACTTGGGTGACTCCGGAGCCTATTTATTAGGACTTTTTATTGGTTTTATTTTAATAAAAATTCATAATTTTAACTCAAATATATCTCCTTTTTTTGTAGTGCTATTATTGTGGTATCCTTGTTTTGAAAATTTATTTTCAATATTAAGAAAATTCAAACTAGGAAAGTCTCCAGTTGCTCCAGATAGCAAACATTTTCATCACTTATTATTTTATTATTTGAAAAAAAAATTTAAATTAAACAATCTAGTTTGTAATAATTATTCTAGCTTTATAATTAATTTCTATAATTTAATAGTTTTATTTTTTGGAAGTTATAATATTTATAATACCCAAGTTTTAATTATTCTAATTTTAGTTAATATTTTAGTATACACTTTAATATATTCAAAATTATTTAAGTTTAAATATAAAATATTAATCTCTAATAAAAAAAAGTTTAATTAAGTAAATTAGTATTATCAATCCGTCTTTAAACGGATTGACTTTTTTCTTTCCACCGATTCTTAATCTTTCGTAAGCTTTAGAATTTACTAATTTGTAACCTTTTCTTTTAGCTTTGATTGGTAATTCAACACAAAATTTAAAATCTTTAGATCTCAAATTTAAGCCTCTAGTTATGGATGTTTTGCCTATAACATAAGTGTATAAAATATCTGTTAAATTTAAACCAAATAATAAATTTCCGATTCTAGTAAAAATAAAATTACCAATTAATGTTATGATTGTATCATCATCACTACCACAGTTTTTTTCATATCTTGTACCAAAAACAAAATCAGCTTTTTTATCATTTAGTTGATCAAACATTCTAATTAACTCTTTTGGATCGAATGATCCATCGGCATTGAATATACAAAATAACTCTGTTTCAACTGAGTTGATGCCACTAATTAATGCATCACCATAACCTTTACCGTTTTGATAAAGAATTTCATAATTATAATTTTTTATTGACTCAATTGTCTCTTTATCTTCCCTTTCTAAAACAATTAAAATTTTTAGATTATAAATTTTTAACTCATCTAATACTCTAGGAAGAGATTCTTTTTCATTTTTGGCTGGGATTATTAGTGTTAGATTGTTCACAAATACACAAGATTTTTATTATTTTAAAAGTAACTATAAATTGATTTATCTCATATTTTTAACTTTTTAAATCAAATAATTTCAATAACTTTTTTGTAATATTATAAAAAAAAATATAGAAATATATAAATGAATTTATTAATTTATTTATCATCTTACGTAATAATAATACTTTCAGTTCTCGGATATAGTTTGTTTCTTCAAAAGATTTTAAAAAATTCCATAGATATTGAATTCGAGTACAATATTCTTGGAAGCTTATTTTTTTTGACATTTTTATCATATTTGACACATTTTTTTTTTAAACACGGATTTGTTCATAACACAATTATTATAATCATTGGGATTATTTCTTTCGTATTTCACTTTTTTAAAAATAAAAAATTATTGAAAAAATATTTAAAATATATTTTTTTTATATTTGGAATATTAATGATTGCATTATTGGCAGCCAAAACACATGATGATTTTCCTTATTATCATTTTCCTTATACTTATTATTTAACTCAAGAAAAATTAATAATCGGAATAGGACATCTTGTTCATGCATTTAGAACACCCTCATCAATTTTTTATCTAAATTCATTATTTTATTTACCTATAATTGAATACTTTTTATTTAGTTTGGGGGCAATTTTGTTTTTTGGAACTTCTAATTTGATCTTAATTTTCAAATTGAAGAATGATTACCACAATAAAAAATTTGATTTTATCTTTTATTTAACTTTTTTATCATTTTTATTCATTAACATATTTTTCTACAGAATAGCTGAACACGGAACAGATCGTTCTGCTCAAATATTAATTCTGGTATTATTTATCGAGGTTCTGAGTTTATACAGACAGTCAACTGATGAAACCAAAATTTTTTCTAAGATTATAATACTATTGGGTTTAATTATTTCCTTAAAAGCTTTTTACGTTTTGTATTTATTAATACTTATCCCAGTATTTATTAAATTTAAAAATTATAATTTATTTTTAAATTTATTTAAAAATTTTTATTTTTATCTATTTAGTTCTCTTGGTTTTTTTTTAGTAATAATAAACATTTTTAATTCGGGTTGTATCATATATCCTGTAAGTATTAGTTGCTTTTCTAATTTAGAATGGTCTTTAATTAATGAAGCAAAATCATCAAACGATTGGTTTGAACAATGGGCTAAAGCAGGTGCAGGTCCAAATTTTCGAGTAGATAATCCAGAAAATTATATCAAAAGTTTCAATTGGGTTTCAAATTGGATAGACATCTACTTTTTTAATAAAGTAAGTGATTTTTTACTTGGCATACTTCTACTTTTGCTAATTGTTTTTTTTACTTTTTACTCAAAAAATAGAAAAATTATAA
>CACJMP010000022.1:0-10381 GCA_902594595.1 uncultured Pelagibacteraceae bacterium | reverse complement strand
CCCTGCACGTTAAGATTAGCAAATAAGATATTACCTTTTTCAATAATCTCATCATCTTCATCTTTAAAAATTTCATACATTATTTGAAATGAGTCTTTTTTTCTAATATCTCTTTGAAAATCTATTTCAAATCCATAAATTCTTGCAAACTCAACAATTATACTATCAGGAATTCCTGTATCCACAGCAGATTTATATAAACTATTCATGATAATATTCTCTTCATAAATAATTTTTTTTACAAGTTTAGTTGTAATAATCTTTTCGTTAAAAAATTTGAAATTTTCACTTCTTGATAAATATATTTTTTTTGTTTTTGAAACTGGATAAGAAAATTCAATTATTTTTTGATTTGACCGATCGATTGTAAATTCTAACAAATCATTTACTTTCAGATTACTGATTTTATAATTTTTGGCTAGACTTTTTTTGACAAGCTCTATTTCATTTTTACTTACAGAGTAATTATCAAAAATATTACTAAGCGATTGGCCTTTTAATACATTATGATAAACTTTTTCATATTTTGGATTAAATTGATTAAACAAGTTTTTTAAAGTTTTTTTGAAATATACGTTGTTTATAAGATTTTTTATGTTCGTCTCATTCATGCTCTTTTTGTAATTGTGGTAATTCATTGCGATGATCGCTACAATCATTAGCAATGTAAGTGAAAAGATCGTTCGATTACCCTTTTTAAAAATTTGTTCAAAAATTTGCATTTGTTTGGATTTAGTATTTAAGTTGGATTTAAACATAAAATTATCAAAAAAAACCCCGTAAATTGATGCTTTTTTGTCTTTTTTATTTCCCTAAATGCTTGATTTCCCTTAATATTAGCCTATAAGCATCAAACTTTCTCTAATAATTATTGAAATTACAATAAGTTAATGAGGATTATTGAGCCTTTTTGGCTCAATTAGCTATTAAAAAAGTTAAGATTTAAGAAGAGAAGTGTGGACGGTTAAGGTTACCAAAATTTGTCGTACACACTTCAACATTATATAAATTTTTTTCTTAGAATTTATATAGAAGCTAGTGTGCGCCGTTTTTAAACTTGAGAGTTTGATCATGGCTCAGAACGTACGCTGGCGGCACGCCTAACACATGCAAGTCGAACGAAGTAGCAATACTTAGTGGCAGACGGGTGAGTAACATGTGGGTATCTACCCTTTGGCCTGGAATAACACGAGGAAACTTGTGCTAATACTGGATAAGTCTTTACGGAGAAAGCTTTATGCACCAATGGATGAGCCTGCACTTGATTAGTTTGTTGGTAGGGTAATGGCCTACCAAGACTGTGATCAATAGCTGATTTGAGAGGATGATCAGCCACATTGGGACTGAGACACGGCCCAAACTCCTACGGGAGGCAGCAGTGGGGAATCTTGCACAATGGAGGAAACTCTGATGCAGCGATGCCGCGTGAGTGAAGAAGGCCTTTGGGTTGTAAAGCTCTTTCGTCGGGGAAGAAAATGACTGTACCCGAATAAGAAGGTCCGGCTAACTTCGTGCCAGCAGCCGCGGTAATACGAAGGGACCTAGCGTAGTTCGGAATTACTGGGCTTAAAGAGTTCGTAGGTGGTTGAAAAAGTTGGTGGTGAAATCCCAGAGCTTAACTCTGGAACTGCCATCAAAACTTTTCAGCTAGAGTTTGATAGAGGAAAGCAGAATTTCTAGTGTAGAGGTGAAATTCGTAGATATTAGAAAGAATACCAATTGCGAAGGCAGCTTTCTGGATCAATACTGACGCTGAGGAACGAAAGCATGGGTAGCGAAGAGGATTAGATACCCTCGTAGTCCATGCCGTAAACGATGTGTGTTAGACGTTGGAAATTTATTTTCAGTGTCGCAGTGAAAGCGATAAACACACCGCCTGGGGAGTACGACCGCAAGGTTAAAACTCAAATGAATTGACGGGGACCCGCACAAGTAGTGGAGCATGTGGTTTAATTCGAAGATACGCGCAGAACCTTACCAACACTTGACATGTTCGTCGCGACTTTAAGAGATTAAAGTTTTCGGTTCGGCCGGACGAAACACAGGTGCTGCATGGCTGTCGTCAGCTCGTGTCGTGAGATGTTGGGTTAAGTCCCGCAACGAGCGCAACCCTCACTTTTAGTTGCCATCATTTAGTTGGGCACTCTGAAAGAACTGCCAGTGATAAGCTGGAGGAAGGTGGGGATGACGTCAAGTCCTCATGGCCCTTACGTGTTGGGCTACACACGTGCTACAATGGTATTTACAACAGGAAGCAAGACGGCGACGTTTAGCAAATCCTTAAAAAATACCTCAGTTCGGATTGCACTCTGCAACTCGAGTGCATGAAGCTGGAATTACTAGTAATCGTGGATCAGCGTGCCACGGTGAATGCGTTCCCGGGTCTTGTACACACCGCCCGTCACACCATGGGAGTTGGTTCTACCTTAAGGCAAGGTTTAATACCCTTGACCACGGTATAGTCAGCGACTGGGGTGAAGTCGTAACAAGGTAGCCGTAGGGGAACCTGCGGCTGGATTACCTCCTTTCTAAGGATGAATAAAAGTAAAATTTTATTCTAAAAAATATACAGGTTAATGTTGACCGTCCTCATTTCTCTTCTTAGATTCAGTGTTTCTCTTGAATGGGGGCCGGTAGCTCAGTTGGTTAGAGCACACCCTTGATAAGGGTGGGGTCGAAAGTTCGAGTCTTTCTCGGCCCACCAAATGATTGATTATTGGGGGATTAGCTCAGCTGGGAGAGCGCCTGATTTGCATTCAGGAGGTCAGCGGTTCGATCCCGCTATCCTCCACCAAAACACTTAGTTATAAAAATTGTTAATAAAAATAATAATTAATATCAATATCTATATCCGAACATTAGTAATGTTATTAGCTAGTGTTCAAAATAAAAATTTGATTCTACACAGAATTTTTTTCTGTGCATAAATCAAGCGTTTAAGGGCGTGTGGCGGATGCCTTGGCACTGAAAGCCGATGAAGGACGTGATATACTGCGATAAGTTTCGGGGAGCTGTATGTAAGTTTTGATCCGAAAATTTCCGAATGGGGAAACCCACCACTTTATGTGGTACTTTAAACTGAATACATAGGTTTAAAGAGACAACCTGGAGAACTGAAACATCTAAGTAACCAGAGGAAAAGAAATCAATTGAGATTCCGTTAGTAGTGGCGAGCGAAAGCGGATTAGGCCAGTAGTTTAATTAAAAAAATTTGAATAGTTTGGAAAGACTAACCATAGAGGGTGATAGTCCCGTAAAAGTAATGTTTAATTAAATTCTTGAGTAAAGCGGGACACGTGAAATCCTGCTCGAATATAGGGGGACCACCCTCTAAACCTAAATACTCTTCAGTGACCGATAGTGAACTAGTACCGTGAGGGAAAGGTGAAAAGAACCCCTATTAGGGGAGTGAAATAGAACCTGAAACCGCATGCCTACAATCAGTCGAAGCTCTTTTTAGAGTGACGGCGTACCTTTTGTATAATGGGTCAGTGACTTAATTTATTAAGCAAGCTTAAGCCATCTAGGTGTAGGCGTAGCGAAAGCAAGTCTTAATAGGGCGAATAGTTTAATGAATTAGACCCGAAAACGAATGAGCTTACCATGAGCAGGTTGAAAGCAAGGTAACACTTGCCGGAGGACCGAACCAGTTGACGTTGAAAAGTCTTTGGATGACTTGTGGTAAGGGGTGAAAGGCCAACCAAATTCGTAGATAGCTGGTTTTCCGCGAAAACTATTTAGGTAGTGCGTTGAATAAATAGATGTTTAGAGGTAGAGCACTAAATGGGCTAGGGGGAAGAGATTCTTACCAAACCTAATAAAACTCCGAATGCTAAACATTGTTCTTCAGCAGACAGACTGTGGGTGCTAAGGTCCATGGTCGAGAGGGAAAGAGCCCAGACCACCAGATAAGGTCCCAAAATTATGATTAAGTGTGAAAGGATGTGGAAATTCCTTAACAGCCGGGAGGTTGGCTTAGAAGCAGCCATCCTTTAAAGATAGCGTAACAGCTCACCGGTCTAATAGAGTTTCTGCGCCGAAGATGTAACGGGGCTAAAATCATATACCGAATCTGTGGATTTATAATTTTTTCGAAAATTGTAACTGGTAGCGGAACGTTCTGTAAGCCTGTGAAGGGATACCTGTGAAGGATCCTGGAGGTATCAGAAGTGCGAATGCTGACATAAGTAACGATAAAAGAAGTGAAAAACTTCTTCGCCGAAAATCCAAGGGTTTCTGCGCAAGGTTAATCCGCGCAGAGTTAGTCGGCACCTAAGGCGAGGGCGAAAGCCGTAGTCGATGGAAAAAAGGTTAATATTCCTTTACCAGATGGTAGTGACGAATCTTGTAAGTTGTAAGCTCTTAATGGATTGAGTTTGCCGCGAAAAGGTTCCAAGAAAGAGCTCCATCATTAGACCGTACCCTAAACCGACACAGGTGGATTAATAGAGTATATTTAGGCGCTTGAGAGAATGATGTTGAAGGAACTCGGCAAAATGCTTCCGTAACTTCGGAATAAGGAAGACCTTTTTTTAGGCAACTAAAAAAAGGTGGCACAAGCCAGGGAGAAGCGACTGTTTATCAAAAACACAGGGCTCTGCTAACACGTAAGTGGATGTATAGGGTCTGACGCCTGCCCGGTGCTGGAAGGTTAATGCGATGGGTGCAAGCTCATTTCTGAAGCCCCAGTAAACGGCGGCCGTAACTATAACGGTCCTAAGGTAGCGAAATTCCTTGTCGGGTAAGTTCCGACCTGCATGAATGGCGTAACGATTTCTCCGCTGTCTCCAACATCAACTCAGTGAAATTGAATTCTCCGTGAAGATGCGGAGTTCGCGTAGTTAGACGGAAAGACCCCGTGCACCTTTACTGCAACTTTACATTGGTATTAGGAAAAACATATTTAGCATAGGAGGGAGACATTGAAGCTAAAGCGTCAGCTTTAGTGGAGTCATCAGTGAAATACCTCTTTTGTTTTTCTTGATATCTAACTGATTGCCGTTATCCGGCATCAAGACATTGTATGGTGGGTAGTTTGACTGGGGCGGTCGCCTCCCAAATAGTAACGGAGGCGTGCGAAGGTAAGCTCAGAACGGTCAGAAATCGTTCGTAGAGTGCAATGGCATAAGCTTGCCTGACTGTGAGACTGACAAGTCGAGCAGAGACGAAAGTCGGTCATAGTGATCCGGTGGTTCTGAGTGGAAGGGCCATCGCTCAACGGATAAAAGGTACGCCGGGGATAACAGGCTGATACTGCCCAAGAGCTCATATCGACGGCAGTGTTTGGCACCTCGATGTCGGCTCATCACATCCTGGGGCTGGAGCAGGTCCCAAGGGTTTGGCTGTTCGCCAATTAAAGTGGTACGTGAGCTGGGTTCAGAACGTCGTGAGACAGTTCGGTCCCTATCTGCTATGCGTGTAGAAGAATTGAGAGGAGTTGACCCTAGTACGAGAGGACCGGGTTGAACATACCACTGGTGGACCGGTTGTAGCGCCAGCTGCAGTGCCGGGTAGCTAAGTATGGACGAGATAACTGCTGAAAGCATCTAAGCGGGAAACTCACCTTAAAACTAGTTCTTCCTATAGAGCCGTGGTAGACCACCACGTTGATAGGCTGGGTGTGGAAGTGCGGTAACGCATGTAGCTGACCAGTACTAATAGCTCAATTGGCTTGATTTATGCACTGAAAAAAATTTTTTTATTTAGGTTTTATATTTTATATTTGTTTAACATTACACCTGACATAATTATTTTAAAAAAATCAAAAAAAGGTATAAGGAATTTAGAACAAATTTATGGGCCTTTCAATTGCAGCAATTCAAAATTTCTTAGAATTAAAGTCTAATGGCTTATTAAAAGACAAAAGGTCAATTATCGAAATTGGTTCTCAAGAAATAAAAGTTTCAAATGAGGATTTGAGAGATTTATATCAAAAATCAGGATTGAAAAATTTTGAGATTGATAATGAAGTTAACTATCCAAATAAATCATCTGCTAAAAAATTTTATAAGGACATTGGATTTGAGAAATATTTCTGTATTGATATTAATAAAGAACATAATTCAATAGAACATGATTTAAATAAACCGTTTGAAAATAAAAAATTATTTAATAATTTTGATGTTGTTACAGATCTTGGTTCATGTGAACATATATTTAATTTTGCTGAGGCATATAAAACTGTGCATAAATTATGCAAAAAAGGTGGCTTGATAATTATTAATCAAAGATTGATAAATACAAATGGTTATTATTCAATTGATCCATCTTTTTTTGAAGGCATTGCCGCTGCCAATAATTATAACATTGTATTCAAAAGTTTTGTCATAGATACTAATTTAAAAACAAAAAGTGGAACAAAAAAATTATTTCACATCCCGCAGAATAAAGAACTTTTAGATTGCTTTAATTTTAAAACAAACTCAAATGTTGGAATATATGCAGTTTTAGAAAAAACTAATGACGACGAGTTCAAGATACCTTACCAAGGAGAACTTATTAAAGATAAATATAATAATTTTGGTTACAATAAATTTTATCTTAATGATACTAATAAATATACTTATGTTCCTCAATATCAAATTAACAATATAAAATTTAGCAAGCTTATAAAAATATTTATAAATAAATTTCTAAAAAAAATTAAATGAAAAATAAATATTTAATTCATTCAGTGTTCACTAATGGTTTATTTTCTTGGGCTCAAATCTTTTTAAAATCTTTAAATTTATCGGAGAATAGAACCAGAATTATTTTTGATACTTTTGATTTAACAAATCATCAGATTACAAATTTAAAAAAATTAAATAAAAATTTAGAAATCCGTAACCAAAAATTAGATTTTAATGAAATTTCACAATTAAGTGGTTATGAAATCAATAAAATAAGGTCAATAAAAGAAATAACAGAAAAGAAAGGTCCAGAAAATTTAGATAATAAAGAAAAAAATTTTTCAAATTTTTTCTTTAAACTATATATCTCTGTACAAAAAAGGTATTTAAATTTAAAAAAAGTATTAGAACAAGATGTAAAAAATAATGAAATATTTATACATACAGATATTGATTGTTTTTTTAATAAATCTTTTATCAATAAATTAGATAAACTAAAAAACTTTGATTTAGCAATATTTTCAAAAAAAAAATTCTTTAGCATAAATTACTCTTATGCGTGGGGAGGGTTTTTAATATTACAAAAAAACCAGAATGGAATAAAATTTTTAGATTTATGGAATTCTAAAATCTTAAATAAAAATTTTAAAGATTGGATTCCTGGTTATGGTCAATATACTTTATTAGAAACAATAAATGAAAATCAAAATAATATAAAAATTCAAAATTTGGAAAAAACTAATCTTATAGCTGATAAAATAAATAAAGATAACTTATCCCAAATGTCAGAACTAGATATCATTAAAGGTAACAGAGGAAATTTAGAGTCAAAAGAAATGGTTCAAAATCTTTTTATGTATCATTTCAGAAATATTAAAATTGCTGACAGTGATGAGAAAAAAGAAAAACTAATTTATGAATGCACAAAAGAAAAGCCTTCTCCATATTATTTTAAACTTATAGAAAACTATATGAATGTTCATGGCAAAGGTCTTTTAAAGATTAGAGATGGAAAAGTTTTTGAAAAAGTTAATAAAGCTTTTCCAGGAAAAAAACCTATTAAATATTTACCATTTATGAGTTCAATATTTGAAAAACATAACCCAAAAACACTCTTGGATTATGGTGGAGGCAAAGGTGGTCACTATGAGTTAGAAATAGTTATAGACGGTAAAAAAACTTCTCTCAAAAAAGAATTAAAAATTAAAAGTTATGAAATATTTGAACCTGGACTTCAAAAAATTAACTTAAAATCAAATAAGTATGATTGTGTAATTTGTACTGATGTTATGGAACATATACACGCAACAGATGTAACTTGGGTGCTTAATGAAATTTTCTCCTTAGCCTCTTTATTTGTTTTTTTTGCAATAGCAATAAACCCAACAAAACAAATTTTACCAAATGGTCAGGATCCACATGTAACAATTAAAAATAAAGATTGGTGGAGTGGTTTGATCCACGGTGTAGCTTCAAAATATCCTGAAATTGATTATAAATTAGTTTTTAAGGACGGTGGTCCAATACTGCAGGAAAATATAGTTGATAAAAAATATTATGAAAAAGATATCGATAATTTTAGTGAATTTTCTATTTAATTTTCCATGTAGAAGACGGTATAATTAATTTTTTTTTGAAATTTATTTTATTTACTTTTAAAAAATTATACTCTTCCAGAAGTTTTTCGTCTGATATTTTAATTAAATTTAATCCCATATTTAGTAGGCCAATAGGTTTTGCTATTAGTGAATTATTTTCTCTTTCTATCCTGGGATTTTTAAAACTTTTATATTTAGCTTTGGTTATTTTCGATATCTGCAAAGCAAGATCTTTGATTTTTTTTGCTTCGCATAATTGATTTAGAATACGAACTTTATTTTTTTTTGGTGGATTTTGGATAGCTAAAGAAATACAATCAGTTGTATTTTGTATATTAATGAATGGACGTACTTGACCACCCGTCCCGTAAATAGTTAATGGATGACCAATGATTGATTGCATAAAAAATCTGTTTAAAACAGTTCCATAGTCTCCGTCATAATCAATTCTGTTAATTAAATCCGGATGCAACCTAGTTTCATTTGTTGAAAATCCCCAAACAACACCTTGATGTAAATCAGTAATTTTTAGTTTATATAATTTATTATAAAGTTGAAATAAAAGTTCATCTTGGGCTTTAGTCATATGATAAATACTTCCTGGATCAGCTGGATGTAAAATTTTTTTTTTAATATACTTTGATTTATTGTAGTACAGCTTTGAATTATAATAACCTTCTGGTACAAGTTGTTTAGAAAACTCATAACCGTAAACACCCATAGTACCTAAATGAATAAAGTGGCAATTTTTATTGTATTTAGCAATTAAATATAAAACATTATTATTTCCTAATAGATTATTTTCAATTGTGTAATTCATTGTGTGAATATTTTTCATAGAGTATGGAGCCGATCTCTGCTCTGAAAAATAAATAACTGCATTTGGTTTAAATTTTACAAAAGCTTTTTCTAATTTTTTATATTCTTTAGATGTATCTATTTTTAAGAATTTTATTTTTTTTTTATTTATTTTATTCCATGTTTGTACTCTTTTTGAGATTGATTGAATCTTTACTAAGGATCTTAGCCCTAATTTATAATCAATTTTTCTCCTAGATAAATTGTCAATAATCAAAACTTCATGACCATCTCTAGATAATCTTAGAGATGTCGGCCATCCACAAAATCCATCACCTCCAAAAACAATTATTTTCATCTGTAAAAATTTCTAAATGATGTATAATTGAGTAAATTTATTATGTCAAAATTAACAATTGGATTGTTAGGCGGACTTGGATTCGTAGGCACAAATCTAAAGCTACACCTGGAGCAGAATAAAAAATTCAAAATAAAAGTATTTGATAATTATGAGATAAAATCTAATCTAAAATATCACAAATCAGCACAAAAAATTGACTTTACGAATTATAAAGATACTAAAAAACTTAAAAATCTGGATGTAATAATCATTTTAGCAGCCCAAACAGGTGTAAATGAGTCTAATTTATATCCTGATATTTCTATTAAAAAAAATATTTATGCGGTTAGTAATGTTATGAGATCGGCTTATCTAAATAATATAAAAAAAGTAATTTTTGCATCTACAGCTGGAGCAATTTACGGTAATCTCAACAAAAAATTTATCGAAGAAAGTAATAAAAATCCAGAGTCTTATTACGGATTAACCAAAGATATAGGTGAAAGAATAGTGTATTATCATACAAAAAAGCACAAAGTTAATTCAATAATCTTAAGATTTTCAAACTTATATGGGCCTTACTCGTCCCATAAAAATAATTTAATTCACAATTTAATCAAAAATAAGATAAATGATAAAACAACAAATATTTATGGCGATGGAAATCAAACAAGAGATTTCATTTATATAAAAGATGTTTGTAAGATAATTGAAAAGATGCTTTTAAATTTTAGAAAGTTTGAAGGCACATTAAATATCTCTGGAGGTAACTCTTTAAGCGTAAAGCAAATAATTAATACAATTTCCAAAATTGATGATAGTAAACTAAAGATCAAGTATTGTCCTAAAAAAGAGAACGAAATATATAAAACTAGTATTTCAAATAGAAAATTGTTAAAAAAAATTAATTACCCAAAAAAATTTCATTTTTCAAAACTACAGAATGCTTTGATTGAAACTTTTAATTGGTATAAAGGCTTTTATAATAAATAATATTAATAGTAGTTTTTAGATTTTAAATTTAAGTATTTTAA
>CACJMP010000021.1:0-10502 GCA_902594595.1 uncultured Pelagibacteraceae bacterium | reverse complement strand
ATATATTCAAGGTTTTTTTGACAAAATTTCAGAGATTATTTCCAGTTATAAGATATTAAAAACCGATGAAAAAAGAAGAATTAAGATAGAAAAAATTGAAAAAGAAAGAAGGGAAAAAATAGAAGAGGCAAAAAGAAAAAAAGATGAGGAAATTTTAAGATTAAAGTTGAAAGAACAAACACTTAAAGAAGAAGAAAGATTAGAAAGACAAAGGACTAAAGACATAAAATTATTTTTAAGAAAAGAGCAAGCACTTTTGAGGATAGAACAAGCAGAAAAACAAAAACAATTTTTAAAACAATTAAGATTAGATAAACAAATTGAAAAATTTAGAATAAGAGAGGTCAAGGAATTAGAAAAACTTGAGAAAATTTCGTTAAAAGAAAAAAGAGAAGATTATTCTGGATTACAAGAGAGAATTGACAAACTTAAAGAAAAATACAGATTACTGCGGGATCAAAAAATCAAAGAGAGAGTTGAAGCGCTAGGAGTCAAACTTCAAGGTGACGAAGACAGAGAAACTTTATTAGAAAAAGAAAAGGAATATACTTTAGCGAGACAAAAAATTGAATTTGCACTTGAAAGTTTTTATAGAAGCGCAAGCAGTTTAGTATTTCAACTAAATAAAAGACATATTACACGAGATATGTCAATTTTTCGATGTATAGATAGAAGATTTGAAACTGGAGAAGTTTTTATAAAATGGGACGAGTCATCAGACGATGAATGGTTACTATTGATTTATATTAAAAATAATTCTCCGGATGAGGGAATTGTCATAGAAGATAAAACAAATCCAGAAAAAAATCTTTCCCACGAGTTTAGAAATGTGGATATTTTTAAAGCCTCAGACACCATGGTAGACTCTTTAACACAACTCATTGCTAGAAAAAGAGCCAAAAATAATAATTAAATAATAAGATTTAATTAGGTATTATATCTTATGATTTTAGGGTCTATTTTTTTTGTAATTTTATATTTAGTCTTTAGATACATCATAGCTTGGATAACTTATTTAAATAACTTAGATCCAAGACTTGGTGATAGTACATGGAGATTTACTTATGATTATCCTGTCATCGGAGAAAGAGATGTGTCAGATTTAGATGATAAAGATTTTGTGAGACTTAGAAGAAAAAAAAATAATATTGTATTATTAATGTATTCTATAGTTTTAGTAATGTTTATAGCCTCTATGTCTTTATTAAGTAAATTTTTATTATTTTTCTTTAGTTAGTTTTTTCAATTGTTTTCTATTCTTAATATAAAGAAAAAAAGCTACTATTTCATATACTACAGAAAATATATTGAAAATTATTGGTAACTTAAAAAAATTATAAAGAAATCTATATTTTGGTATTTTTTTCCATAACAATAAAAATGCTTTTGCGCCTCCTAAAACATTATCACCATCTTTTACATGAAGTCTTCTTAAAAGCTGTTTGCTATCTTTAGAGGTTTCTTTTTCGGCCAACTCATTGTTTGTAATATCAACCCAATTGATTTCGTTTATTTTTTCTTTTTTATAAAGATCAATTTCAGCCTTACAAATTTTACAAGAATTATTAAAATAAACTTTCATAATTGTAGGATTTAATACTGATTTGTCTTATAAATGTACATGCGTAAAATACTCTAGTTGAAAATTCTATGAAACAATCTATTTAATGTATTTTATGAGTAATTTCTTCGAAAAATCTGACCTATCTAGAAAAGAGGCTGAAAGTATTATTTCAGACACTTTGCGAAAATGTGATGATGGTGAATTATATTTAGAAAATTCGAAATCTGAATCAATATTATTAGACGATAACAAAATTAAAAATTCAAATTATAATTCAGATTTAGGATTTGGTTTTAGAGCTATATCTGATGAAGTAGTGGCTTATTCTCACTCTAATGAAATTTCCAAGAACTCTTTAAAACAATCTTCAGAAAATTTAAAGTCTACATTAAAATCTGCCAAGGGTACTTATAATCATGAAATTCCTAAATCAAATAAAAAGTATTATGACAATATTAATCCAATTGAGCAAAAATCTCTTAATGAAAAAATTAAAATATTGAACGATGTAAATGATTATTTACGATCTAAAGGTGACAAAGTTAAACAAGTTACAGCTAATTTTTTGGGAGAGCAAAAGTCTGTTGAGATAATTAGATGTGGTGGAGAGACTTTGTCAGATGTTCGACCCTTAATAAGATTTAACGTATCAGTTATGCTCGAGAAAGATGGAAGAAAAGAAACAGGTGTATATGGTGTTGGTGGAAGACAATCTTACGACTCATATTTAAAAGATGAAAATTGGAAAAGTGTTTGTGATGAGGCTTTAAGAATAGCATCAGTGAATTTGGAGAGCAAACCTGCGCCAGCAGGTGAAATGAAGGTTGTTCTAGGACCTGGATGGCCAGCAATATTAATTCATGAGGCTGTTGGTCATGGTTTAGAGGGAGATTTTAATAGAAAGAAAACTTCAGCATTTCATAATCTAATGGGCCAAAAAGTTGCAAGTGAAGGAGTTACAATTATTGATGATGGTACCATTGATAATAGAAGAGGTAGTCTTACTATTGACGATGAGGGAACGCCAACAGAAAAAACGGTTTTAATTGAAAATGGAATTTTAAAAAATTTTATGCAAGACAGACTAAACGCACGTTTGATGAAAACAAGATCTACTGGAAGTGGAAGAAGAGAAAACTATAAACATATAGTTCTACCAAGAATGAGAAATACGATGATGTTAAGCGGTAAGCAGACTCAAGAAGAAATGATTAAAGCTGTCGACAAAGGTATTTTCGCAGTTAGTTTTGGTGGTGGACAAGTTGATATTACATCTGGAAAATTTGTATTTAATTGCACTGAAGCATATGAAATTGTTGACGGTAAAATTGGATCTCCAATAAAAGGTGCGACGTTAATTGGTGATGGTCCTTCAATTTTAAAAGAAGTTTCCATGGTAGGAAATGACATGATGATGGACCCTGGTATTGGGACATGTGGTAAAGCAGGACAAGGTGTACCTGTAGGTGTTGCACAACCATCAATATTAATCGATAAGATGACTGTGGGTGGTACAAAACTTTAAATGGTTAAAGATCAAGAATTTTTAGAGAAAAAAGCATCATATTGCTTAGGCTTAGCCAAGAAATTAGGCGCAACAGACTCAAGTGTTGTTGTAAAAAATTCAGTTTCTGAAACTGTTAATTTTAGAAATAGTAAATTAGATGAGTCTAACAGGTCAGATGATCTAGGCATAAGTATCACGACTTATATTGGTAAAAAAAAATCATCAATATCATCCTCTAATTTGCTTAATGATAATCTGAATATTTTGATAGAAAAATGTGTCGAAACTACAAAAAATACTCCTGAGGATGAATTTAATTCCTTACCAGACAAAGATTTATTAGCAAAAGAAGTTAGAGATTTAGATCTTTATGATGATAGTCATATAGCGAATGATCAAAAAATAGATTATTTAAAAAAATTAGAGGCTGCTGCTTCAAACGATAAAAAAATCGTCAATACTGAATCTAGTTTTACTCAAAATAAATCTAATTTTGTTTTAGCTAATAGTGAAGGTTTTTGTGATGGTTACAAAACATCCTCATTTATAGCATCGAGTGTAACAGTTGCAAAAGATGAAAAAAGCATGGAAAGAGATTACGAATATTCTAGCAAATGTTTTCTTAAAGATCTAGATGATGCAGAGAAATTAGGAAATCTAGCTGCTAATCAAGCTATTAGAAAATTAAATCCAAAAAAAATCGGGAGTGAAAAAATTGCTATAATTTTTGATAAAAGAATAGCTAAGGGAATATTAAGTACTTTTGCAAGCGCTATTTCGTCATCAGCAATATCAAGAGGAACTTCCTTTCTAAAAGATAAAATTAACCAAAAAATATTCTCAGATAAAATTAATGTATTTGACAAACCTGATATGCTCAAAGGATTAGGCTCAAGAAATTTTGATACTGAAGGAGTAAAGACTGATACACTTAAACTAGTGGATGAAGGAATTTTAAAACATTATTTGATTGATACATACAATGGAAAAAAATTAAATCTTAAATCTAATGGAAGATGTGGAGGAACTAGTAATCTTTATTTTGAAAATGGAAATACTAGTTTTAATGATTTATTAAATTCAGATTCAAAAAGTCTCTATATTACTGAAACTATAGGACATGGGAGTAATATTGTGACCGGAGATTATTCAGTTGGAGCAACAGGGTTTTTGGTTGAAAATGGTGAGTTTAAATATCCAATAAATGAAATTACAATAGCAGGTAACTTTAAAGATATGTTTCAAAATATCACCTTAGCAAATGATTTGGAGTTTAAATATCAAACTAACTCACCAACCATGTTAATAGAGGGAATGGTTGTTGCTGGTAAATGAGCGAATTTTGTATAATTGGCTCTGGTATATCTGGATCCACAATTGCAAATCTTCTAAATAAAAAATATTCAGTAATTCTTTTCGACAAAGCAAGAGGCCCAGGTGGTCGCGCATCTTTTAAACGAATAAAAGGTAAAACAGGTTTCGATCATGGCACCCAATATATTTCACCAAAAACTGAAGAATTTAAAAAATTTACTAAAAATTTAATAAAAAAAAAAATTTTAAAGGTATGGAATGGCAAACACGTTTTTCTTAATTCAAAAAAAAAAGAGGATAAAAAACATCTAAAGATAATTGGCAAAAATGGGAACAACGATATTAGTAAATATTTGCTTAAGAAAATTAATTGCAACTACCATAGTGAATTAAAAAAAATCTATTATAAAAACAAACTCTGGTATTTGTTATTTGATGATGGAAAAATGAGATCTTTTAAAAACCTTATTTTAACTTGTCCTTTTCCGCAACTAAAAAAACTTTCTAATAAATTTATAAATAATTCTTTTTTAAATAAATCTATAAAAATGGATGCTAATATTACTACTATGATTGCTATCAAAAAAAGTAAGAATTCAAATAGCAGCTATCTTTTTGAAGATCCAATTCTTGGTTGGGCTGGAAATGAAAACTCAAAAAAAAGGTTTAAATCAAAATATGATTTATGGACCCTTCAAAGTACATTTGATTGGGCAAATAAAAAGATTAATAAAAACAAGAATAATAAAAAAGAAAATTCAAAAATTATGATTGATAAATTTTTTAAACTTTCAAAAATCAAAAAAACAAAAATTTATTATTCACTTAATCATGGCTGGAGATACTCTTCAAATTCGAGACCATTTAAAATTAAGAGCTATTGGGATCCTAGGAAAAGACTGGGTGTTTGTGCTGATTGGTTTGTAGGACCTAGATTAGAGTCAGGATGGATAAGCGCACAGGATTTATACAAAAAGATCTCAAAATAAATTAATCAAAATTCTTTAATCTATATTCCCAGTTACCTATTCTCGAATAGGATACTTTTAAAATCATTAAATTTTTTCGATCATACCAAATGTCAAAATCCAATCTTTTATCTTTAGGTATACTCATGTCTCTAGATTTAAGCGTAAAATGATCAACATCATAAACTTTTCCATAAAGTTCTATTTTTTCTTTACCTAAAAAAGTTACTACTTGATCCTTAATACTTCCTGAGATGGGACTTATTTGAGAACTTGCTTGTAAAATTTTGTGATTCCACCAATTTCCAATCACGTTATCAGCTGAGGCTTCTCCATTATATGAAGAGCCCTTAATATCAAATTTTTTATTTTTTTGATTAAATGTTAAATTAACAAATTTTTTTTTGTTGTTTTGTAAAGTTTTAGAATTATAAGAGATTAATTGATCTTTGAGATATTTTTCTTCACTATAACCCTCAACTTGGAAAACTGTTGCCCCTAAAAGCCTGACTACAAATTTAATTTGATTAGTAACAATGGTTTCTGCTTCATTTCTTTTGAAAAAGTAATGATTATAGCCAATAAGCTCACCATTCCGAAAAATCTCCATCTCAATTTTGTTGTATTTTATGTAATGTCCAATATGAGCGATCGTATTAGTTTGATAAAGTAGGAGTAATAAAATGACTATAATTTTTTTCATTTAACAACTAGTTTAATAGAATTTTTTATTAATAGAAATAACTTATTAAAATGTTTTTAAAAATTAAGAAAATACCAAGGGTCAATTGGAGTTCCGATAAGCCTTATAATTTTAAACCAAAATTCTCTACATTCTTTTTTTTATGTTTTGGATTGATGCTATTTGGTCTTGGAGAAGGTTTATTAATTGTATCTTTTACTGGTGCTTCTCCATGGAGTGTTTTAGCACAAGGCATTTCTTTAAATGTTAATTTAACTATAGGAACAATAACATTTTTGATTAGTCTTGCAGTTTTAATTCTGTGGATACCACTTGGTCAAAAACCAGGAATGGGTACAATATTTAATGCGATAATTATTGCAATCATGATCGATCTTTGTATTAAATTTGTTCCAACCCCGTCTGACTTTTTATATCAATTAATCTTAGCAATAATTTCAGTAATCACAGTTGGGATTGGTGGAGGTATTTATTTAGTATCTAATCTTGGAGCAGGACCGAGAGATGGTTTGATGATTGGCCTACAAAAAAAATCAAATTTACCAGTCGCTGCTGTAAGAGCATTTTTAGAGATCTCTGTTGTAAGTATTGGATGGTACTTAGGTGGAACTGTAGGGGTAGGTACCTTATTATTTGCTTTTGGAATTGGTCCTTGTGTTGCTTTAGGTTTGTATTTAGTTGATAATATTTTCAATTAGGCTGCAGCGCCTGATTTTTCACTTCTTTTTCTTTCATGTGGATCGAGAATTGCTTTTCTTAATCTACAAGAATCTGGAGTGATTTCTAAAGCCTCATCAGCATTTAGCATACTTAATTGTTCAGCGATGGACATTTTTCTTACAGGAGTAAGGACAACATTTTCGTCTGTACCTTGGGTTCTCATATTAGTTAATTTTTTACCCTTCATAACGTTAATAATCATATCTCCTGGTTTAGGAGATAAGCCCACAATCATCCCTGGATAAACAGGATCATTATGAGTCACAAACATCTCACCTCTAGCCTGTAAATTAAATATTGCAAATGCAACTGCTTTACCTTGTTCCATTGAAATAAGCGCACCATTTCTTCTACCCTCCATTTGACCTTCAAATGGTCCATATGCATGAAAAATTCTGTTAATTACGCCATTACCTTTTGTGAGTGTTAAAAACCGACTTGTGTATCCCATCAAACCTCTTGTTGGTGCATGAAAGATTAATCTTTTTTTATTTTTACCAGTATCTTTTAACTCTATTAATTTGCCTTTTCTTCTATTCATTGAGTCAATAATTTTTGATGAATATTCCTCGTCCAGATCCATAGTTATTTCTTCTATTGGCTCAAGTTTGTTGCCATTTTCATCTTTTTTATAGAGAACTTTTGGGGGGCTAACAGTCATTTCAAAACCTTCTCTTCTCATTTGAGTGAGTAAAATTTCTAACATTAATTCACCCCGCCCACTTACAACAAAAGAGTCGTTACCCTCATTTTCTGTAAAAGTAATTCCAACATTATTCTGTGCCTCTTGAATCAACCTATCCCTTATCTGAGTGCTTGTAAGTTTTTTGCCCTCAGTTCCTGCAAGAGGAGATGTATTTACAGTAATGGTAATTGACATTGTTGGTGGATCGATTGGAGTAGCTTTAATAGGATCATCTACCTCAAGATCACAAATTGTATCAGCAACGTTAGCTTTTTCTAAACCTGCAATTACAACAATATCTCCCGCCTCACCAACTTCGATAGGAACTTTTTTAGTTCCCTCGTATCTAAAAATTTTGGTTAATCTACCCTCATCAACTTTTTGACCATTTAAGTTGATCGCTTTAATTGCTTGATTAGCTTTTGCAGTTCCCTGAGAAATTCTACCTACCAAACTTCTCCCTAAAAAACTGTCTGCATAAAGAAGAGTAGATAGCATAGCGAAAGGTTTTGACTTATCTAATTCTGCAGGTTTAACGTGTTCTATAATTTTATCTAAAAGTGGATTAAGATTTTTTCTTGGACCATCAATTTCAAAATCAGCCCATCCAGATCTCCCACTGGCGTATAAAACTGGGAAATCTAGCTGATCCTCATTAGCATCTAAGCTAACAAATAAATCAAAAGTTTCATTTAAAACTTCATCAGCTCTTTGATCTGATTTATCAAGTTTGTTGATTATAACGATTGGTTTTAAACCTTGTTTTAACGCTTTTGCTAGGACAAATTTTGTTTGAGGCATTACACCCTCAGCAGAGTCTATTAATAACAGAGCTCCATCTGCCATACTAAGTACTCTTTCAACTTCAGCAGCAAAATCTCTATGGCCTGGGGTATCAATTATATTTATTCTTGAACTCTTCCAATTAATTGATGCAGGTTTAGCTAAAATTGTTATTCCTCTCTCTTTTTCCAATTCTCCTGAGTCCATTAATCTCTCGTCTACAACCTCATTTTCTCTAAAGGACCCACTTTGTTTCATAAGATTGTCGATTAGAGTTGTCTTACCATGGTCTACATGAGCGATAATAGTGATGTTTCGAATAGTATTATTCATAAATTGGAGCTCTTATACATATTTAATTGCTTTTGAAAACTTAAAAAAACTCATAATATACTTGAAAAATTTAAGTATTTTTAATCTAATTTGTATTTTTTCGCTTCTCGCGTTTAAGTTTTCTTTTTTCTTTAAAACTTAATTTGGGTTTTTTTTTTACACTTGAGTCTTTGAAAGATTTACCACTGTACCTTTTTGACATAAGATGATTATACAAATTTAAAGACAAATACTAAATAAAATTGAAAAAAATTTTTGTTCATTTAGGCGGTGGAGCAGGGGATCTAGACCCCAGATCAAATTATAGATGTGGTTTTACTGAATTAATTAAAAAAAAGATTACTACAGAGGATGAAGCTTTTGTGGTCGAAGCCAATCCAAAAAATATCAGTAAATTGAGGGAATGTTATAAAAATTTCAAAAATGTTAATATTTTTAATTATGCAATTAATTATGATAATTCAAACTTGTGTGAATTCTTTTTTACCCAGGATGATGCGCCTCATTATCATGTATGTTCTATAGATATAAATCATGTTAAAAAACATTATCCCAATTCAGTAATTGAAAGTTTTAAAGTTAAAGGTTTGAATATAAACGAATTTTTTTCAAAATATGTAGGTGAGAAAATTGATTATTTAAGCATAGATCTTGAGGGTATAGATTATGAAGTAATGATGAAAATTGATCTTTCGAAATTTCAAATAGTAAATATTTCAATTGAACATATTCACCTGAATAAATCTCAAAAAAAAAATATGGTGAGTCATTTAAATAAAAATGGTTATTCGTATTTTGGTAATGGGTATGATCATAAAAATTTTGATTATTTATTTAAGAAAGAAAAAATAATATGGAATAGATTTTTGTCTAATTTTCTTTGGTTAGTCAGTCATAAAAAAGTTAAGTATTTTAACAAATTTTTTTTTAAGGGCTCTGAATAAAAAAAAAGGGCAGTAAAAACTGCCCTTTTTGAATTTTTGTTTGAGAAAATGGAGATTACATTCGCCTACATTCGCATTTTTAGTACGCCAATACTCACTTATTTAAGAACTTCATTGAAAACTTCATTGAGAAAACCCTCTAATTTAAAAGCAAGTTAAAAGATGACTTCATTGAATAATTGATATGCAATCTTTATAAAAGTTTAAAATTGGTCTTACAGATGATAATATTTTAAGAGTGAAATCATTTGCTCAAAATAATGAAGATAAAATTGTAATTGATTTATTCTTTAAAAAAAATATCAAAAATGGAGTTTTTATAGAATTTGGAGCGTGGGATGGAGTTCATCTTTCAAACTGTAAATTACTTGCTGATCATAATTGGTCAGGTTTTTTCATAGAAGGTAATTCTCTTAGGTTTGAAGACTGTAAAAAAAATTATAAAGATAATAATAAAATTAAAGTTTTAAATAAATTCATAGATGAAAAATATACTCTAAATGACTTAATCAAAGAAAATAATATTGATAAAATTGATGTATTATCAATAGATATTGATGGCAAAGATTTAACCGAATTAAAAAGACTAACCTTAGTAAAACCTAAAGTTATAATAATTGAGTATAATTCAACCATACCTTTTGATGTAGAATGCGAGGATAACATTGGAGGTAATGGCAGTAGTTATTTAAGTATTAATAATCATTTATCTAAAAATAATTATGAATTAATAAATTTTACAGTATGTAATTTAATTTTTATTGAAAAAGATTTTAATCAAAATCAAAACAAAAAAGTTGAGATTTTTGAAATGATTGAAAAATTAAAACCTGTTCGCTTTGGATTTAATAATTTTGGTGAAATATTTTTTATTGAAAACAAAAAAATACAAAAAAAAGAACTTTTCAAGTTTCCTACAATGAAAAATTTCATTTTATTTCAACCTGTACCAAGATTTATTAGAAATGCTACAGATGAAAA
>CACJMP010000020.1:0-13049 GCA_902594595.1 uncultured Pelagibacteraceae bacterium | reverse complement strand
GGATCCTGCTGCTAATATTGAAATTGTGCCAATGGTCTCTTCAGGAATAGTGAAGATTAATGGTATAAATCCAAATACATATATTACATCTGAAAATGATAGTTATTGGGTCATAGGTAGCGAACGGAGATCATCTTGGACAACAGAAGTTCCTGACGACAATCTAATTATTGATGGTAATTGGTGGGATTTGTCTAAACCAAACCAACTTCAGATATCATTAGACGCTAAGGTTGCAAAAGATTTTAACATTAAATTAGGGGATATATTTACTTTAAATATCTATGGTAGAGAAGTTGATGGTGAAATAGTCAACTTTAGACAAGTTGATTATAGAGATCTTAATATAAATTTTGCAATGCTCTTTAATCCCGACTTTGCAAAAAATATTCCTCACGAATATTTAGCAACCACAAAGTTCTATAATTTAAATAAATTTGATGAAACAAAAATGCTTGAAATTTTCCCTAGTTTATCAATGATTAAAATTGCTGATTATTTAAATAAAGTAACAAATGTTTTAAATAAAGTTTTCATAGCTGTTATTATAATTTCAACTGTCACTATCGTCATTGGTTTAATTGTAATATCAAGTGCAATAATGGTCCAAGGAAAAGTAAGAGAATACCAAAATTTAGTTTTTAAAATTTTAGGTTTTTCAAGAAAAGAGATTATTTTTTCTTCGCTGATTGAATTTATGATTATTTTTGTATCTGTAATAATGATTGCAGTTTTGTTCGCTGTAGTTGGTTCAAAATTTATTATAGAAAATATATTTGAGTTATTCTGGAAGTTTGATCTTAAAGTTTTAATTTATCTTGGTTTATCTATTGGTTTAGTAACTTTGGTGTTAATATTATTATCTAATATCAAATATTTAAATCCAAAGGTTTATCCTCTTATTAGAAATCAATAATCACTAGGATTTATTTAGCCCTCTCCATCAGCCAAAGGTTATCACCCGCCAAAAAGTAAATTTTTCCATCTTTTGGATGAACTTGTATATCTCTAATTCGTCCGATTTCATCTTTAAAAATTATATCTTCTTTTATGTTGGACAAATCATTGAAGATTAATTTTCTTAAGGATTGATCTTTTAATGATGTAATTAAAGCATGACCATTCCATTCATTAAATTCGTTTCCTTCATAAATTGTAATTGCACTTGTTGCAATTGAAGGTACCCAATATTGGATTGCTTTTGTAAAGCCTGGTTTCCATTTAGGTCCTATTGGCAGACCAGAGTAATTTTTTCCTCCCCATCCTAAAATTTTCCAACCATAATTTTCACCCTCTTTAACCTCACCGAACCAATCTCCACCCTTTGCTCCGTGATTACTCATGTAAATTTTTCTATCAAATGGAGATAAAGCTAAACCTTGAGGATTTCTAACCCCTATTTGATATATCTCTGGAAGCCAGTCGGATCTTCCTTTAAATCTAGGATTATCTTTTGGAATACTTCCGTCTAGATTTACTCTTATAATGCTACCTGGATGTTTTGTTGGATCTTGCGCGATCATACCCTTACCTCTTTCACCGACTGATGCAAAAAGATAGTCGTCTTTAATAACTAATCTTGATCCAAAGTGATAACCAGAATTAATAGGAGGATTAGCTTGAAAAATATTTTTAAATTTTAATTTTTTTTTGGAAAATTTTGTTTTTGCAATAGAGGTACTGGTTTTGCCATTACTCCTATTTTCTGTGTAAGATACATAAATAAAACCATTTTTAAAAAGAATATCTAGTATTCCACCTTGGCCGTGTTCTAAAAAATTAAGATTGTGGCTTATTTCAGAAATTTGTTGTGAAACAATATTCACGATTTTTATTTTTCCACTTTTTTCAGTTATAATAAGCTCTTCATTATTAATAAATGATGAGCCCCAAGGATCATTTAAATCGACAATTTTCTTTAAATCAAAATTTTTTGCAAATGAGAGGTTTGTTAAGAGCAAGAATAAAGATACTGAAAAAATAAACTTTCTCACTTTACGAGAGCTTTGATCTTCCACCATCAACTGCTATAATTTGACCTGTCACCCAAGAGCTATCATCTGTAATAAGAAATTTAGCTAAAGAGGCCGAGTCCTTTCCCTCACCCAATCTTTTTAAAGGATGAGCTTTTGCTATCCCATCAGCTAATGCTTTATTTTTTAACATTGGTTCCGCAATTTTTGAATTAGTTAAACTAGGTGCAATGCAGTTTACTCTTATGTTTGGAGCAAATTCTGCAGCTAAAGAAACTGTCAAACCCTCAACAGCAGCTTTTGTAGATGCAATTACCGCATGATTTGTAAAACCTCTTTGTGCAGCAACTGTGGAAAATAAAACAATTGAACCTCTGTTTTTTTTTAAACTATCCTGATATCCCTTTATAACATCCACTGCCGAATATAAATTTAATTTCATACACTTGTTAAAATCTTGCTCATGCACCATTCTTAAAGGTTTCAAATCAATTGAACCCACACAATAAGCAATACCTTTTACGTCGGAAATATCACTTTTAACCTTATCTACAAATCCATCTTGCAAAACGTCAGTTATTGTAAATGCACAACCTAATTTTTCAGAAATGTTTTTAGTTTCATTTTCATTTCTACCTACTAAATGAACTGAATTCCCTGAATTTACTAATTGTTCAGCCAAACTAGAACCGATGGATCCTGTCGCACCAAAAATAAGATATTTTTCTGACATAAAAATTTTTATTAGTTATATTTAAATATGAAGTTATTTTTTATACTTGGCAATCAATTATTTCCACCAAAATACTTAGACCGCTTCAAAAAAGACCACCTATTTTTTATGGCAGAAGATTACCAACTTTGCACTTATGAAAAACATCACAAGAATAAAATCCTTCTATTTTTATCATCAATGCGTTCACATGCAGAAACTCTCAAAAAGGATAAGTTTAAATTAGAGTATTTTAAAATTGAGGACAAAGAATTTAAAGACGACTATTTAAAGAAATTAAAAAAAATAATTAATTCAAAAAAAGTAAAAGAGATTTGTAGTTTTGAAGTTGAGGATAAATTTTTTGAAAAAAAAATTGATCAGTTCACTAAAAAAGAAAAAATTAAATGGAATATTGTTCAAACTCCAATGTTTTTAAACTCAAGAGATGAATTCAAAAAATATCTTTCAAAATCAAAAAAACCATTCATGGCAACTTTTTACAAGGAAGTGAGAAAAAAATCTGGAATATTAATGGGTTCTGATGGAAATCCTATAGGAGGTAAATGGAGTTTTGATGAGGATAATAGAAATAAGTTACCAAAAAATATTTCTATTCCAAAGTTTCCAAAAATTAATGAAACTAATCACACTAAAAAATTAAAACCTATTATTGAAAGAATATTCAAAGATCATCCAGGAACAACCAAAAACTTTTGGCTTGCTACAGAATATAATGACGTGGTCAAATTATTAAATTTTTTTATTAAAGAAAAATCAAATTTATTTGGTGATTATGAGGATGCAGTTGATCAAAAAGATAATATTTTATTCCACAGTGCTTTAAGTCCTTATATTAATTTAGGTTTAATCACTCCTGAATTTATTATCAAAAAAGTTTTAGATTTTCATAAGAGTAAAAAAATCAGATTAAATTCTTTAGAAGGTTACGTGCGTCAGGTTATAGGATGGAGAGAATTTATGAGAGGAATTTATCAAAGCTATTCAAATGAAATGGAAACCAGAAACTTTTTTAAACAAAATCGTAAAATGAAAAAGTCATGGTACGAGGGCACGACTGGCTTACCCCCATTAGATTATGCAATCAAAAATGCTTTAAATCATGGATGGTCTCATCACATTGAAAGATTAATGATTTTATCAAACATCATGAATCTTTGTGAAATAAAACCTACCATTGTTTATAAATGGTTTATGGAAATGTTTGTAGACTCCTCAGATTGGGTAATGGTACCCAATGTCTATGGCATGGGATTATTTAGTGATGGAGGAATATTTGCTACTAAACCATATATTTGTGGATCAAGTTACTTTATGAAAATGATGGATTTTAAAAAAGGTGATTGGTGCAATATAATGGATGGTTTGTATTGGAGATTTATTGATAGAAATAGAAAATTTTTTTTGAAAAACCCAAGGTTATCCATGATGGTTAGAATTTTCGATAAAATGAAAAGTGATAGAAAAAAATTAATTCTTCCTGCTGCAGAAAAATTTATTAAACAAAACACACTTTAGTGAAAAAAGAGAATCTTCCTTTTAAAATCTGCATTATTTGTAAAAGACCTTTTACTTGGCGAAAAAAATGGAAGTTAAATTGGGAAAGAGTTAAGTATTGCTCAAAAAGATGTTCTAGCAAAAAAACATGAACTTAGAAAAATACAAATGGAAAAGTAGAATTTTACTTGTTTCTATGCCCAATTATAAGGCTAGAATTTATCTAGAAGCAAAAAAAATATATCAAGATAAAATAAAAGATTTTCATAAAAGATATGTAAAATTAATTTGTAAGATTAATAAAAAAGAAAAACCTTCTATTAATCTAATTGGTTTTGATGGAAAATCTAAAAAGATGATGAATAAACTTCATTATAAAATGGTATTTAAAATAATAGATAAAATGCCACTAAGTAAAAAATTTAAACCTATAAATTTATCATTATATTCAGATTATAATCCTAAAACCACTACTCAAGGTTTGGGATTTAAAAACAAGGAAAAAGCTCTTTACACAATTAAAACTGTCAAAAATCGTTCAATAAAGTACCAGGTTAATGTCATTGCAACCATGCTGGGTAGAGCAAAGAACCATCCTAACAAAACTGAGAATATGGAGGATGCTATAAAAATATTTGGTGATTGGATGAAAAAGTATAAAAGTAAAAAAAATGAAAATAAAAATAATTAATTATTTAAAGAAATTAATAGTTTTGTTTTTTCTATTAATTCCGAATAGTCTAAATGCTGATTTTTTTGAGGATATAACAAGTCAAATTGTAGAGAATCCTAAACGACTTAGTTATGGAGTTTCCGTTACAGATGTAAATCAAGATGGAAATTTTGATTTTATAGTTACTGGATTTGGTTATTTGAATTTAGCTTTATCCTACGAGAATGGAAAACTGGTTAATATTGTAAATCAAAAAAAATTTTCCGATGAATTTAGACGTACGATTGGTGTTGCTGCATGTGATATAGATAGAGATGGATATGAGGAAATATATTTTCTCAACACTGATACATATAGTGGAACAAAAAAATATTCAGACAGACTGATAGATTTAGAGAAAGGCAAGTTTATTGATTTATTTGAAATTGAGAAAAATCAGAAAGATCTTAATTTAACTGCAGGCAGGTCAGTTGTTTGTGTTGATAGAAAAGGAGACGGTAATTATGGTGTATATGTTGCTAACTATGGAGGACCCACAAGATACTACGAATATAATGATGACATATTAGTTGATAAATCGGTTCAATTGAACCTGGCGAAAGTTACAGGTGGTCGTGCTGTCGTGGCAGGACATATTATTTCTGATAAGATTGATGTATTTGCGGCTAATGAAAGAGGAGCAAATTTTTTATATAAAAATGATAAAGGTAAATTTTTAGACGTCGCTTATGAATATAGAGTTCAAGACGTCCTTCAAAATGGGAGGGGTACAGCTTTGTCAGATATTTATTATCGAGGAAGGCTTGATATTCTAAATGGAAATTGGGGTGGATTTCATAGAGCATACGTACTTAAAAATGATATTTTTGAGGATATAGCAAAACCACCTTTTGATGAGCCATCAAGAATAAGAACTGTTATTTCAGCTGATTTAGATAACGATGGTTACGACGAAGTATTCTTGAATAACATTGGTGAACCCAACAAACTTTTTAAAATTTTAGAAAATGGTTTGATAAAACAAATACCTCTAGATGTTGGTTTAGAACCAGATGGATATGGAACAGGAGCAGCTGTAGCTGACATAGATAACGATGGTGTATTAGAATTGTTAGTTTCACATGGAGAGAGTTGGGATCAACCACTGTCTTTGTATAGGGCAAAAGTAGATCCTGATAATAAATATTTAAGGATAAAACCTTTAAACCAATATGGTGCACCCGCTAGAGGAGCAACAGTAACATTGATTTCTAATTTAAGAAAACATTCTAAAACAATCGACTCTGGATCTGGATATCTTTGCCAAATGGAGCCAGTTGCTCACTATGGAATTAGAAAAAATGAAAAAGATATAAAAATTCAAATAAAATGGACAAATGGTAAAACTAAAACAATTTCAGTTAAAGAATTAAACCAAACAATTATTTTAAATCAATAATAATCAGTTTAAAGGTTGAAGAACTCTATTGATAAAATGAATCACACCATTTGAAACTTCAATATCTGCAGTTACAACTTCAGCCTCATTTATATAAACTATACCATTAACTTTTTTTATAGTTACTTCCTCACCATTAATTGCTTTTAGCTTTATTTCACTATCTATATCAGAAGAAGTTATTTTTTTTGAAAAAACGTGTCGTCCTAAAATATTTACAAGATTATCTTTATTATCTTCTCTCAATAAACCATAATATGTTTGCGCACTAATGGCAGCAAATGCGTCATCTAAAGGTGCAAAAACAGTAAATGGTCCTTTACCTTTTAAATTTTCGTTAAGACCTGATTTAGAGAGAGTTTCATTTAATTTTGTGAATTTCCCAGTTTCATTAAGTTTATCAATTACACTTCCAAATGTTATTGATGGAACAATCATCATGATTAGGGTAAAAAATATTACATAAAATCTTTTCATTGGACTTTAATAACTTTAAATTTATAATTTGAAAGTAAAATAGGTGCGGCAAATGATAAAAAATTTTTTATATTAATTAAATAGATGAATTTTTCAAAAAGTATCTTCAAATTTGTTATTATTTTCATCCTAACTTTATCTTTTTCCAATATTTCAAATTCAGTAGAAAAAAATTATTATAAAGATTTAATAACAGATTGGTCTAGAATCTTTCCAGACAGTAACAGAAATGCTGCTGGTCCAAAATTTTTCAAATATATAATTGATAAAGATATAAATTATGATGATTTCATTGAATACAACAAACTTTATTGTGCTGTATCTGGTTCATTGATTGATCCAAATAGCGAGCCAGATTTTTTATTTGCTAATGAAAGAGAAACCAAAAAGAAAATATGTGGTGATTATTATAAATGTTGTATTCCATGTTCATGCGATATCATGAAATACTCTGAGGTTGAAAAAATGAAATATAAATTTGAAGATGGCTTCAAGGAGTTTTTTGTTTTTACGATTAAAAATCCATGCGGAAAAAAAGATTTTCCTGACAGGGTAAATAAAAATTATTTCTGTAATGGAGATAAAATTAATGACAAACAAGTTTATGAACTAAACGGTCGAATAGTTATTGGTTTATTACATAATGGTAAAATTTGCACAAAGGACGAGATGGATTTTGTAAAAAGTCATCAGGTAACTGGTAGATTTTGCGAATTAAGAAACAACACACCTATAGAAAATTTAAATGCAGGTATGGGTGATATTTTCATCAAACTTGCAAGATAGAATTTATGAATAATAAGATTTTTGAGTGGGCAGGTGTAATTACAGCAATATTATACTCATTATTCGTAGCTTTGAATATTGGTATAGAGTTTTTTGGTTTTTGCTTATTACTTATATCTGCAATCTTAATTGGAATTTGGGCTTATAGGGGCGGTCATAGAGGAATATTATTTTTACAATTTTTTTATGCCACGGCAGGAATTATTGGAATGTTAAGGTGGTTTTAATTTAAAGACGTAATTATTTTAGGAATATAATTTTTAAAATTGAAAAAACCTTTATTACAATAATGCCAAGAATATTGATCGAGTTTTCTATATAAAAAATCTAATTTATAATCATTTGAGTTTAAATAATCCAGGTTTTCACCAACAGTTGGATATAAGGCAATAACTTTCTCATTTATATTTTTAATTTCACTTATATCTACTATTTCACAGGCGATAGATTTATTTTCTAACCTTAGTTTTTGATCCTTAATTAAAAGTGATTTAAATTTGATAACTTTTTCACTTAGCTTGATAGATCTATTTTCATTTTTATTTGAAATTATATAAATTTTTTTAAATTTGTTATTTTGAAAATCGGTGGTTTCAAATGATAAATTATTTTCAAAAATAAAAAGATTTCTATCACCAATATTTTTACTACTAAAATCTTGTTTAATTATTGAGTAAGTTTTTTCAGAAACTTTCGGAGGAGCATTTTCTTTCAATTTAATATTATTAAATCTATTATTAGTGAATTTTTTAATATTCCATTCGCTAGCTAGATAATGTTTTCCTTGTGTTTGAATTCCAGCTACCCATCTCCAACCAAGGGTATTAGACGCAGAGTCACCATCATAAAGATGTTGCATAAAAAATTCTGCTCCTAATTGCCAAGGTAATTCTAAAGTAAAAATCCAAATACTAGCAAACCACATTCTTGTATGATTATGTAAATAGTTATTTTCTTTAAGCTCTGTTACCCAGTAATTAAAACATTCAATATTGGTTTTGCCATCTATAGCATTTTTATAATTTTGGTTATCTTTATATTCTTTTCGAATTTTATTTAACTGTGCTAAATAATCTGTCCAAACGTTTGGTCGTAATTCTAACCAACCTTTCCAATATGTTCTCCATAAAACTTCTTGAATAAATTTTTCATTTTTTGAAAAAGAAAATTTGCTAAGTGATTTTTCAATAACTTCTTTCTCGCTGATAACCCCGTGAGTAATATATGGAGATAAACCTGAAATATTTGTTCTTTTTTCTGGACCGAAATCAAAATTTCTTAGTTTGGAATATTCGGAGAGATTATTTTCTATAAAATTATTCAATCTATTTAAGGCCGCGGCCTTTGAGGCTTCAAATTTCATTTTGACTTATTTTGATTTTTTTTTCTTTAGACCAAGTTTATCGCTATGTCTTAATCTTAAAATAACAATTGCACCTGCAATTAGAACTATAGCAACAGCTTCATAAACTAAAGCTGTTGGATCCATTTCCTTACCTTGAAGAATAATAAATCGAGCTAAAGCAGTAATAGCAATTAATAATGGAAGAGTAATACTAATTGATTGCTGGTTCCAAAAAACTCTTACCATTGCAAGTACTTCTAAGTAAAGAAACATCAACAATAAATCTGCTAAAGTCACTGATCTATTTTCAAACATCTTGTACATTTCTATACCAACTGCAATAACCGTGCTTATTAAAATGATAACCATTAAAATAAGCTGTAAATTTTTTGCTATTTTTTCCATTATTTATCTTTACTAAATGGTAACCATTTTTCAAACACAGATTTAGAAGAACCATCATAGGGGATAGAATACGAATACGGATTAGGACTAGTTAAGACCTCTATTCCTTTTGAAAAAACAAAAATAAAAACGATCACAAAAACTAAAACCATTATTTTAAATGGATCAAAATTTTTAGTCTTGAAAACGCTCGTTGAACTCTCCTCAGCTCTGTGGAAGTGTTTAAATGTCATGTAGACTGCAAATATTAATCCAACATGAGCTATGAAAAGTCCCGCCCACCCAAATGCGAAAGTGGTATATGAAAAAACGTATAAACTGAAAACAGTGGTCCAAATAAAACTTAAGACTAACAGAATTTGTAATCTTACTGTTTTAGGTAAAGATCTTAAATCATTTTTACTGTCATCAAACAAAATGTTTGCAGTATCTCTCATCCAATTTTTAAACGATTCCATTGATGTAGAATATAGTTTTCTAAAAAATTTAACAATTAATAAATTGTCCTAAAATTAATTAAGATTGCAGTTTTTTCTTGTGAAAATTAATAAATTTTTCAACATAAAATTTATTGAATGTTTTATTTTCCTCAAAAGAAACTCTTTTCAGAGAGTAGGCGGAACTTTTTGTTTGTCTAGAAACAATCATGATATTTCCTTTGTAAAGTTTAAGTTTTACAATTCCATTAACTTTATTCTTTTTATAATCTACAATTTTTTGAAGTTTTAATCTTTCTTTTGAAAACCAATATCCATTGTATATAAGTTCAGCGTATCTAGTCATTATATTATCTTTGTCATGCATTGTTTTTTTATCTAAAGTAACAGACTCTATAGCTCTGTGCGCATTGATTAATAGTGTTCCACCTGGAGTTTCGTAAACTCCTCTCGATTTAATTCCTAAAAATCTGTTTTCTACAAGATCAACTCTGCCTATACCATTTTTTCCAGCTATTAGATTTAGCTTTTCTAGTAATTTTGCTGGCTGTAATTTTTTTCCATTAACTTCAATCGGATCTCCGTTTTTAAATTTAATTGATAAATAAGTTGCTTTGTTAGGAGCTTTTTCTGGTGAAATAGATCTTTGGAAAATATATTCTGGTGCTGAGTTTTTTGGATTTTCTAAAACTTTTCCTTCGGTAGAGGTATGAAATAAATTATCATCAACAGAAAAAGGTGGAGCACCTTTTTTATCTTTTGGAATTGATATATTATTTTTTTTTGCATAATTTATTAAATCTGACCTAGACTTTAGTTTCCAAATTCTCCAGGGGGCAATTATTTTTATTTTTGGCCCAAAATAATGATAACCTAGCTCAAACCTCACTTGATCATTACCTTTTCCAGTTGACCCGTGAGAAACTGCATAAGCATTAAATTTTTTTGCGACTCTAATCTGGTCTTTAGCTATCAGTGGTCTAGCTATTGAGGTTCCTAACAAATAGACACCTTCGTAAATTGCATGACCTCTTAACATCGGAAAGACATAATCCTTTATAAATACGTTTTTCAAATCCTTAATGATTATTTTTCTTACGCCAAGTTTTTTTGCATTAGAAATAATTTTTTTTTTATTAATTTTCTGTCCAATGTCAGCTGTATAACAAATAACTTCAGCTTTATAGTTTTCTTGTAGCCATTTTAGAATTATTGATGTGTCTAAACCTCCAGAGTAAGCAAGAACGATTCTTTTTTTTAATTTCATTAACTAACTGCAAGCTTTTTTGGCAGTATTATATGCTTTAGTGAAACCCAACAGTGAATAATGGTCAATGGTTTGCGAACCCTTTTCGTTATAACCAGCAATCATTATTCTAGAACCTTTTTTCATCACTTTAACCATTATATTTTCTTTCTTACTACTTGTCATCCATGCGAAGCCCTGTTGTTTTATATCAAATTTAAATTTATTATTTCCTGAGGTTGCTAGTACAGAATTATTTTTATTAAATTCATAACCTGCAGTGGTGCTAATTTCATTGGAAATTTTTTCACTTGGCCTAAAAGTTACAAATAATCTTGCATCTCTTTTGTTTTTTTTTGGAGCTTGCAAAACAGGTATTGATTGTGCAAAGCAAACTTTTCCTGATTGTTCTGAGATTACCATTACTTCCCAATCCTTGTATTTGCCAACTTTTTTAAGATCTGCTGCGAATGTTTTTTGAGTAAATAGTACTGAAATTATGACTGATAAAAATAAAAATTTTTTAATTAAGGGCATGGATTTGGATATTTTTTTTGAATTTTATTAATCTCATTAATTATCTCATTTGATAAAGTTACATTTACACTTTCTATGTTTGTTTTCAACTGTTGCATTGTCGTTGCACCAATAATTACACTTGTTGTAAAAGGCTGTATTTCACAAAATTTCAATGACATTTGCGTAAAATCGATATCAAATTTTTTTGAGATCTTGTAGTATTCTTCAATAGCTTTTTGACCATTTTCATTTTTATATCTGGTAAAGTCTTTAAATAATTTCATTCTAGATTTTTCAGGAAGATTATTATTTCTATATTTTCCTGTTAGGTAGCCAAACGCTAACGGTGAGTATGCTAATAATCCACTCTTTTCTCTAACAGAAATTTCAGCTAATCCAACTTCGTAGGTTCTATTAAGAAGATTGTAGGGGTTTTGAACTGACATCATTTTGGGTAATTTCTTTAATTTAGACAATTCTAAAAATTTAGATAAACCCCATGCAGTTTCATTTGATAAGCCTATATATCTAATTTTACCTTGAATGATAAATTGATTTAGACTTTCTAAAACTTCCTCAAAAGGTGTCCAATCATTGTCATCTTCATCGTGTTCGTAACCATGTTTACCAAAAAAATTTGTATTTCTCTCTGGCCAATGAAGTTGATACAAATCTATATAATCAGTTTTTAATCTTTTTAGACTCTCTTCTAACGCTAAACTAATTTTTTTTTTGCCAAAATTATTTCCACCTCCACGAATGTATTTGTTGGATGTATTACCACATACTTTAGTTGCAAGAATAACCTCTTTCCTTTTTTTATTTTTCTCAAACCAATTTCCAATTATCCTCTCAGTTTCACCGTACGTTTCCTTCCTCATCGGTATGGAATAAATTTCAGCTGTGTCCCAAAAATTTACCCCTTCACCTAAGGCGTAATCCATTTGTTCAAAACCCTCTTTTTGAGTATTTTGCTCACCCCAGGTCATTGTACCGAGACAAATTGTACTTACATTAAGGTCAGTATTCCCTAATTTTTTATAATTCATTTAGGTTTTTTTAGTGTTAATTTTTGTTAATCTTTTAAGGCATCTTGAATAATTAGTAAAAGATTATATATTTCTTCTACAATGGAATTTAATAAAAAAGGAATACTCGCAAGAGCAAAAGCTGCATCACAGGAAACTGCTGTAACAGATGAAGGTTTAAGAGCTTACATGCTCAAAGTTTACAATTATATGGCAACAGGGGTTTTGCTTACAGGAATAATCGCACTCATAACGTTTAAAATGTCGGTGGTCACTGATGCTTCTGGTGCAATTGTTGGTCTTACACAAATAGGTAATTCAATTTATATGTCAGGTTTAAAATGGTTGGTGATGTTAGCTCCACTTGGAATTGTTTTTTACATGAGTTTTGGAATTAATAAAATGAGTGCCTCAAAAGCACAAACAACATTTTGGATCTTTGCTGCGTTAATGGGATTATCTTTATCATCAATTTTATTAGTTTACACTGGC
>CACJMP010000019.1:0-13097 GCA_902594595.1 uncultured Pelagibacteraceae bacterium | reverse complement strand
GCCCAACATTAAAACAAAAATGCCAGCAAGAACTAATGGGGTTAATTTTTTTTTCTCAATCATATAGATCTATCAAATACTCCTGTGTTATATAGGGTAAATAAGAAAAGAAAAATCATAAATGCAATTATCGCTACTGCTGTAATAATGTTTTTTCTTTTTGTTCTTTTATCTGGTGTAATCATATGATCTTATCTATCAAAAAAAGAACAAAAATCAAAAACAAATATAGTATTGAAAACCCAAATATTGCTTTTGCAAACTTTGGTTTAAATCTATTCTTTTTAAATTTAAGCAGTTCATAGCATAAATAATTATAGTAGAACGTTAGAAGTAATGACGGAATTAAAAATGTTAACCCAACAAAATCTATTGCATATGGAAAAATAATTGTTGGCAACATTAGAAGTGAGTAAATAAATATATTTATTTTAGTGCTTTCAATTCCACTAGTTAGTGGCAGCATAGGTATTTTAGCTTTGCGATAATCATCAGATTTGTACAAACTCAAAGCCCAAAAATGAGAAGGGGTCCAAAAAAATATTATTAAAAAAAAAGCAATTGGTTCAATTGACATTGAACCTGTGGCGATTGTCCACCCTATTACAGGAGGAAAAGCTCCTGCGGCTCCACCTATAACAATATTTTGTGGAGTTCTTCTCTTTAACCAAATTGTATAAACCAACACATAAAATAATATAGTCAATAACAAGATGGCTGCTGAAATTCTATTGGTAAAATAATCTAATGCTACAACTGATACGATTGATAAAGTTACACCAAATATTAACGCTTGGTTCTTGTTTACTTTGCCAGTGGGTATTGGCCTTAAACAAGTTCTAGACATTAAAGCATCTAAGTCAGACTCGTACCACATATTTAATGCCCCAGCAGCGCCAGCACCCAATGAAACTAGTAAAATTCCAATTATAGCATCTTTAGTTGAGACTATATTTGGAGCTGTTAATAAACCAACAGCACAAGTAAAAATAACTAATGACATCACACGCGGCTTCATTAGTTTAAATAATTCTAAAAGATTAAATAAATCTTCTTGGCTTAAACTTCTTTTTTTTAGCCGTGCATTGTTCATGTCTTTTATATTCTAAATCTAACCGTGTGATTTCTGAGTATCTTGATCATCCTCAAATTTTGGTAATTCCTCAAAAGTATGAAAGTTAGGGGGTGATGGCACGGTCCATTCTAGTGTTGTAGCTCCTACACCCCATGGATTTTTTTCAGCAGTTTTCTTTTTTGCAAATGCATAAATAAGATTTACAAAGAATACCGCCAATCCTGCTACAGCAACGTAAGATCCTATAGATGATATATAATTCCAACCTGCAAATGCATCCGGATAATCTGCATATCTTCTTGGCATACCCGCTAATCCTAAAAAATGTTGAGGAAAAAAGATTAAGTTCACTCCAATAAACGTTAGCCAAAAATGCAAATGACCCATCCATTCTGAATACTCATAACCACTCATTTTTGAAAACCAATAATAGAAGCCTGCAAAAATTGCAAAAACTGCTCCTAAAGAAAGAACGTAATGAAAATGAGCTACTACGTAATATGTATCATGCATAGCAGTATCAACACCTGCGTTTGCTAAAACTACACCTGTTACCCCACCAACAGTAAACATAAATATAAAACCTAGTGCCCACATCATTGGCGTTTTGAAAGATATTGATCCACCCCACATAGTCGCTATCCAAGAGAAAATTTTAATTCCTGTTGGAACTGCTATAATCATTGTAGCTGCAAGGAAATAGGCTTTTGTGTCAGTACTCAATCCTACTGTATACATATGGTGAGCCCAAACAACAAAACCAACTATTCCGATTGCTACCATCGCATAGGCCATTCCTAAGTAACCAAAAACTGGTTTTCTAGAAAATGTTGAAACTATATGACTTATCATTCCAAAACCAGGAAGAATTAAAATATAAACTTCAGGATGCCCAAAAAACCAAAACAAGTGTTGAAATAAGACTGGATCCCCCCCAGTCTGAGCCTCAAAGAAGGCTGTCCCAAAGTTTCTATCTGTTAATAACATTGTGATTGCGCCAGCAAGAACAGGTAAAGATAACAATAACAAAAATGCAGTTACTAAAATCGACCATGCAAACAATGGCATCTTGTGTAATGTCATACCTGGAGTTCTCATATTTAAAATTGTAGTAATAAAATTAACTGCACCCAGAATTGAGGAAGCTCCTGCTAAGTGTAAACTTAAAATTGCTAAATCCATTGCAGGGCCGGGCTGTCCAGCCTTAGATGACAATGGAGGATAAATAGTCCATCCACCTCCTACTCCTGTTTGACCTGGAGGTCCATCCACAAAAATTGATAAAATTAATAATGTAAGAGAAACTGGCAATAACCAAAAAGAAATATTATTCATTCGGGGAAATGCCATATCTGGTGCTCCAATCATAATTGGCACAAACCAGTTACCAAAACCACCTATCATAGCAGGCATAACCATAAAAAAAATCATGATTAAACCATGACCTGTCACTAACACATTATATAAATGATAATTTCCACCCAATATACCATCACCTGGATGCATTAGTTCCATTCTCATTAAAACTGAAAATGCCGTTCCTATAACCCCTGCAACAATTGCAAAGATTAGATACATCGTACCTATATCTTTGTGGTTTGTCGAATATGCCCATCTCTTCCAACCGGTTGGAGTGTGATCATCGTGTGCAGTTTGTGTGTACATAAATTACCTACTAGCTATTTTTAATTTATCGTTTTTAATTTCATCTTTTGCAAATTTTACTCGCGCCTCCGACAGCCAATCTTGATATTCCTCATCACTCACAACTTTTACTGTGATTGGCATAAATGCATGTTTGATGCCACAAAGTTCAGAACACTGGCCGTAGTATGTCCCCTCTTTTTCTGCCTTAAACCATGTTTCATTAATTCTCCCAGGCACTGCGTCTCTTTTAACTCCAAATGCTGGTAAAGCCCAGGCATGTAATACATCATTTGCTGTTATCAGAACTTTAACAACTTTATTTACTGGAACTACAACCTCATTATCTACAGCAAGTAATCTAGGTTGATTTGCTTTTAGATCTTTATCCTCAATCATATAAGACTCAAAAATTATATTTTCGTCTGGATACTCATAACCCCAATACCACTGGTAGCCAATCGCTTTTATTGTTAGATCCGCTTTCGGAATAGTATCTTGTTTATATAAAATCTTAAATGATGGTACTGCCATCACAATCAAAATTAAACATGGTATTAAAGTCCATAAAATTTCTACAGTAACATTATGTGTTCTTTTAGATGGGTTTGGATTTGCTGAGGCTCTAAATCTTATGCAAGCATACAACATTAAAAATAAAACAAACACGCTGATTGCAATAATAATTGGTAATAAAAGATTGTTATGGAAAGCAACAATATCTCTCATAGACTCTGAAGCAGCTTTTTGAAACCCTAGTTGCCAATCAAAAGGTTGGTTTGCTAAAGCACTGCTAGATATTAAAAGACTTAAAAATATAATAAAAATTTTTTTCATTTTAATAGCTATATAAAGCTCTTTTATAAAAATTACACTTTAGTTTTCGCGACAATTTATCAATTAATTGCATAATTTACGATTGAAATTGCAGATATCACTGCCGTTTCTGATCTTAGAATGTTCTCATTAATTTTGAATGGCTGGACTCCTCTAAAAGAGAGAATCTTTGCTCTTTCTGCTTCTGAAAAATCACCTTCTGGTCCTATAATTATGCAAACTGGTTTATTTGTAAATTTTGATTTATCAAGTTTAGTATGAGTCGAGTTTAAGTCTGTGAAAATTAAGTCCATTGAATTTTTTAAAAGATTATCCAAATTTTGAATAGGTTCAATTAATGGTACGTTAATACGATTTGATTGTTCGCTTGCCTCAATAACTATTTTTTCAAAACGTTCTTTGTTTATTTTTCTAACAATTGTCCTTTCAAAAATAATTGGTATAAATTTCGTAACTCCCAACTCCGTAGCTTTTTGGATCATAAAATTTTGATAATTTGATTTAATTGGAGAAAAAGCCAACCATAATTCTTTTATTTTTTCTTTTTGTCTTAGTTTTTTTATAACTTTAAATTCAACAATACTTTTTGAAATTCTTAAAATTTTAGCTACCCACTCACCATTGTTATTGAATAACGAAAAGACCTCATTTTCATTTATTCTCATTACTTTTGTTAAATAATGTGATTGTGACTTATCTAACTTACCATTCATATTCACTGAAAGTGAATTCAAAAAAAATAATCTAATATTGCTCATTTGTGTTAAGTTAATTTATGAAAAATGTTAAAGCAATAATTTTTGATGCTTATGGTACATTGTTTGACGTAAATTCTGCTGCAGAAAAATGTAAAGATAAAATTGGAGATAAGTGGGAGAGTTTTGCTAATTTTTGGAGAACTACTCAGTTAGAGTATACTTGGCTCAGAAGTTTAATGAAAAGACATAAAGATTTTTGGCAAATTACAGAAGATAGTTTAGATAAATCAATGAAGGCTTTTAGTATAGATCCTTCTATGAAAAATGAATTAATGAATTTATACAAAGTTCTCTCACCCTTCAAAGAAGTTCCAGAAACTTTAAAAAAATTAAAAGGAAAGAATTTTAAATTAGCTATTCTTTCAAATGGGACTCCTTCTCTATTAGATGAGCTAGTCAAAAGCAACAACTTAGATAAATTATTTGATGACATTTTTTCCATAGAGGAGGTTGGAATTTATAAGCCAGATTCAAGAGTCTACGATTTACCAATTAAAAAATATAAAATAAAAAATAGTGAGGTTATTTTTTTAAGTGCAAACACTTGGGATGTTTCTGGTGGAGGAAATTATGGTTACCAATCTATTTGGGTGAACAGAAATAATAATATCTTTGATAACCTTGATTTTAATCCAAGTAATCAAATAAAGGATTTAACAGAGCTTGTTAATTTAATTTAAATAATAAGTGAGGGAACATGAATAAGGGACAGAGAGCGGGCAGTAGTGCAATAAAAATTGAAGTTAAAGAAGGCAAATCTTACTTTTGGTGTAGTTGTGGGAAAAGTTCCAAGCAACCATTTTGCGATGGCTCACATAAAGGATCTGAATTTAACCCTGTTGTATATAAAGCAGAATCAACTAAAAAGATGTTTTTTTGCACATGTAAACAAACTAATAACCAGCCATTCTGTGATGGTTCACATAATAAAAAGTAACATTGCAAATTTCTGTTTTTTAACTATTAAATTCTAATATGAAAAACATTGAGGTTAGTAAAATCATTGATCCTATTCCAGCATCGGATGGAGCTGGGGTTAAATTAAAAAGAAGTATTGGCGTTGAACCAAATTATTTCGATCCTTTTTTAATGTTGGACGAATTTGGTTCAGATAATAGTGAAGATTATGTTGCTGGATTTCCTCCACATCCACACAGAGGAATTGAAACTGTTACTTATATGTTAGCAGGAAATTTTGAACATGAGGACAGTACTGGTGGTAAAGGTAAAATGACTGCTGGCGATGTCCAATGGATGAAAACTGGTAGTGGTATTATACATTCAGAAATGCCAGGTATGAAAGAAGGTAAACTTCATGGATTTCAATTATGGATTAATATGCCTGCAAAATTAAAAATGAGCAAACCAGAGTATATCTATATTGATGCAAACAAAATGAGTATTCATAAAGATGATGATAAACGTGTCAAAGTTATTGCGGGAAAATTTGAAAAAGCAGAAGGTCCAGTTAAAGGACATAATGTAGAGCCTTTTTATTTTGATGTTGAACTAAATGAAGGAAAAGAATTTAAGTTTAGTTTACCGTCTACTCACAATTCATTTATATACTTAATAAATGGAGAGATAGTAGTTGGTGAAAAAGATCATAAAAAAATTAAAGATAGCACCTTAATCTTGCTATCAAAAGGTGAAGAGCTAAAAGTCAAAGCTGCTTCAAGTGCAAAATTTTTGGTTATTTCAGGAAAACCTATTAATGAGGAAATAGCCAGAGGTGGGCCTTTTGTAATGAACACTAAAGCAGAGATATTACAAGCTGTTCAAGATTATCATAACGGCACATTTGTAAAATAAATAATGAAATCTATTCAAATAAATAAGTTTGGCGGGCCAGAGGTTTTAATTCTTCAAGATGTACAGATAGGAAAACCTGGGCCTAAAGAGGTTTTAATTAAGAATTTATCAATTGGATTAAATTTTATAGATGTTTATCATCGAACAGGTCTCTACCCAATTACATTACCCAGCGGTATCGGGTTAGAAGCTTGTGGTGTAATTGAAGAAGTAGGGTCAGAGGTAAAACTATTTAAAGTAGGTGATAGAGTTGCTCATGCTTCAATGCCCATTGGTGCTTACTCAGAAAAACAAATTATGCCTGAGGAAAAGTTAGTTTCTGTGCCCGATGATGTATCTGATGAAGTTGCATCTTGTATTACATTAAAAGGAATAACAGCAGAATATTTGTTGCATAGAGCATATCCCTTAAAAAAAGGTGATAAAGTTTTATATCACGCTGCTGCTGGGGGTCTTGGTCAAATTTTATGTCCTTGGGCCAATGCTTTAGGTGCAGAGGTAATCGGAACAGTTGGATCTAAAAGTAAAGAGGAAATCGCAAAAAAAAATGGTTGCCATCACGTTATAAATTATTCTGAAAAAAATTTTGTAGAAGAAGTTGAAAAAATTGTGGGTAAAAATGGAATTGATGTTGTCTACGACGGTGTAGGTATAAAGACGTTCAAAGGATCAATTGAAACATTAAAGATTAGAGGAATGATGGTAGCATTTGGTAATGCATCAGGTTATGTTGACACGATCGATGTAAAAAAAGATATAAATGCAAAAGGTCTTTTTTTTACAAGACCATCCATTGCCCATTATACTATTAAAAGAGATGAACTAGTAGAGTCAGCAAAAAAAAGTTTTTGATGCTGTTGTATCTAAAAAATTTGAGATAGAAATTTCTAAGAAATATTCTCTAAAAGATGCTGCCCAAGCGCATAAGGATTTAGAGGCAAGGTTATTAACAGGTCCAGCTGTAATAATTCCTTAATCTACATTAACATCCATATCCGACATATGAAGCCTAAGTGCATTTGTTGAAATATGAATTTCTCTTATAAAAAAAATTATTGAGACAATCATAGATAAACAACATGAACCAAAAATTACTCGTGCCATAAAAACCTTATCAAGATACAAGGCAAACACTGTTAACATATTGAATAAAAACCCAAAAGCTGCAAATAAAATTGTCCATCTCAAAAGGCTAATTCTTGAGCTAAGATTCAAAAATTGCTTTTTCCATTCTGGTGGTATGTGTTTCTCATAAACATGTTCATCGTGTAATTTTCTAATTAAATTACTTAAAGTGTGAAATCTATTACTATATACGGCCATCAATAAAGGAATTGCTGGAAACATCAGAGCTGTTACAGTGTAATCTATATTCATACGAATCAGTTTGATTATCAATCTTGCGTTTGTTATTTACAAGAAAAATTTTATGAACCAATTAAGCTTATTTATTGAACTAACAAGATTAAAGAAACCAATTGGCTATATGCTACTTTTTTGGCCGTGTGCTTGGGGATTGTCTATTGGCTATGATTTTTCTAATGACTTAGATATCTATTTTTTTTATTTAATGCTTTTTTTTCTTGGGTCAGTTTTTATGAGATCAGCCGGGTGCATAGTAAATGATATTTTAGATAAAAATTTTGATAATAGAGTTGCACGAACTAAAAATAGGCCTATAGCTTCTGGTAAAATTTCTGTTCAAATTGGAACACTTTACGCAACAATTCTTTGCATCTTAGCTTTTTTAGTTTTGATAAATTTTAATTATTTTACGATAATTCTTGCATTAGGCTCTATGCCATTAGCTTTTACTTATCCACTCATGAAAAGACTGACCTATTGGCCTCAGCTTTTTCTTGGAATAACTTTCAACTATGGTCTTATTCTTGGCTGGACATCAATTTTTGACAACATAAGTTTTGTTCCAATTATCTTTTACATAGGGGCCATATTTTGGACACTTGCTTATGACACTATTTATGGGTTTCAAGATATAAAGGATGACGAAATTATAGGACTAAAATCAACTTCAATAAAATTTAAAAAAAAACCCTACTTATTTTTAACACTATGCTTCTTAACATTTTTTATATCTTTAATAATTATAGGTATATTAATGAATTTGAATAATTTTTTTTATATCTTTTTATTTTTAATTTTTTTTCATTTATTTTTGTACCAAATTAGAAATTTAAACATTAAAGACGCAAAAAACTGCCTACAAATATTCAAATCAAATAACCTTTTGGGATTTATTGTTCTAACAAGTATTTTAGTTGGAAAACTTTAAAAATGACATCAATTCAAATTTTCAAAAGACTTTATAGAGATTACACAAAAAAATATATACCTAAAATTTTTTTATCAGTTTTTTTTTCACTCCTTTTAGCGGTTAGTACTTCCGCAATAGCATATCTACTTGATCCTGCTATCAATGAATTATTTATTAAACAATCTTCGACGTTGATATTTACTATACCTTTATTAATTATAGCAGCTTTTGCCATCAAAGGTATTTCACTCTACTTAGCAAAAGTAATTATGATTGGCGTTGCAGAGGAAGTTAAAAAAGAAATTCAAACTGATATGTTTGCTTCATTAATTAAGGCTGATACGAAATTAATTGACGAAAAACATTCGGGGAAATTTATTACAAATTTGATAAATGACGTTAACTGGATTACTAGTTTATTAAGTACAGCAATTTTAAATTTTTTCAAAGACAGTTTAACACTAATAGGTTTGTTATCAGTTATGTTTTACCAAAACTGGAAGCTTTCTTTAATTGCAATTATAATGATACCTCTTGCCTCTTTAGCTGCAAAATCCTTAGGTAAAAGAATTGGCAAGGTCACTAATGAACAAATGTTTAAAGTTGGTGTTCTCAACACATATCTAATGGAAATTTTCAAAAATCATAAGTTAATGAAAATATTTCAAAAAGAAACTTATGAAAAAGAAAGAGCATTAAAATACATAAATACTTTAAAAGAGACTTCAAAAAAAATAAATATAGTTTTTGTAAGGGCATCTCCTATAATGGAAGTTTTAACAGGTATCATGATTGCATGTTTAATTTTTGTTTCTGCTAAACTTGTGGTCAAAAATGAACTTGAAGTTAGTAACTTTTTTTCTTTTCTTGCAGCTATGATGCTCGCTTATCAACCAGTTAGGTCCTTAGCTACTCTTAATATTACAATCCAACAAGGTTTGACAGGATCTAGAAGAGTGCTACCAATAATTGATGATGTTAATGAAGTAAAAGATGATTCAAATGCAGAAGAATTAGAGCTTAAAGAGGGAGAAGTTAAGTTCGAAAATGTTTCATTTGAATATCAAAAAGATCAACTTCAGATAATAAAGTCAATAAATCTACAAATACCTGGAAAAAAAATGACCTCATTAGTTGGTCATAGTGGTGCTGGTAAATCTACAATACTTAATTTAATACCTAGATTTTATAATATACACTCAGGTGACATAAAAATTGATAATCAATCAATCTATAAATCAACTATTAGCTCAGTTAGAAAAAATATTTCTTTAGTAAGCCAAGATACAACACTTTTTGATGACACTATTAAAAATAATATTGCATATGCTAATTTAGAAGCATCTGACAAAGAAATTGTTGAAGCAGCGAAATTTTCTTTTGCCAATGAGTTTATAGATAAATTGCCAGAGAAATATGAAACTATGATAGGTGAAAATGGAATAAGGCTATCAGGAGGAGAAAAGCAAAGATTGTCTATTGCTAGAGCTATTTTGAAAAAAAGTTCAATTATATTACTTGATGAAGCAACATCTTCTTTAGATGCAGAAACTGAAAGTAAAATTCAAAGTGCAATTAATTTTCTTACAGAAGGCAAGACAACTATTGTTATTGCCCACAGGCTTTCTACAATTCTTAATTCAGATAAAATTTATGTGATAGATAATGGCCAGGTAGTAGGCGAAGGCAAACATAATGAATTATTAACTAATTCTGAAATTTACAAAAACTTTTATGATAAACAAATCAAAAGATCATAATGTTAATAATCTATAGAATTTTAATTAACATTGCTTATTTTTTATCACCTTTAATAATAATTTTAAGATTAATAAGAAATAAAGAAGACCCAAAACGTTATAAAGAAAAATTCTGTTTTTTTACAAAAAAAAAAATTAAAGGTAAACTAATTTGGATACATGGTGCAAGTGTGGGAGAATTTCAAAGTATTGTTCCCCTAATAGAAAAGTATGAAAAAAAAAAAAATATTGCTCAAATTTTAATTACATCAAACACATTAAGTTCCTCAAAAGTTATATCCAATTATAAATTTAAAAAAGTAGTACACCAATTTTTTCCAATAGATACAAATCTAAATACAGAAAATTTTTTGAATTATTGGCAACCTAGTTTATCTTTATTTGTAGAATCTGAAATTTGGCCCAATATGTTATTCAATTTAAAAAAAAGGAAAATTCCAACAATTTTACTTAATGCCAGGATTACAGCAAAATCTTTTGAAAGATGGAGAAAATTTAAAAATTTTTCAAATTTTATTTTTAGTAAATTTGACTTATGTTTGTGCTCAAGTCTTAAATCAAAAATTTATCTTAAAAAACTCGGAGCCAAAAATCTTAAATATTTTGGTAATCTAAAATTCTCACAGTCTGAATTCGAAAATATCGAAATTAAGCAAAATCTAAAAAAATTTATAGAAAGAAAAAAAGTCTGGTGTGCATCAAGTACGCATGACGATGAGGAGGGTTTTATCGGTATTATTCATAAAAAATTAAAACAGAAATATAAAAATTTATTAACAATAATAATACCAAGACATATTAACAGAATTAATTCAATCAAATTTCAACTAAATAAACTGGGTCTAAAAACACACCTCAATGAACCTACCAAAAAAATACCCATTGATACTGATATCTACCTAGTTAACTCTTATGGGCAAACAAAACCTTTTTTTTCTCTTTGTAAGAATGTTTTTTTAGGCGGTTCATTAATTAAACATGGTGGTCAAAATCCTCTTGAGGCAGCAAGATATGGTTGTAATATTTTACATGGTCCAAATGTTTCAAATTTTGAAGAAATATATAGTTACTTGAATTCCCAAAAAATTTCTTTTGTAGTATCAACAGAGAACAGAATGTATAAAATCTTAGATAAATTGCTATCCTCTACAAATAACCAAAAAAATATTAAGAAAAAACTTAATAATTTAGGACAGCAAATACTTAAACATTACTTAAAAGAAATTGATAACTTTTTAAAATAAAATGAATTTTAAAAAACCTATATTTTGGGATTTAAAAAAACCAAATATTTTTTCATATTTGTTATTGCCATTCACAATTCCAGTTATAATTAATAACTTTTTTTTAAGCATTCAAAAAAAATATAAATTTTCTAAAATAAAAACCGTTTGTATAGGTAATATTTATTTGGGTGGAACAGGCAAAACACCACTTACAATTAAGTTATTTAATATTATTAAAAAAATGGGTTTCGATGTTATTACAGCTAAAAAATTTTATTCTAACCAAATTGATGAACAGAATCTATTAAAAGCTAAAACAAAAAACATTATTTCCAAGAGAAGAGTAGATGCTATCAACCATGCAGTTAATAACTCAAATCAAGTTATAATTTTTGATGATGGTCTTCAGGAAAAAAAAATCGATTATGATTTAAAAATTGTTTGTTTTAAAAAAAAAAACTGGATTGGTAATGGGCAATTAATTCCCTCTGGACCATTGAGAGAAAAAATTGAAAATTTGAAAAATTACGATATCGTTTTCTTAAATGGAAAAGATGATAATACTGAAAACATTAGAGAAATAATTCATAGATTAAATCCCAAAATTGAGATATTTGAGTCTGATTATAAAATTCAAAACTTAAAAGAATTGGATATAAATTCAAATTATCTAATCTTTTCTGGAATAGGTGACCCAGTTTCTTTTAAAGAAATTTTGTTAGAAAATAATATTAGCGTAGTCAAAGAAATAGTATTTCCGGACCATTATACTTACAAAAAAAAGGATATTGAGAATATTCTTCAAGAGTCAAAAAAATTAAATGCTAAGATACTAACCACAGAAAAAGATTTCATTAAATTATCTGTAGATGATGTAGGAGAAATTAATTTTTTAAAAATAGAATTAAAAATAGTTAAAGAAGAAAAATTTATAAATTTTATTAATGATAAACTTAATTAAAAAAATAAAATATTTATTGCAATCTATAGCAATTTTATTTTTATTTTCCTTATTTAAGTTATTGGGATTGAAGAACTCAAGATTATTTGCCAGTAAAATTTTTGTTTTTTGTGGTCCTTTTTTTAGGTCAAATGTTAAAACTATAACTAATATCGAGATTGCATTTCCGAATACTGACGAAAATTTTAAAAAAAAGATTATTTATGAAATGTGGTTAACTTATGGAAAAATCTTATCTGAGTACAGTTTTATTAAAGATTTTAGAAAAAAAGAAATTGGAAAAAAAATTGAGGTAGAAGGTCAAATAGAATTAGAAAAAATTAAAACAAATAAACAACCAGTTATATTTATATCAGGACATTTTGATAATTTTGAATTAATGGCAATGCACATTGAGAAATCAGGTATAGACCTTGCTGCAATTTATAGGCCTTTAAATAACCAATTTTTAAATCCGGTAATGGAAGGTATTAGAAAAAAATACATTTGTAAAAAACAAATAAAAAAAGGTATTTCTGGTACAAGAGATTTGTTAGAGAATTTTAAATCGGGAACCTCTATTGCGCTAATGATAGATCAAAGAGTTTCTGAGGGAATTAAATCCAAATTTTTTAGTCAAGAAGCTTTGACAACTACAATACCTGCGCAATTTGTAAAAAAATTTAATTGCAAAATAGTACCGATCCACATTAAAAGAAATAAGGACAACAATTTTAGATTAAAAATTTTAAAACCTTTAAGCTTTTCTA
>CACJMP010000018.1:0-13677 GCA_902594595.1 uncultured Pelagibacteraceae bacterium | reverse complement strand
AAATGAGTGAATATCGGTCTGATCTTGTCTTGCATCTCCTCTTCCTGCAGAAAATGGAACTTGAACTTTATAACCAGCTTTTTTTGCAGCCATTTCGATACCAACACCTCCGGCTAGTACAATTAAGTCTGCCATTGAAACGCTTCTCTTTTTATTATCAAATTTACTTTTTATTTTACCTAAAGCATTGGTTACTGTTGATAATTTTTTTGGATTATTCACTTTCCAATTTTTTTGTGGTTCCAACAATACTCTTGCGCCATTAGCACCACCTCTTTTGTCTGATCCTCTAAAAGTAGAGGCTGATGCCCATGCAGTAGATACTAAATCTGAAATTGATATATTGGACTTCGAAATCATATTTTTTAAATCTTTAATATCTTTTGATTTAAGTTTGTATTTTGGCTTATCAATTGGATCTTGCCAAATTAATTGTTCTTTTGGTACTTCACTTCCAAGATAGCAAACTCTAGGACCCATATCTCTGTGAGTTAATTTAAACCAAGCCCTAGCAAATGCATCATGAAATTCTTTCGGATTTTGATGAAAATGTTTTGTAATAGGTCCATAACTTGGATCAACTTTCATTGAGATATCGGTCGTTTGCATCATTGGTGGATGAAGCACACCTTTCTGATGAGCATCAGGAACCATTTTAATCTCCTGACCATTTTTCTTAGGCGTCCATTGATGAGCACCAGCGGGACTTTTTGTAAGCTCCCACTCATGTCCATATAAACAATCTAAATAACCCATATCCCATTTAATTGGATTTTGAGTCCAAGCACCTTCAATACCACTGCTTATTGTATCAACACCTTTTCCCGATTTATATCCACTATTCCATCCAGTTGATTGATCTTGAAGTTTTGATGCCTCAGGATCCGGACCTTTAAATGACTCTGAAGCTGCCCCGTGTGATTTTCCAAATGTATGTCCTCCGGCTACCAATGCCGCTGTTTCATAATCATTCATAGCCATTCTTCCAAATGTCTCTCTGATATCATGTGCTGCAAGTTTTGGATCTGGATTAGCGTCAGGGCCTTGCGGATTTACATATATTAAACCCATATGTGAAGCACCTAACGGCTGTTCTAAATCTCTTTTTCCACTATATCTTTCCACACCTAACATTTCTTTTTCTGAGCCCCAATAAATGTCATCCTCTGGTTCCCAGATATCAATTCTACCAGCTCCAAAACCAAAAGTTTTAAAACCCATTGAGTCTAAAGCTACATTTCCAACAAGTATAAATAAATCTGCCCATGAAATTTTTCTTCCATACTTTTTTTTAATAGGCCATAAAAGCAATCTGGCTTTATCTAAATTAACGTTATCTGGCCAAGAATTAAGTGGTGCGAATCTTTGATTTCCTGTTCCAGCTCCACCTCTGCCATCACCAGTTCTATATGTCCCCGCAGCATGCCACGCTAGTCTAATAAACAAGGGACCATAATGACCGTAATCAGCAGGCCACCATTCCTGAGAGTCTGTCATCAACTTTTTTAAATCTTTTTTTAATGCTTTGTAATTAAGTTTTTTAAATTCTTTAGCATAGCTAAATTTTTTATCCATAGGGTTGGATAAGTTTGAGTGCTGACTAAGGATCTTAAGATTTAAACTGTTTGGCCAAAAATCCCTTACTGTTTGACCTCTGCCTGCAGAAAACTTTGCAGGTGTTCCTGCTCCAGTAAATGGACATTTGCTCATTTGATTGGCTTTAAAAGATTTATCTTTGAAATTTTCAGTACTCATTAATTCCCCTATAATTATTAGATATTATTAGTTTATAATGATTCTAAAAAGGTGTCAATTGGTTAAAAATGACGCTTGAATTATAACAACAAAAATTAGTCTTCTAACTTTACAAGAACCTCAACGGATTTAATTTTTTTTCCATTGATTTTTTTTAGAATGTTAATTGGACCAACATCAGCATTTTCTAAGTCTATCAATTTTTCCTCTTTTAAATCATAAAAATGATGATGGTCAGAAATATTTGTATCAAAATAAGTTTGATTTGAGTTTATAGGTATTTGTTTTAAATACCCTTTTTTTTCAAAAGCGTGTACAGTGTTATAAATTGTTGCTAGAGAAATTTTATCACCTACTTGTTTCTTTATTTTCTGATCCAGCTCGTTGATAGTAAAATGAAATGTTTTTTTTGAGTTAAATAGTACCTCACATATCTGAAGTCTTTGTTTAGTAGGACGTAATCCAGAATTTCTTAATTTTTCAATATATTTCACAATTAATTCGTATTATTAAATAAAATTATTCTAAACTATTATTAAATTTATATTATATAGTGGTAAAATCAAGTAAATAAGAGTACTCAATTTTATGAAAAAAAATTCCTACTCATACAATGAACTTATAAATTGTGGAGAAGGTAAATTGTTTGGACCAGGAAATGCTAAATTACCGCTTCCACCAATGCTCATGTTTGATAGAATAACAGAAATTAATGATAATGAGGGTGCTTTTAAAAAAGGATCACTAAAAGCAGAGCTTGAAATAAAAAAGAACCTTTGGTTTTTCGATTGTCATTTTAAAGAGGATCCTGTAATGCCTGGATGCCTTGGTTTGGACGCTATGTGGCAATTAGTGGGTTTTTATTTAGGCTGGATTGGAAATCCTGGAAAAGGAAGGGCTTTGGGTGTTGGAACAGTAAAATTTACAGGGGAAGTTTTACAAAATGTAAAATTAGTGAAATATGAAATTGACATGAAAAAAATTATGTCACCTGGAGGTACAACAGTTGGGCTTGCGAATGGAGTGGTTTTAGCGGATGAAAAAAAAATATACTCAGCAGATAATTTAAAAGTCGGATTATTTAAATAATGAGAAGAGTCGTAATTACAGGATTAGGAGTAGTGTCTTGTTTAGGGAACAATCAAGAAGAAGTTCGTCAATCGTTATTAAATTCAAAATCTGGAATTTCATTTGCTGAGGAATACAAAGAACATAATTTAAAAAGTCATGTACATGGCAAGCCTAATATAAAACTTGAAGATCATATAGATAGAAAAACAATCCGATTTATGGGTTCAGGTTCTGCGTATAATTACATAGCGATGAAAGAGGCAATTAAAGATTCTGGCCTAGAGGAAAAAGAAGTAAGTAATTTTAAAACTGGAATAGTTATGGGTTCAGGAGGGCCTTCAATTGAAAATGTAATTTTAGCAGCAGACAAAACACGAGCAAAAACTCCAAAATTAATGGGACCTTTTATAGTTCCAAGAACTATGGCGAGCACGGCATCAGCGACTTTAGCAGTTCCATTTAAAATCAAAGGAACAAACTATACAATGAGTTCTGCATGCGCCACTAGTGGTCACTGTATTGGCAATTCAATGGAATTAATTCAAATGGGAAAACAAGATATTGTTTTCGCTGGGGGGAGTGAAGAAATACACTGGGCCATGACGGCTATGTTTGATGCTATGACTGCATTGTCATCTAAGTACAATCAAACTCCTGAAACAGCGTCTAGAGCTTATGATAAAACAAGAGACGGATTTGTAATCGCCGGAGGAGCTGGAGTTCTAGTTCTTGAGGAATACGAACATGCTAAAGCTAGAGGAGCTAAAATATACGCTGAGTTAACTGGTTATGGAGCAACTTCAGATGGATACGACATGGTAGCTCCATCAGGTGAGGGAGCTGTAAGATGTATGAAAATGGCTATGGCAACAGCTAGAAATAAAATTGATTATATAAATACTCATGGGACTTCTACTACTGTTGGGGACATCACAGAGCTAAATGCAGTGAAAGATACTTTTGGAGAAAATATTCCAAAAATAAGTTCAACAAAATCTTTATCAGGTCATCCATTGGGCGCTGCTTCAGTACATGAGGCTATTTATTGTTTGATTATGATGAAAAATAATTTTATTGCTGGATCAGCGAATATAAACGAAATGGATGAAGAAGCTAAAAAATTCCCAATAGTTGCAAAAACAGAAGCTGAAATAACATTAAACACAGTAATGTCTAATAGTTTTGGTTTCGGTGGAACTAATGCTGCTTTAATTTTTGAAAAGGTTTAATTAATGAGTTTAATGAAAGGTAAAAAAGGATTAATCATGGGTGTTGCCAATGAAAGGTCTATTGCTTGGGGTATTTCACAAAAATTAGCTGAGGCTGGTGCTGAACTCGCTTTCACATATTTAGGAGATGCTTTAAAAAAAAGAGTTATTCCTTTAGCAGAAAAATTAAATTCAAAAGTTACATTCAGTTGTGATGTTGAAAAAAAAGAGGAGGTAGTAAAATTATTTGAAGATATTAAATCTCAATGGGGTGAAATTGATTTTGTAGTTCACGCTGTAGCATTTTCAGATAAATCAGAATTATCTGGAGAATATTTAAATACTACTAGAGAAAATTTTTTAAGAAGTATGTTAATCTCATGTTTTTCGTTTACAGAAGTTGCAAAAGAAGCCTCTAAAGTAATGAAAGAAGGTGGTAGTATGTTAACTTTAACTTATGAATCAACTAAAGCCATTCCAAATTACAATGTGATGGGTGTTTGCAAATCAGCTCTTGAAGCAAGTGTTAAATATCTTGCAAGAGATTTAGGAGCTAAAGGTATGAGGGTGAATGCTATCAGTGCCGGTCCTATTAAAACATTGGCAGCTTCTGCAATCGGTGATGCAAAATTTCTATATAAATGGAATGAAGACCATTCTTTCCTTAAGAGAAATGTAGATATCCATGATGTTGGAAATTCAGCATTATATCTACTAAGCGATCTTGCAAATGGTGTTACAGGTGAAATTCACTACGTAGATGCTGGATATAACAAAGTTGGAATGCCTGATCCAAAAAATATAAACTAAATTTTAATTTGTTCTAAAAAAATATAATCTGAATTCACAGATAAAAGATCCAATGAGATGTCACTTTTTTTAATAAATTATTAATTAACTTTTTCAATTTCTGCTCTTACTAACTTTAATCTTTTAGAGTATTTTTTTAAAAAGTTACTGTGCTTGTTTCATGGAAAGTTTAACTTTACCTCTATCAAAACCTATCACTTTAACTTTTACTTCATCTCCCTCTTTCACAACATCACTAACTTTGGCAACTCTTTTATCTGCAAGTTCTGAGATATGCACTAGTCCATCCTGTTTCCCTAAAAAATTAACAAATGCTCCGAATTCCATTATTTTCATAACTTTACCTGAATAAATTTTATTAAGCTCAGCTTTTGCAGTGATATCTTTAATCATTTGCATTGCAATGTTTCTGGCCTCTTCATCTGGAGCAGCAACTGTTACTACACCCTCATCATTTACATCTACTTTTGCACCTGATTTTTCAACTATTTCTCTTATTGTTGCACCGCCTTTTCCAATTACAGCTGCAATATCTTTTTTATCGACATTTATCTTTTCCATTTTTGGAGTATGTTTTCCAACATCAGATCTTGAAGCTGATAATGCTTTATTCATTTCTCTTAAAATATGAACTCTTCCATCTTTGGCTTGACTTAATGCCTGTTCCATTATTTCAAATGTTATACCTGTAATTTTGATATCCATTTGTAGAGAGGTAATTCCATCTTTAGTTCCAGCGACTTTGAAGTCCATATCACCTAAATGATCTTCATCGCCTAAAATGTCTGATAGGACACTAAAATCATCACCCTCTTTGATTAAACCCATTGCAATACCTGCAACTGGCTCTTTAATTGGTACTCCTGCATCCATTAATGCAAGTGAAGTTCCACATACAGTGGCCATTGAGGATGAACCGTTAGACTCTGTAATTTCAGAAACAACTCTAAATGTGTAAGGAAATGTCTCTTTTGATGGCAATGACGAGTGAATAGCTCTCCACGCTAATTTACCATGTCCTATTTCTCTTCTACCAGTTCCAATTCTTCCTGTTTCTCCTACTGAAAAAGGGGGGAAATTATAATGAAGCATAAACCTTTCTCTTTGTAATCCATCTAAACTTTCAATTCTTTGTTCATCATCAGATGTACCTAAAGTAGCTGTGACTATTGCCTGTGTTTCTCCTCTAGTAAATAAAGCAGATCCATGCGTTCTAGGTAAAATACCAACTTCGCAAGAAATAGGCCTAACATCAGAAAGTCCTCTGCCATCTATTCTATTTTTATTTTTTAAAATATCTGTTCTGACAATTTTCTTTTCAAGATTTTTTAGTTCAGAGTTCACATCAAGATCAGTATAGTTTTCATTTTCCTCATAAAGTTTTTTAGCTTTATCAGTAATTTCTGAAATTTGATTTGATCTGTCTTGTTTGTCTCTAGTTGCAAATGCTTTTTTAAGTTCTTCTGTAAAAGTTTCTTCAAGTTTATTTTTAACTTCAGATAGGTCTTTCTTTTCAACATTCCATTCAGGTTTTCTGCATTCTTTAGCCAATTCCTCTATCATTTGAATTACCGGAACAAAACCTTCATGACCAAATTTAACTGCATTTAACATTTCTTCCTCAGTTAATCCGCTTGCCTCAGATTCAACCATAAGCACAGCATCTTTTGTGCCCGCAACCACTAAATCTAATTTTGATTTTTCAAGTTCAGCTCTTGATGGATTTAAAACATATTTACCATCAATATACCCAACTCTAGAAGCTCCCACAGGACCCATAAATGGCATTCCTGATATGGCTAAAGCTGCAGACGATGCGATAATTGACAGAGTGTCTGCTTCGTTTTCTTTATCGTAAGAAATTACAGTTGGCAATAATTGAACTTCATTTTTAAATTCATCAGGAAACAATGGTCTGATCGGTCTATCAATTAGCCTTGAGATTAATGTTTCACTCTCAGTTGGTCTTGCTTCTCTTTTAAAATATCCGCCAGGAATTTTTCCTGCTGCATAATATTTTTCTTGATAATTCACAGATAATGGAAAGTAATCCATGTCTGGATTTACTTTTTTTGCTCCAACAACTGTTGCTAAAACAACTGTCTCCCCACATGTTGCGATGATTGCTCCGTCTGCCTGTCTTGCTACTTTACCAGTTTCTAAACTTATCTTCTTCCCTGCTACTTCAACTTCCTTCTTATATACTTTAAACATTTCATTTCCATTTCTTTTCGTTCGTTTCGTTCCATTCCGTTCTATCTATCTTGATTCTTACTTTCTCAAATTCAATTTCGACAGGACATTTTTGTAAGCATTTATCTTGTTTCTTTTAAGATAATCTAACAATTTTTTTCTTCTATTGACTGCTCTAAGTAATCCAACAGATGAATGTTTATCTTTTTTGAATTGCTTAATGTGCTTCGAGAGCGTTTCAATTTTTTCTGTTAACAACGCGATTTGGATCTCTGAAGATCCAGTATCTTTTTCATGTATTGCTAATTCGTGGGCTTTTTTGTTCATATTTACTTTCCTATTTATTACTTTGTTTTATTAAATTCTCTATTTTTTCCGCATACTCGAATGACTCGTCTTTTCTAAAGAGTAATTTTGGTAAAAATTTCATCACCACTTTTTGGGATAAAATCTTCCTAATTAAAAACGAATTATCCCTCAAAATATTGATACTTTCTTCAGCATTTTTTCCTCCAAGTGGAAGTACATATGCTTTGGCTATTTTTAAATCTTGACTCATTCTTACTTCCGTAACAGTAATTGTATTAGTCTCCAAATTCGGCACTTTAGCTTCGTTTCTAATAAAAATCATGCTTAAAGCTTGCTTAACCATTTCGCCAACTCTTAGTTGTCTTTGAGTTATTGGTTTACCTAATTTATCAGCCATTATATTGACCTTTCTTTTGATGTAACGCTAAAAGCCTCTAATGTATCATTTTTTTGAAAATCAACATAATCTTTAATAGTAATTCCACACTCTTGACCGTTACTTACTTGTTTTACTTGGTTTTTTTCTCTAAATAAAGTTCCTACTTTTCCTGTAAAAATTATATTACCATCTCTTATTATTCTTAACTCTGAGTCGCTGCTTATTTCGCCCTCTGTAACTTTAGAGCCTGCAACTTTACCTGCTCCCGAAACCTTAAATATCTCAAGTATTTGAGCAGTTCCTGTCACATTTTCTTGAATATCTGGAGTTAATAAACCTGACATTTTTGATTTTATGTAATCTAATACCTCATAAATAATATTATACGACGAAATTTTAATCTTCTCTATTTCTGCTAATTTTTTTGCCTCTTTACTTGGTTTAACATTAAATGCTATTAAAACTGCATTTGAAGCTTTAGCTAAAGTGACATCCGTTTCAGTAACCATTCCAATATCTGATAAAATTATTTTTGGTTTAACCTCTGCATGTTTAATTTGACTTATAGCGTTTTTGATTGCTTCAGATGATCCGTGCACATCAGATTTAATAATTAAATTTAATTCTTCGGTTGAGTTGTCTGAAAATGCTGATTCTTGAGTTGCAAAAGTTAAAGGGTTTTTTCTTTCTTTATTTTCCTGAGCTCTATTTTGACTTAAATTTTTTGCTTCTTTTTCATTATCAAGGACTATAAAATCGTCTCCAGCTTTTGCTGCACCATTAATTCCTAAAATTTCGACTGGTGTGGACGGTAAAGCCTCATTGTTACTTTGACCCTTATCATTAATAATTGCTCTAACCTTTCCCCAACGCAATCCACTTACAAAAAAATCTCCCTTTTTTAATGTCCCAGCTGTAACAATTATTGTTGCTACCGGTCCTCTACCTACATCAATTTTTGATTCTAAAACGATCCCAGTAGCTTTAGATTGAAAATCAGTTTTCAAATCTAAAATTTCAGCTTGTAAAATAATTGCCTCGACTAATTTATCTAAATTAAATTTTGTTTTAGCTGATATTTCGACCATTAAAGTATCTCCTGAGAGATCTTCAGCAATAAGTTCATGCTCTAGCAACTGATTTTTTACTTTTTGTGGATCAGCCTCTGGTAAATCACATTTGTTGATCGCAACAACTATTGGGACATTTGCAGCTTTAGCATGTTTTATAGACTCGACTGTTTGAGGCTTTACTCCATCATCTGCTGCTACAACTAGCACAACTACGTCAGTAAGTTTTGACCCTCTTGATCTCATTTCTGTAAATGCAGCGTGTCCCGGGGTATCAATAAATGTTAATTTATTTGATTGTCTTTCTATTTGATAGGCTCCTATATGTTGAGTAATTCCTCCAAATTCTCCTGAAACTACGTTTGCACTTCTTAGAACATCTAGCACTGAAGTTTTGCCGTGGTCTACATGACCCATAACAGTTACAATTGGCGGTCTATTTTTTAAATTTTCTGTTCTAGAGGCTTTAATCTTATTGATAATTTCCTCAGCTTTTTCTTCTCTTATTGGATTATGCCCAAATTCTTTTACCAAATACTCTGCTGTATCTGCTGCCAAAGTTTGATTAATTGTAACTGTAACACCCATGCCAAATAAGAATTTTATAACATTGCTAGACTGTTCAGCCATTCTATTTGCAAGCTCTCTTACTGTAATAGCTTCGGGAATATTTACATCTCTTTTGATTGGTCTTAAGCTTTCCTTATTTTCATCTTTATTTGCATTTTTAAGTTCTTTTTGTCTTGCTCTTTTAACAGATGCTAAGCTCCTTTCCCTGGTTTCTATTTGGTCACTTAAAGCTCTTGATACAGTGAGTTTTAACTCCCTCTTTTTCGTCCCTGATTTTGTTTTTTTCTCACCATCACTATCTCCTTTTAATCTTTTAGTTGCTCTTTGTTCTGCAAGCTTTCGCCTTTCAAAGTCACTTGTTATTGGTTGTGCTTTATGAAAAAAGTTATTTTTACCTGATGTCTCTTTTTTAAAACCTTTTGATTGTTTAAATGTGCCAGTTCTATTACCAGTTAATTTTCCATAAGGTTTATTAGAGTGCTTGTCTATAACTACAGTTTTTTTTCCTTGTGATTTCGAATGGCTAAAATTATTAATTGGCTTTTTGAGTTTGCCAGAAATAGTGAGCTTTGTTTTTTTGTTTTCCATTTCTCATCCCTCAATCTTTGTAAATAATTTTTCTTGCAGACATAATCAGTTCATCTGCTTCATTTTTTGATAATGCAAAATCTTCTAGAAAACCTTGAATTTTTATTTTTTCTCCTTTAACAACATCAAAACCACCAGTAAGTTCATCTGAAGCTAGGTCTGCAAAATCCTCTAATTTAAGTATTTTTTGTTCACCTAATGTAACTAACATTCCAGGTGTCAATCCTTTTAAATTTATTAAATCATCAGCTAAACCTAGGTCTTTGATTCTTTTTGATATATCTTCTTGATCTTTTTGATAAAACTCTTTTGCTCTTTCAATTAGTGCTTTAGCTGTTTCTGCCTCTATTCCTTCAATTTTTATTAAATTCTCAGAAGTTGTATCTTTTATATCATCTATAGTTGAATATCCCTCAGCCACTAAAAGTTGACCTAAAGTTTCATCAAGCTCCAAATTTTTAACAAAGTTTTCGGTTTTCTCTTTAAACTCTTGTTGTCTTCGATCAGAGTCTTCTTGATCGGTCATTATATTTATCTCGTAATTCATTAATTTTGTCGCTAATCGAACATTTTGTCCTCTTCTACCAATAGCTTTACTGAGGTTTTCCTCTGTTAAAATTACGTCTAATTTTTTTCTTTCCAAGTCAACATTTACTCTCTGGACTTCAGCTGGCGACAAAGCATTAGCCACTAGTATGGCTGGATCTTCAGACCAATTAACAATATCAATTTTTTCTCCTTGTAATTCATTAACCACCGCTTGAACTCTTGAGCCTCTCATTCCGACACATGCTCCTACGGGATCTAGTGACGTATCAACTGCTTTCACACAAATTTTTGCTCTGCTGCCTGGATCTCTAGAAGATGATTTAATTTCGATTAAATTATCATAAATCTCTGGAACTTCTTGAACAAAAAGTTTCTCCATAAATTTTGGGTGCGCTCGAGACAAAAAAATCTGTTGTCCCCTAGGCTCTCTTCTAACATCATAACAATACGCTTTAACTCTATCTCCAGCTTTAATATTTTCTCTAGGTATCATTTCGTTCTTTTGAATTATTGCTTCAGTTCTACCAAGATCTACAATTACATTTCCAAATTCTAATCTTTTTACAATTCCACTTAAAATAGAGTCTTTTTTATCTATGAAGTCATTAAATTGTCTTTCTCTCTCTGCTTCTCTTACATTATAATTAATTACTTGCTTTGCAGTCTGCGCCGCGATCCTACCAAAATCAAAAGATGGTAGTGGTTGGAGCACTTCATCACCAATAGTTTTTCCCCTATTTGTTTCATTAAGCTTAATTGCTTCTTCAATATTGATTTCAGTATTAGAATTTTCAGGATTTTCTACTATGACCAACTTTCTAAAAAGCTCAATATTTCCTGTTTCTCTATCAATTAAAACTTTAATTTCATTATCTTGACCAAACTTAGATTTGGCAGCTTTTTCTATACCTGTTTCCATAGAATTAATTATTAATTCTTTATCAATGGACTTTTCTAATGCCACAGCTTCAGCAATTCTAAGTAACTCAAGTTTATCTGCTCTTTTATTTAACATTTATTTCGTTTGCTCCAAAAAAAAATGGGCTAAAGCCCATTTTGAAATTTCAACAGTTTAAAAAGAATATAATAAAGTTTTTCCTTAATTCAATAGAAACTATTTGGAAAAAAACCCAATTTTATCAGTTTTTTCCCAAGAAAATGATCCATCAGCTTCAGGTGTTCTTCCGAAATGACCATAGGCAGCTGTTTTTTCATAAATAGGTTTGTTTAAATTTAGCATTTCTCTTATTCCTCTTGGGCTTAAATCAAAATTTTCATTTATTTTTTCAATAACAAATTTATTTTTATCTAGGTCATTATCAAATAAATCTACGTAAATAGACAATGGTTTCGAAACGCCAATTGCATAAGACAGTTGTATTAAACATTTATCAGCTATTTTTGAGGCAACAACGTTTTTAGCAATATATCTCGCTGCATAAGCTGCAGATCTATCAACTTTAGTTGGGTCTTTTCCTGAAAAAGCCCCTCCTCCATGGGGTGCAGCTCCACCATAAGTGTCCACAATTATTTTTCTTCCTGTTAATCCACAATCACCATCTGGGCCTCCAATAACGAAATTACCAGTTGGGTTTACGTAAAATTCATTCTCATCAAATCCCTGAAGAAAATTTTTAGGAATGGATTTTAACATGTAGGGTCTAAGTAAATCTCTAACTTGTGCTTGATTAACGTCTGGTGCATGCTGAGATGATATTACAACTGACTTAACATTGGTTGGCTTTCCATCAACATATTCAAAAGTAACCTGACTTTTTGAATCAGGTTCAATATTTTTTAATTTTCCTGACTTTCTATCTTCTGCCATAAGTCTTAAAATTTTATGGGAATAGTGAATGGGAGCAGGCATCAATATATCAGTTTCATTACATGCATATCCAAACATAATTCCTTGATCACCTGCACCCTCATCTTTATTTCCAGATGAGTCTACACCCATAGCAATGTCAGCAGATTGTGCGTGTAAATGACACTCAATTTTTGTCTGGTCCCTCCAAGTAAAACCATCCTGATCATAACCAATATCCTTAATACAATTTCTTACTTTTTGTATTATTTCATCTTTACTAATTTCAGGCCCTCTAACCTCACCAGCAAGAACTACTTTGTTTGTAGTTGTTAAGGTTTCACATGCAACTCTAGAGAAGGGATCGCCCGAGAGATAACTGTCAACGACCATATCCGAAATTCTATCTGATACTTTATCAGGATGCCCTTCTGAAACTGACTCACTAGTAAAAAAATAGTTTTTAAGATTACTCATTTTTTGTTTTGTTAATTAACAAGATTAAGAAAATATACAGCAAAATCAATAAAACAAAAATTTTATTTCCATATTGTGAAAATAACGTTGGCTTCACTTTTTTTATTTTATTTAAATCAATATAACCTGATTTTCCAAATTCTATATTTTGTTCTACAACCCCTAGTGGGTTAATTATAGCTGCAATTCCATTATTTGATGATCTAACAATATACTTTCCACTTTCTATAGCTCTAAAAATACTATGAGAAAAATGTTGTTTTGGTCCAATAGATTTTCCAAACCATCCATCCTCTGAGATATTAATTATTAGATCGAAATTAGAGTCTGTAAATAATTTACCCGAATAAATTATTTCATAGCAAATCAAAGGTAAAATTCTTAATGAAAAATTTTGTTGATTTATTTCAATGATATCTCTTGTAAATCCACTCGAAAAAGATTGATAGTTGTTAGTTAAAGATCTTAGTCCAATATTTTTTAAAACATTTTCGATAGGCAAAAACTCACCAAATGGAACTAAATTGATTTTATCATAAGAATTAATTAAATTTAAATTAACATCATAAACTGAAAAGGTGTTGAAATAATTTTTAGAACCATTTTTTATTACCTCATTATTTATTCCAATTATAAATAAGTGATTTTCATTGAAATTTTCTTCAAATAGCCATTTATATTCAACCAAACCTCGTTGTGTTATGTCTGGAACAATGCCTTCGGGCCAGATAAATATAGTTTTATCATTTAGATCAGGTTTACTAATCTTTATTAAATCTCTAATTATTTCAACTGGATCTACTTCTGAATAAAATTTTTCAAGACCTATCTGAGAACCGATAACTCTAATTTTATAATCTAAATTTCTATCGACAGTATTATCAAATTTTT
>CACJMP010000017.1:0-13806 GCA_902594595.1 uncultured Pelagibacteraceae bacterium | reverse complement strand
CCATTTTTTTTCCTTTAAAAACTTTACCAGGATCTTGTCTTTGTCCAGTTGAACCATGAGATCTGTGAGAGATGGATACACCATGCGATGCTCTTAAACCGCCAAAATTATGCCTTTTCATCGCACCAGCAAAACCTTTTCCAATAGTTTTAGATTTGGTGTCAACAAATTTTACGTCTTGAAAAATTTCAAGACCAAATTCATTTCCTTCTTTATAGTTTTCTATGTTAGATACTCTGTACTCTTTAAGTTTTTTTTTAGCCTCTGTATTCTTTTTTGCAAAATAACCCTTCATAGATTTTGTAATTTTTGAGTTCTTTATTTTCCCATATCCGAGCTGAACCGCTTTGTAGCCTCTTTTACTTTCCTCGATAACTTGAATCACTCTAGCTTTTTCCATTTTCAGCACTGTAACAGGTACAAGCTGTCCAGTTTTATAAAATTCTCTGGTCATACCAATTTTTTTTCCAATTAAAGCTATCTCACTCATAATCAAATCTTTATCTCCACATCAACTCCAGACGCTAAATCTAGTTTCATTAGAGCCTCAACAGTTTGAGGAGTTGGTTCAATTATATCTATTAATCTTTTGTGAGTTCTAGATTCGAACTGTTCTCTGCTTTTTTTATCTATATGGGGAGACCTTAGAACAGTATATCTCTCTATTCTTGTAGGTAAAGGTATAGGTCCTTTTATTGTTGCTCCAGTTCTTTTAACGGTATTTACAATTTCCTCTGTAGATGCATCCAAAATTTTGTTATCGTAAGCTCTAAGTTTAATTCTAATATTTTGTTTTTCCATATTAACCTGCAATTTTCTTTGTTACTTCATCTTGAACATTTTGAGGAACTTTAGAATAATGATCAAAAAACATTGAATACTGAGCTCTTCCTTGTGACATTGATCTAAGATTATTTATGTACCCAAACATATTTGCTAAAGGAACCATTGCTGTAATTACAGTAGCATTTCCTCTTTGTTCTTGTGTATTAATCTGGCCTCTTCTACTATTTAAATCACCTATGACGTCTCCCATATAATCTTCCGGAGTTACTACTTCGACTCTCATTACTGGCTCTAATAATTTTAAATTACCTTTCGTACAAGCTTCTTTAAAACAAGCACGACTAGCTAGTTCGAATGCCAAAACACTTGAGTCAACATCATGATGAAGTCCATCTAAAATTGTTACTTTGTAATCAATCATTGGAAATCCAGCTAAAATACCTCCATCAGACACCGTCTCTATTCCTTTTTCAACGCCAGGTATAAATTCTTTTGGAATAGCTCCACCTTTAATTTTACTTTCTACTAACCTTCCAGAGCCTGGTTCTTGAGGTTCTACTAGAAGCTTAACTTTAGCAAATTGACCTGCTCCACCACTTTGTTTTTTGTGTGTATATTCTACCTCAGAAGCATTTTCTAATGTTTCTCTATATGCTACTTGAGGGGCGCCAACATTTGCTTCAACTTTAAATTCTCTTTTCATTCGATCAACAATTATATCTAAATGAAGCTCACCCATTCCTTTTATGATTGTTTGACCAGACTCTTCATCTGAGGTTACTCTAAAAGATGGGTCTTCTTTAGCAAGTCTTCCTAAAGCTTCACCCATTTTTTCTTGGTCGGCTTTTGTTTTTGGCTCAACTGCTATTTCTATAACAGGGTCTGGAAATTCCATTGGTTCAAGTAAAACAGCATTATCTTCATCACATAATGTATGACCTGTAATTGTATTTTTTAAACCTGCCAAAGCCACAATATCTCCTGCATTTGCTTCTTTAATATCCTCTCTTGAATTTGCGTGCATTAATAACATCCTGCCTACTCGTTCTTCTTTTTCTTTTGAAGAATTATAAACAGCTGTTCCAGTTTTAATTGTGCCAGAATAAACCCTAATGAATGTTAAAGATCCCACAAAAGGATCATTAGCAACCTTAAAAGCTAAAGCAGAAAAAGGAACATTATCCTCAAATTTCATTTCTAACTCTTCTTCACTGCCTAATTTGGTTCCCTTAATTGAACCAATATCTAGTGGACTTGGTAAATAATTTACAACTGCATCTAATAATGGCTGCACACCTTTATTTTTAAAAGCTGATCCTGTTAACACTGGAACAAAACTAAAATTTAACGTCCCTTTTCTTATACATCGTCTTAAATCTTCTTCTTTTATTTCGTCACCATTTAAATATGCTTCCATCAGCTTCTCATCCTGTTCAACAGCTAATTCGACTAATTCAGTTCTATATTTTTGAGTAATTTCTTTTAAATCTTCTGGGATATCTTTATATTCCCATTCAGCTCCTAAAGCCTCATTTTTCCAAACTTGTGCTTTCATTTTTACTAAATCTACAACACCTGACAGTGAAGCTTCAATTCCAATAGGAACTTGTAAAACTAATGGTTTGGCACCTAATCTATCTTTAATCATGTCTACACATCTAAAGAAATCTGCTCCTGTTCTATCTAGCTTGTTTACAAAGCAAATTCTTGGTACTTTATATTTATCAGCTTGTCTCCATACTGTTTCAGATTGAGGTTCAACACCCGCAACACCGTCAAAAACAGCTATAGCTCCATCTAAAACTTTTAAGGATCTTTCAACTTCAATTGTAAAATCTACGTGACCAGGTGTATCTATAATATTTATTCTGTGATCTTGCCAAAAACATGTAGTTGCGGCTGATGTAATCGTAATTCCTCTCTCTTGCTCTTGCTCCATCCAATCCATAGTTGCAGCGCCATCATGAACTTCTCCAATTTTATGACTTTTACCAGTATAATATAGGACACGCTCGGTAGTAGTTGTTTTCCCGGCATCTATGTGTGCCATGATGCCAATATTTCTATATTTTTCTAAAGTATGTGTTCTAGCCATAATTTTTTACCACCTAAAATGTGCAAAAGCCTTATTTGACTCTGCCATTTTATGGACGTCCTCTCTTTTTTTTACTGCGGAACCTTTTTTTTCATACGCATCATAAAGCTCATTAAAAATTTTGTCTGACATGTGTTTGTCTTTTCTTTTTCTCGCAGAGTCCACTAGCCATCTAATTGCTAATGCTTGAGCTCTTTTACTTTTTACTTCCACGGGTACTTGATAAGTCGCACCACCAACTCTTCTGGATCTTACTTCAACAGTTGGTTTTATATTATTAATTGCCTCGTTAAATATATTTATAGGTTCGTCTTTTGTTTTGGTTTTGATCTTTTCGATAGCATCATATACAATTTTTTCAGCAATGCCTCTTTTACCATCATACATTATATTGTTTATTAATTTAGGGATGATTGTTGATTTAAACTTAGGATCAGGAACAATGTTTTTCTTTGGTTGAGTTTTTTTTCTAGACATTTTTATTTACCTTTTTTTGTTCCGTAAAGAGATCTTCTTTTTTTTCTATTAGCTACTCCTTGAGTATCTAAGTTACCCCTTAAGATATGATACCTGACACCTGGTAAATCTTTTACCCGACCACCTCTAATCAGTACGACAGAGTGTTCTTGTAAATTATGACCTTCTCCAGGAATGTAAGCAGTAACTTCAAAACCATTAGATAGTCTTACTCTTGCTACTTTTCTTAGAGCTGAATTTGGTTTTTTAGGAGTCGTGGTATAAACTTTAACACAAACACCTCTTTTTAAAGGTTGTTTTTGTAGGGCTGGAACTTTATTCCTATTTATTTGTTTAACTCTTTTTTTTCTTAACAACTGATTAATCGTTGGCATAATATTTATTTTAATTAGTTAAAATTTTTGAGTGAAATAACTGACAGGTTATTTGTGGCAGCGTTTAGTACAAATAAGTACTACATTCCAACCAAAAACATCGCCAAAATACTTATTAATCGGTTTTTGTCAAACTAAAACTACTGATTTTAGCTGTTTTTTTTATTGATTCGCTTGGGAATCTGAGGGTTCAATTTTTTCCTGTTCTGATAAGAATTTATTATCGTCCTCGATAGCCTTTTTATTCCAATTATTCTTAATATTTCCAGTTCCGGCAGGTACCAGTCTACCAACAATAACATTTTCTTTTAGACCATTTAAAGGATCTATTTTTCCTTTTATCGCTGCATCCGTTAAAACTCTAGTGGTTTCTTGGAAAGAAGCTGCTGAGATAAATGACTCCGTTTGTAAGGAGGCTTTGGTAATCCCCATTAACACTCTTTCTGCTGTTGCTGGAGTTTTACCCTCGGACTTTAATTTTTCATTATTTGTATCAAATTTAATTCTATCAACTATTTCACCAGGTAAATAACTTGAATCTCCTGTTGTTTTTACCTCAACCTTTTTTAACATCTGTCTTAAAATTGTTTCAATATGCTTATCATTAATAATAACTCCTTGTAATCTGTAAACTTCTTGAACCTGGTTAACAAAGTATTCTGTCAAATCTTTAATACCCATAATGCGCAAAATATCATGTGGTAGTGGTTGTCCGTCTAGAAGATATTCACCTTTTTTGATTGTCTCTCCTTGGTTAAAATTTATATGTTTGCCTTTAGGAATTAGATAGTTTGATGGTTCAGCTCCGTCAGTTGGGACAATTGAAACTCTTTGTTTTCCCCTAACTTCTTTTCCAAAAACTACTTGACCATCATTTTCAGCAATTATAGCACTATCTTTAGCTTTTCTCGCCTCAAATAGTTCTGCTACTCTGGGTAATCCACCTGTGATATCTTTTGTTTTAGTTGTCTCTTTAGGTAATCGAGCAATTACATCTCCAGCTGAAACTTTTTGTCCATCTTTAACAGATAAAATTGAGTCTGGTACTAAATAATATCTTGCTTCATTATCATCAGCTTTTTTGATAACATTACCTTTCTCATCTCTCAAGGTTATTCTAGGTTTTAAATCAGAACTTTTTGATTGAGATCTCCAATCAACAACTGATTTGGAAGAAATTCCTGTTGCATCATCTGTTGTTTCTTGTATTGAAACTCCATCAATTAAATCCACAAAGCTTGCGATACCACTTTTTTCAGCAATTACTGGTGTTGTATAAGGATCCCATTCACAAATTTTTGAATTAGCTTTTATTTTATCACCATTATTAAAAAATAATCTCGAACCATAAGCTACTTTATAAACCGCAATCTGAACTCCATTATCATCTTCTATTGAAAGTTGAGTATTTCTTCCCATGACAATCAAATTTTTCTTAGAGTCTTCTAAAATATTTGAGTTGATAATTTTCAGAATACCTTCTCCTTTACTTATAATTTGAGAATCTTGTTTTACTGAAGCTGTTCCTCCTACGTGAAATGTTCTCATTGTCAATTGTGTACCAGGTTCCCCAATTGATTGAGCAGAAATCATTCCAATCGCTTCACCAACATGAACCATGTGACCTCTTGAAAGATCTCTTCCATAACATGTAGCACAAACACCTTCTTTTGAACTACAAGTCATCACTGAATAAACCTTTAAAGACTTTATGCCAGCTGCATCAATTTTGTCACAACCAGCTTCATCAATCATAGATGCTTTTTTAATAATTATTTCTCCAGTTATTGGATGTTTTACATCAGAGGATACAACTCTTCCTAAAGATCTTTCTGATAAACTAACAACAACATTTCCTCCCTCTAAAATTTCAGATAGTTCAATAAATCCTGGGTTTTCACAGTTTTTCTTGGTGATTGTCAAATCTTGCGCCACATCACATAGCCTTCTTGTTAAATAACCAGAGCTTGCTGTTTTAAGCGCGGTATCAGCTAATCCTTTTCTGGCACCGTGAGTCGAGTTAAAATACTCAAGGGCTGTTAATCCTTCTTTAAAATTAGAAGTAATTGGACTCTCAATAATTTCACCCGAAGGTTTAGCTATTAATCCTCTCATTCCAGCCAATTGTTTCATTTGTGCTGCGGAACCTCTTGCACCACTATCCGCCATCATAAATACTGAATTGATTTTTAATCCCTCTGATGTCTTTTCTGTAGCAGAAATTCCCTTCATCATTTCTCCAGCAACTTTATCTGTACACTTCGACCAAGCATCTACAACTTTGTTATATTTTTCACCTCTTGTAATTAGCCCTTCAGCGTACTGAGTTTCATAATCTGCTATTAATTTTTTTGTATCATCAATTAATTGAGTTTTATTTTTTGGAATAACTAAATCATCTTTTCCAAAAGAAATTCCTGCCTTAAACGCATGTTTAAAACCTAAATCTTTAAGTTTATCACAAAATATTACAGTTGTTTTTTGACCACAAAATCTAAAAACAATATCTATAATTTCTGAAACAGTTTTCTTAGGAAGTAATCTATCTATTAAAGAAAATTTAATATTAAAATTTTTTGGTAATAAATTTGCTAATAAAAATCTTCCTGCAGTTGATGTGTATTTTTCAAATTTTTTGTTCCCATTATTATCGACTGTTTCAAACCTAGAAATAATTGTGCTATGAACTTTTATTTCACCAGATGATAAAGCAAACTCAATTTGATCAGCGTCTACAAAATATCCTGCTGGTTTATCTGTAAGTGGTTCTTGGGATAAATAGTAAATCCCTAAGATCATATCCTGACTTGGTACAATAATTGGCTTACCGTTGGATGGAGATAAGATATTATTTGTTGATAACATTAAAATTCTTGCTTCTAACTGCGCTTCTAAACTTAAAGGAACATGAACCGCCATTTGATCACCATCAAAGTCAGCATTAAATGCTGCACAGGTGAGCGGATGTAGTTCAATTGCATCACCTTCAATTAATTTAGGTTCAAACGCTTGAACTCCGAGTCTATGAAGTGTAGGCGCCCTGTTTAACAACACAGGATGTTCTCTTACAATTAATTCTAAAGCATCCCAAACAGCATTGGTCTCTTTCTCAACAATTTTTTTAGCTTGTTTAATTGTTGAAGCTAATCCTAATTTGTTAAGTCTTGCATATAAAAAAGGTTTAAATAACTCTAGCGCCATTTTTTTTGGCAAACCACATTCATGTAATTTTAGATCTGGACCAACAACGATTACAGATCGACCAGAATAATCAACTCTTTTACCTAATAAATTTTGTCTAAATCTTCCCTGTTTTCCTTTTAACATTTCAGCTAAAGATTTTAACGGTCTTTTTCCAGTTCCAGTAATCACTCTTCCGCGTCTTCCATTATCAAATAACGCATCAACTGACTCTTGAAGCATACGCTTTTCATTTCTTACAATGATATCTGGAGCCTTAAGATCCATTAATCTTTTCAAACGATTATTTCTATTTATCACCCTTCTATATAGGTCGTTAAGATCTGAAGTAGCAAATCTTCCACCATCTAGTGGAACTAAAGGTCTTAATTCAGGAGGAATTACCGGCACAACAGTCATAATCATCCATTCTGGTTTTTGACCAGTTTCAATAAATGACTCGATTAATTTTAATCTTTTGATTGCTCTTTCTTCGTTAACTTTTGATTTTGTTTCTTTAATATAGCTTACTAAATTTTTTCTCTCTAATTCTAAATCTAAAGATTTTAGCATTTCTAAAACTGCTTCTGCTCCAATACCTGCTGAAAATGCTTCTTCACCAAATTCATCTTGATATTTAGCAAGTTCTTCTTCATTTAGTAGTTGATTTTTCTTTAAACCAGTTAATCCTGGTTCAATCACAATAAAATTTTCGAAATATAAAACTCGTTCAACCTCTTTTAGCTTCATATCAACAGCTAACGCTATTCTACTAGGTAATGATTTTAGAAACCAAATGTGAGCAACTGGTGTAGCTAAGTTAATATGACCCATTCTTTCTCTTCTAACATTAGACTTAGTGACTTCGACACCACATTTTTCACATATGATTCCTCTAAACTTCATTCTTTTGTACTTACCACATAGACATTCATAATCTTTAATTGGACCAAATATTCTTGAACAAAATAAACCATCTTTCTCTGGTCTAAAAGTTCTGTAGTTAATTGTCTCTGGTTTTTTTATTTCTCCATAAGTCCAAGATTTTATTTTTTCGGGACTTGCTAAAGATATTTTAATACTATTAAAATTTTGTGCTTCTGAGATTTCTGAATTTTTAAATAAATCTGTTAATTCTTTTTTCATTAGTTTAGTTCCACATTCAATGCTAGTGATTTTATTTCTTTTACTAGAACGTTAAATGATTCAGGTATACCTGACTCAAAATTTTCTTCACCTTTAACAATTGTCTCATAGACTTTCACTCTTCCTGCAACGTCATCAGATTTCACCGTTAAAATCTCTTGTAATGTATAAGATGCACCATAAGCCTCGAGAGCCCAAACTTCCATTTCTCCAAATCTTTGTCCTCCCAATTGTGCTTTCCCACCTAAAGGTTGTTGAGTCACTAAACTGTATGGGCCGGTTGATCTAGCATGAATCTTGTCTTCGACTAGGTGATGTAATTTTAACATATAAATTATTCCAACTGTAACTGGCCTGTCAAATTTTTCACCTGTTCTTCCGTCCCAAAGATATGTTTGGCCTGAGCCTGGAAGATTTGCTAACTCTAACATTTCAGTCACATTTTTTTCTTTGGCACCATCAAAAACTGGCGTTGATATTGCAACACCATTTTGAAGATTTTCACACAAGTCCATAAACTCTGTCTTACTAAGCTTTTGCACTTTTTCGTTATAAATCTCATCACCATAAACAGATTTTAGAAATTTTGAAATTTTTTCAGTCTTTTCTATTTTTTTCTGATTTTCATCCACTAATCTTTTTATTTCTTCACCAAATTCTTTACAAGCCCACCCCAAGTGTGTTTCTAAAATTTGACCAACATTCATTCTACTTGGAACACCAAGAGGATTTAGCACTATATCCACTGGTTTACCATCTTCCCTATAAGGCATATCTTCTACTGGAACTATCTTGCTGACTACTCCTTTGTTACCATGTCGGCCTGACATTTTATCACCTGGTCTTAATCTTCTTTTAATTGCAACAAAAACTTTTACCATTTTCATTACGCTTGGAAGTAGATCATCTCCGCTTCTAATCTTCAAAACTTTATCTTCGAATCTTTCAGTTATATCTTGCTTTGCTTGAGTATATTGATCTTTTAATTGCGCTAACGTTGACTCATGATTTGTATTTCCATTCGTAATTTTAAAGATATCATTTATTCCTAAACTGTTAATTACATCTAAATTTAGTTCTATTCCTTGGTCTAAATCCTTTAGTTTTTTGGTTAATTTAGTACCAGATAAAATTTGTGATGCTCGTTGCTTAATACTTCTCTCTAAAATTTCCTCTTCAACAATTTTATCTTGTTGCACTTGATCTATCTCTGCTCTTTCTATTGTTATTGATCTTTCATCTTTTTCAATTCCATGTCGATTAAAAACCCTTACATCTACAACTGTTCCACTACTGCCTCTTGACATTCTTAAAGATGTATCGGTGACATCTATGGCTTTTTCTCCAAAAATAGATCTTAAAAGTTTTTCTTCAGGTCCAGAGGCTGAGTCTCCCTTAGGTGTCACTTTTCCAACCAATATGTCACCTGCGTTAACCTCTGCTCCAATATAAACAACACCCGACTCATCAAGATTCTTTAATGCTTCCTCATTTACATTTGGTATATCTCTTGTAATCTCTTCTTCACCTAGTTTTGTGTCTCTAGCCATAATTTCGTATTCAACAATGTGGACAGAAGTAAAAACATCATCAGTTACACATCTTTCGGAAATTAGAATAGAGTCTTCAAAATTATATCCTTGCCATGGCATGAATGCTACAGTAACATTTTTACCTAGTGCTAACTCACCTAGTTTTGTTGATGGTCCATCAGCTATTATATCGCCAACTTTAACTTTATCACCCACCCTGACTAAAGGTCTTTGGTTAATGCACGTATTTTGGTTTGACCTTTTAAATTTTTGCAGATTGTAAATATCAACACCCGATTTACTAAAATCTGTCTCCTCAGTTGCCTTTATAACAATTCTTTTTCCATCGATTTTATCTACGACACCCTCTCTCTTCGCAACTATCGTTACACCTGAATCTAATGCAACATCGCTTTCGATTCCTGTACCAACTAATGGCGCTTCTGGTTTTAATAAAGGCACTGCTTGTCTCATCATGTTAGAGCCCATCAAAGCTCTGTTAGCATCATCATTCTCTAAAAATGGTATTAATGACGCTGCGACAGAAACCAATTGTTTTGGTGAAACGTCTATGTAATCAATGGTTTCAGGTTTAGATAATAAAAAATTTAAATTTTGACGGCAGGAAACAAGCTCCTCTACTATTTTTCCATTTTTATCAAGTTTTGTATTTGCTTGAGCAATGGTATATTTTGTTTCTTCCATTGCTGATAAATATTCTACTTTATTTTGAACTACACCATCTTTTACTCTTTTATAAGGGCTTTCAATAAATCCATATTTATTAATTTTAGCATAAGTAGACAAACTATTTATTAATCCAATGTTTGGACCTTCAGGAGTTTCTATTGGACAAATTCTTCCATAATGAGTTGGGTGCACGTCTCTTACTTCAAAACCAGCTCTTTCTCGAGTTAGGCCGCCAGGACCTAAAGCGGAAACTCTTCTTTTATGTGTGATTTCAGATAACGGATTTGTTTGATCCATAAATTGAGATAATTGTGAACTTGCAAAAAAATCTTTTAAAGAAACTGTTAAAGGTTTTGCATTAATCAAATCTTGTGGCATAGCTGACTCCACATCTAGAGTTGTCATCTTTTCTTTAATTGCTCTTTCCATTCTGTAAACACCAATTCGTGCTTGATTTTCAACAAGTTCACCAACAGATCTTACTCTTCGATTGCCTAAATGATCAATATCATCTATCTCATCTTTGCCATCTCTAAGATCTAGCATTTTATGGATTATTGAAATAATATCATCGTTCCTAAGGATTGTGATTTTATCTGAACATTCTAAATTTAATCTTGAATTCATTTTGACACGTCCAACATCAGAAAGGTCATATCTATCTGAACTAAAAAATAAATTATTAAAAATTTGTGTTGCAATCTCGATAGTTGGTGGTTCACCCGGTCTTAACATCTTATAAATTTCTGTAATAGCCTCATCCTTATTATTGTTCTTATCATTCAAAATTGTATTTAATAAATAAGGACCTTTATTAATAGAATTGGTGGTTGAAATTTTAATTGTATTTATTTTTGCATCCAAAATCTTTTTAATTATAGTACCATTAATTTCAGTGCCTATCTTAAATACCCCATCTTCTTCCTCATTAACTTTTATATCTTCATGTAAAAACTTACCTAACAAAGATTCTTGTGTGACCAATATATCCTTTAAGCCATCATTAGCTAATTTCTTAGCATTTAAGAAATTAATCTTATCACCAGTATTAATTATTACCTTGCCAGTTTTGGCATCTACTACTTCTTCAGAAAAATTTTTTGCTTTATAGTTATCTGGATTAAATTTAGTTTTCCACTTACCACTATTGTTATCAAAAATATAATTTTCACTATCGTAAAATTCATTTGCAATTTCTGATTTTGTAAAACCAAGAGCTAACAATAATGTAGATGCTAAAATTTTCTTTTTTCTATCTATTTTAAAATATAGTAAATCTTTCACATCAAATTCAAAATCAAGCCATGAGCCTCTATTGGGTATCACTCTACAATTAAATAAAAGTTTTCCACTTGCATGTGTTTTGCCTTTATCGTGATCAAAGAAAACACCTGGGCTTCTATGCATTTGATTAACTACAACTCTTTGAACACCATTTGTAATGAATGTTCCGCTGTTGGTCATCATTGGAACATCACCCATATAAACTTCTTGTTCTTTTGCAGATAAAATATCTTTAGTATTATTTTCTTGATCTATTTCATAAACTACTAATCTTAAAGTACATTTTAAAGCTGAAGAATAAGTTAAACCTCTTGCTATGCACTCTTCCACATCAAATTTAGGTTTTTCTAATCTATATGAAACATATTCTAGAGTAGCTTTATCATTTAAATCTTCTATAGGAAAAATACTTTTGAAAACTCTATCAAAACCTTTTGTTAAGTTATTTTCTTGAATATTTATTTCAGTAAGTTCCTTGTAGGAGTTTTTTTGTACTTCAATTAAATTTGGTATTGAAAGACCTTCTTTTAGTTTACCAAAACTTTTTCTTATATTTTTCTTTTCAGTAAAAGATAATTGCATCAACTTCCTATAGCGCTGCTTATTAAAACCAACGCTTAAATAATTCCTTGTTTATTTACTTAAGTTCTACTTTTGCGCCAGCAGCTTCTAGCTTAGCCTTTATTTCTTCAGCTTCTTTTTTTGGAACTCCTGCTTTAACTTCTTTGGGAGCTCCCTCTACCAAATCCTTCGCTTCTTTTAATCCTAGAGAAGTAGCTGCTCTTACTTCTTTAATCACGTTAATCTTTTTATCACCTGCAGATACAAGCATAATTGAAAATTCATCCTTTTCTTCAGCTGCTGCTGTTGCACCACCTGCTGCTGCTGGTGCTGCGGCTGCCATAGGGGTAACTCCCCATTTTTCCTCTAATTGTTTCGATAAGTCTGCTGCCTCTGCAACAGTTAATTTTGATAATTCATCTATAATTTTATTTAGGTCAGGCATAATTTACTCTTTGGGTTTTGTTTCAGAATTTTTTGAAGGTAAACTACTCATTTTTTCCGATCGTGCAAGTAAAATACTAACTAATTTTGACGCTGAAGCATTAAGAATACCAATAATTTTTGCTCTAGCCTCATCTAAAGTTGGTAAATTTGCTACATTTTGAACACCAGCTTGGTCTAATATTTCGTTATCCATAATTCCACCAATCAGTTTCAAATTTTCATTATCTTTGGCAAATCTAGAAAGTATTCTTGCTGACATTATTGCGTCTTCTCCAAACGCGACTGCTGTTGGTCCATTAAAATATTTGGACAAATCCTTACATTTGGTTTTTTCTAAAGCCAGTTTAGTAATTCTATTTTTTGTAATTTTAAAAATAATACCATGCTCTCTCATCTTAGATCTTAATTCATCTAATTGTGGCATCGTAAGACCTTGATAGTGGGTAACCATAACAGCTTTACTATTTTCGAACTGTTTAGTCATTTCATTGATGTAATTCTGTTTTTGTTCTTTGTTCATCATAATTAAATATTTTTTTCTAGCTTTAGTTTGTAAGAAACGCCCATCGTGGAAGTAATAAAGGCAGATTTGATCAAATCACCTTTAAGAGTATTGCTGGACTTTTCTTTGTCCAAAGTATCTAAAATGGCTTTATAATTTTTTATTAGCTGATCGTCATTAAAAGATTTTTTTCCTATACTTACACCAATATTTCCATCTTTGTCATTTCTAATTTCAGCTTGACCAGACTTGGCATCTGAAACTGCTTTTTTTAATTCATTTGTGACTGATCCAAGTTTCGGATTTGGCATTAAACCTTTAGGCCCTAACACTTTTCCAAGTTTTGATAATTTTATCATCATACTAGGAGTACAAATCAATTTTTCAAAATTCATTTCTCCTCCTTTAATCTTTTCAATAAAATCATCTCCCCCAACAAGATCAGCTCCTGCACTTTTTGCTTCTTGGGCTTTTGTGTCTTCACAAACAACAGCTACCTTTACTTTTTTTCCAGTTCCACCAGGAAGATTAACAACTGTTCTTATATTGATTTCACCTTTTTTTTGTTTATTATTAATTTGAAAATTTAAATCAACTGATTCATCAAATTTTGTAGTACAATTTTTTTTAATTGTAGAGAGTATTTTTTCAATAGTCTCGGAATTTAAATCTTTTGTTTTTTCCGGAAGTTTTCTAAATCTTTTTGATCTCATTATTCTTTAACCTCAATAC
>CACJMP010000016.1:0-16387 GCA_902594595.1 uncultured Pelagibacteraceae bacterium | reverse complement strand
TTTTCATTATTAAAGAAAGCTAATTCTATCAATAATTTATTGATAAATATAGTCTCTAGTAACAGGAGTTGATTGATAATTTTTCGTAAGTTGAAATTGATATACAACTTGATCACCCCATTTAAATGCCATTTCACAACCTGTTAAGTAAAACTCCCACATCCTAAAAAATTTTTCATCAAACATTTGTGTGATCTTTTGTTTGTTTTTGATACAGTTTTCTTTCCAATGTCTTAATGTGTGAGAGTAATGAAGTCTTAAAACCTCTATATCTGTAACGATAAGGCCCGCTTTTTCAATTGGGTTGGTAACTTCACTTAAACTCGGTGTATACCCACCAGGAAAAATATATTTTGTTATCCAGGGATGCGGGTCTCGAGGAGGGTCAACAGATCCGATGGTATGTATCAATGAAACACCATCATCTTTTAATAAATTTTCAATTTGATTAAAAAATTTTTTATAAAATTTTCTTCCTACATGCTCAAACATTCCAACACTTACTATTCTATCAAATTTTTCTTTAAGTTCTCTATAATCGATCAATCTAAATTTTACTTGATTTTCTAAATTCATCTCTTTTGATTTTTTTTCACAAAAATTAAATTGATTTTCTGATAAAGTAATTCCAGTAACCTCACAACTTGCACTTTTTGCTATATCAAATGCTAATGAACCCCAACCACAACCTATGTCTAAAACTTTTTGATTTTTTTTAATATTTAATTTTTTTATAATATGTTGAATTTTATTATTTTGAGCAACTTCTAAACTATCGGTCTCTTTTTTGAAATAAGCACATGAATATTGTCTCTTTGGATCTAGAAATAAATCATATAAATCATCAGAAATATCATAATGATGGGAAACATTCATTTTAGATTTTTTAATAAAATTAAAATTTGTTAAGTATCTGTAAGATCCTCTAAGTCTATTTATTATGTAACTAAAAAAATTTAAAGGCCCTCTTCCGAAATTCATTAATGCTAAATCTAAAAAATCACTTAAATTTCCATTTTCTATAATCAAATCTCCTTCTGTGTATGCCTCACCGAAATATAAGTCGGGATGTAACAAAAGTTTATAATGAAGCTTTTTATTCAAAAGTTTTATTTTCATAGGTTGTTCTCCAGGATTGCCTATTATATAATCTTTCAAGTCAGCATCAGTTAAGATGAAACCACCTTTTTTAAAAATTTTATTTAAGAAACTTGCAAGATACATCTTATGCTGCGAGAGGTGGTTTATTCGTAAAATTTAAATTTTTCAAAGCTTCAATTAAATTTTTTTGATCACTTTGATTTAAGATACTTAAGGGCGGTAGAACATTTTTATAAATTTCATTTTCTTGAGAACAAAAAGTATGTAAACCTGAAATCAAATTATATTTATCAAAAATAGCCCTTACCTCGCATAATTTTTCATTATTTAATTGTTTTGCACCTGAAAAAAAATCGTCATAAACTTTTCTTGAAAGCGCTGCTGTTACATTACACGTAGCTGTTATTATACCCGAACATCCCAATTCTAAACCTTTTAATAATTTAAGTTCAGAACCAGGAAAGATAGAAAAATTTTTTAATTTTAAATTTTCATATAAGTTATAAGAACTGTCTTTAACCCCTACGATTTGATCAGGAAACCTTTTAACAAGCTCATTAACACATTTGATGCTAAATTTGTATCCAGATAATTTCTCAAAGTTGTAAAGAATAATTTTACATTCAGGAACGGCCTCTATAATTTTTTTGTAAAACTCCATGACCTCAGTATCACCGTATTTATAATAGGCTGGTGGCATTATTAAAAATTTGTTGAAATTTAAAGAGCTCGCAATTTTAATTAAGTTAATAGTTTCACCAAGGGAATTTAAACCAGTACCAATTAGGTGTTTGTCTTTATATTTGCTCTCTGAGAGTTTATTTAATAAGTTGATCTTTTCTGAAATTGAAATTAATTGAGCTTGTCCGGTACTACCAAATATTGCTGTTCCATGACAACCTTGATCAATAAGGCTTTCTGCATGATTGATTGTTTTTTCGATATTAAGACTTAAATCTGGATTGATAACAGACATTGTAGCAGCAAAAATTCCACTTATTTTTGTCATAATAAAATTTTATGTAAAAAGTATAGTTATAAAAGTTTATAAATACCATATGAAAATATTAGCAGTACAAAGTAGGAAGGGTATTGGTGATAATATTATTTTTTTACCCTTTATTAAGGCATTATCTAACAAATTCAACTCGCCTATAAGTTTACTTGTTAAAAAAAATTCTAAAGCTGATCAATATTTATATCAAACAAGTTATATTGACAAAATAATCTTTTTAGAGAGAGATAATGAAATCAAAAATAGACATGATGGTCTTTTAGGAAGTTTAAATTTAATTAAAGATATTAAAAAATTTAATTTTGATAAAATTATCATTTTTAATTCTTCTCTAAGATACAATTTAATTGCAAAATTTTCAGGGATTAAAGAAGTGTTTCAATATCCTTTATTCCAAAAAAAACAACAACACATAACTGAAACTCCAAAAAAATTTATAAAAGAAAAATTTGAATTAACGGTTAAAGATGATCCAGAGATAGAAATAGATGATATGATAGCTCAAGAAATGATTGAAAAATTTCAAATTGATAAAAAAGAAATTAATATCCTTTTAGGAATAGGGGGCTCTGGTCCAACTAAAAGAATTCCTGCTAATACTTTTATTAAAGTGATTGATAAAATATCAAAAATAAAAAATTGTAAATTTTTTCTTGCAACAGGAAAAAACGAAGAAGAACAAGTTATTTTACGTGATATTTTAAGCTCAGAATTTAGTGGTCTTTGTAAACCATTAGACGATTTTTCACTCAGAGAAATAATGCCATTAATAAAAAATTGCAACTTATCAATCTGCAATGACACTAGTTTTAGTCATTTATCTGCAGCACTTGGTATAAAGACTATAACTTTAATGGCAGATACACCATTAATTTATGGTAATTACAGCTCGAAGATGTTTCCAATAATCCCTGATGGAGAAGAGACAGTCTCACATAATACTTTGGGTAAAGAAAAAATTAGTTCTCAAAAAATATTTGATAAATTTATAGAAATTATCAATTAGGAAATATCTTTTAATACAATATCTTTTGCCTCGTTTACTATTGAGGATAATCGAGAAGTTTCTGGTGAAACATCAGGATGGATTTTTTTTTGGATTTTAACATAAGCTTTGTTTACATCTTCTTTTGTAATTTTTTTATTCATATCTAAATTTAAAATTTTGTATGCCTCTGAAACTGATATAGACGAAACGTTATTAGTACCTGTTTGGTTAAAAGAAAAGCGACCAGATCTTCTTAATGTCTGAATAAGTCTAAAAAGAGAAATTAATTGGAAAATAGATAAACCTTTTAATTTTAATAAAGCTAGACTTGCCAAAGTAAGAGGCAAGGTTAATAAAAATTTGCCACCAATAGCAAACAAGACTGCTAAAGCAATTAATCCTAATATGATTAAAAATCTTAGACCTTTTGAAATTTTTCTAGATGAAATGTTGGTTATTAAACGTAATAAAAAATAAAAAATGGTTAATATAACCACTGTATAAATTATTATATTCATATATTTTTGATCTAATGAAAATACCACAACTTAAAAAAAAACCAGAGCTTAAATCTTGTCACAATACCACGTGGGAAGATAATTATAGTTGGATCCATCAGGATAATATTCTTGAGGTTTTAAAAGATAGTTCCAAGCTACTTCCAGATGTTAGGAAATATCTTGAAGAAGAAAATAATTTTACAGAACATAATTTAAAAGACACAAAAAAATATCAGAAAATCTTATTTGATGAAATTAAAGGTAGAATAAAATTAGATGATGAATCATTAAAATTTAAAGACAAAGAATATGAATATTGGACTAAAACAACTGCGATAGGAAATTATTCAATAAAACTTAGAAAAAAAATTGGAAGTGATACTGTTGAAGAATTTTGGAATGGTGACCTCGAAAAAGGTAAATTAAAAACTGAATATTTCGGTGTTGGTGATTTAGAGGTTAGTTATAATGATAAACTTTTAGGTTATTCTTTAGACTTAAAAGGATCTGAATATTATACAATTTACATAAGAAATATTACCTCAGGAAAATTAGTCACTGAGAAAATAGAAGAAACAAGTGGAAGTATTGCATTTAGTTTGGACGATCAATATTTTTTTTATTCAAAGCTTGATGAGTTTCATAGACCCAGAAAAATATTTAGACACAAAATTGGATCATCAGCTAAAGATGATGAGCTTATTTTTGAAGAGAAAAGCGAAGCATTTACTGTAGGTATAAGTTTGAGTTCAGATGAAAAATATTTTTTTATAACAACATCAGATCATAATACTTCTGAACAATACTACTTTGAGGTAACAGAAAAAAACCCAAAACCAAAATTAATTATAAAAAGAAGAAAGGGAGTAATTTATTCAGTCAATTCTTGGGGTGGATATTTTTATTGTCATACTAATGATGATGCAGAGGATTTCAAAATTGAAAGATGTGATGATTTATCAAATCAAAAGTGGGAAATTTATATAGCTGGTAAAGAAGAGGTTTTAATCGGAGGATTAATATTTTTAAATGATTGGATTATCAGAGGAGAAAAATCAAATGCATTAGGAAAGTTATTTGTAAGAAATAGACAAACAGGAATTGAGGAAGAGTTAAAATTTACTGACGAATCTGTGATTGTGCCTAATGTCTCGTTGATACAAAGAAATAAAAATACTGACTTTGTTTACTTGTCATATTCGTCCCCGAAAACACCAGGCAAAACTTATTTATACAATTTAAAAACAAAAGAAAAAAAATTAGTAAAAGAACAAGAAATCCCATCTGGTCATAATCCGGATGACTATATAGTCGAAAGACTGGAGTGCCCTTCTCATGATGGAAGATTGGTTCCACTTACAATTACCAGGCACAAAAAAACAAAAATTAATGGAACAGCAAATTTACTTTTATATGGCTATGGGTCATATGGAAGTTCAATGACTCCAGATTTTTCCTCAACTAGATTGAGTTTAATTGACAGAGATATTATTTGGGTAACTGCACATATTAGAGGGGGAATGGAAAAAGGAATGAAATGGTGGAAAGAAGGAAAGCTTCTTAATAAAAAAAATACTTTTGAAGATTACATCCACGTAGCAAAGTTTTTGATTAAAAAAAGATATTCGTCGAAAGGAAAAATTATTGGTATGGGTGGATCAGCTGGTGGTTTATTAATGGGAGCAGTAGTTAATCAATCTCCAGAATTATTTCTTGGAATTGTTATGGCTGTACCATTTGTTGACTCATTAACAACTAACTTGGATCATTCTTTGCCTCTTACTGTTGGAGAATTTGATGAATTCGGAAATGCAAAAGATAAAAAAGAGCATTTTGATTATATTTATTCTTACGCTCCATATAACAACATTAAAAAAATGGATTATCCTCACATGTTAATTACAACAAGCTTAAGTGATAATAGGGTATTATTTGATGAACCAGCAAAATTTACGGCCAAACTTAGAGATCTTAAAACAGACAATAACTTGCTTTTGTTAAAAACTGAGATGAACGCAGGCCATGGGGGGAAGTCAGGTAGAGATGGTGCCATCGAAGAAATAGCTTTTGACTACACATTTATTTTAAAGATCTCTGAAAAAATTAAATTTTGATATCTTGAAAAAAAATAAATTACTCCCATATACATAATGTTGGTCGCCTAATGGGGCTAACAATAAATAAACTTGCTTAACAAAGGAGGATATTATGACAAGTAAGGATTTATCTATATTTAACTCACTAAGACCATTTTCAATTGGTTTTGATGATATGTTTGATCAATTTGAAAATATGCTTGGTAATGGTTCTTTGACTATGCAGTCAAACTACCCACCTTATAACATCAGAAAAACTGGTAAGGATAATTATGCAATCGAAGTTGCTTTAGCTGGTTTTAATAAAAACGATGTTGAAGTTGAGTTTGAAGATAATTTGTTAACTGTAAGAACTAAACAAGTTAATAAATCAGAAAATAATAATGCTGATGGAGAAATAATTCATAAAGGTATTTCTCAAAGACAATTTGCTAGATCATTTACTATAGCTGATGATGTAAAAGTAAATGGTGCAGAGTTAAAAGATGGTCTTTTAACAATATCTTGTGAAAGAATTGTTCCAGAGCATAAAAAGAAAAAACTTATTGATATCAAATAAATAGACCTTGCTTGCGGAGATAACTTCTCCGCAAGTAATTTTTAAAAACATCCATTAGAAACAAATCCAATTACAATAGAATTAGAATTTATTTCAAATCTTCTCTCACATGGTATCCCGTACTTTTTAGTATTATATACTAAAATTAAATTCCCTTTTTCGTTTTTAAAATCTTCACTAGGAGCACCTAATTCCATTTTTAGTAAACCGGATGTTTTACCAATGTATTTAGTTAATTTTTGATTCTCTTTTTCAACAATCTCATCAGTTTTATTTTTAATAGTCTGACAGGCTGAGATAGTAAAAGACAAAACTAAAATTAAAATTATAGGTTTGAGATTTCTCATTTAAACATGATAACAAGTAGGACAAACTATAAATATAAACTTCTTAGTTGTATTGTGTGAATAAGATAATAATTTACCGGGAATTTTTAGCGAGAATCAATTACCTAGAACAAATATAGGAGGAAAAATGTTAGATAAATATTTTAATTATAAAAAACATAAAACGAATTTTAAAACAGAAGTAATTGCCGGAGTTACAACTTTTTTAACTATGGCATACATAATGTTTTTAAATCCTTTCATACTATCAGGAGAATTTGCTGGTCCAGAAAAGGGTTTTTTTGATTTTGGTGCAGTCTTTACTGCTACTATTGTGGCCACTGCTCTCGCGTGTTTCATAATGGCCTTTTACGGTAAAACTTGGCCAATTGGTTTAGCCCCAGGAATGGGAATTAATGCTTTTGTTGCATTTGGTGTAGTTGCAGGTATGGGCTACACACCTCAAGCAGCTTTAGGAGCTGTTTTGGTTGCAGGTGTTCTATTTTTGATTATTTCTTTAACGCCAATACGAGCATGGTTAATTAATTCTATCCCAAGAAGTTTAAAATTAGGAATTGGAGCTGGAATTGGTTTGTTTTTAGCAATTATTGGTCTTGAAATAATGGGAGTAGTTGCAGACCATCCTGTTACATTAGTCACTCTGGGAGATATAAAAAATCCACTTATCATTTTAGGATGTCTAGCATTTGTATCGATGATTGTGATGGAAAAACTTAATATTAAAGGAAATATTATTATTGGTATCATAGTCTTTAGCATTATTGCTTGGGCGTCTGGTCTTGCAAAATTCAACGGTGTAGTTGGAAGCATACCGCCAATGACTTACCTAATGGATTTTGATTTAACTGCAGCATTTACTGCTGGAATGTCCACGGTTATATTTACTTTATTATTTATAGACTTTTTTGATACGGCTGGAACTTTAACATCAGTTGCCAATGTTGCAGGTAAAGTTGATAAAAAAGGCAAGGTCCAAGATATTGAAAAAGCGATGATGTCAGATAGTGTTGGAACTGTAGCAGGTGCATTGATGGGTACTACCACAGTTACAAGTTATGTAGAGTCTGGAGCAGGAGTAAAAGCTGGCGGCAGAACTGGAATGACTTCCTTAGTGATAGGACTTTTATTTTTAGCTTGTTTATTTCTTTCTCCTTTAGCTACAAGCCTTCCTAAAGAAATAGATGGCGCAGCCCTACTATATGTTGCAGTTTTATTTGTTAGAAATATCACTGACATAGAGTGGGACGATATTGCTGAGTCAGCTCCAGCAGTTTTAGCCATGATATCAATGCCTTTGACATATAGTATAAGTAATGGAATTGCTTTAGCATTTATTTCTTATGCTTTAATCAAAATATTTACTGGTAAATTTTCAACAACTTCACCAGCAATTTGGGTTATTGCTATCTTAAGCTTCATAAGTTTTATTGTAGCTTAAAGAGTTTAAAAAAGGGCTAGGTAAAACTAGTCCTTTTTATTTTTTTCTATAATTTTTTTTATAGATATTTCTTCATAGTGTTCTGTTGGTTGAACAATCCAGGGATCAGAGTTCAATTTTATAGGACAAAAATCTGGTTCAAATGTTGATGATTTTTTTTTCCACAAACATGCAGTTTTTACCTCTTTAATGAAGTCTTTTGTTGGGCCATAGTTTTTTAACCATTCAATACTTTTATTAAGCGTTAATCCTGTGTCAGATAAATCGTCAATTAAGAGTATTCGTTTAAAATCCTCATTATTTGCCAAAGAACTTATTTCCCTTGCAAACATTAATTCTCCTTGCTTATCCTCAGTGCCTTTTCCAGAGTAACTTTGAATTACTATATATGCTATTGGTAACTTTAAAATTCGTGACAAGATATCTATGATGGGTGCAGCACCTCTCATTATTCCAACAAGTACTGTTGGTTTATAATTTTGATGTATAAGTATTGCTAATTTTTCAACAATCTTGTTATATTCCTCAAAGGTGACTATTAATTTATTTGTCATTAAAATCTGGTATCACAAAAAAAAAATTAAAAAAGGAGAATTATGAAGGGTTATTGGGTTTGTATATATGAAAAAATCAATAATTTAGAAAAACTTAAGGAGTATGCGGGCAAAGCTAAGCCAGCTATAGAAAAATTTTCTGGTAAATTCTTAGTTAGAGGTGGAAAAAACAGAACTAATGATGGAGTTGAGTCGCCCAGAACAGTCGTGGTTGAGTTTCCTGATTATGATACTGCCGTAAAGTGTTACGATTCAACAGACTATCAAGAAGCTCATAATATTTTAAAAGGTCATGTTGTAAGACATCATCAGCTTGTAGAGGGTAATTAATACTGTATCGGCTCTGGATCAATACTGCGCCAAAGATACCAGGTTGCGACTGAACAATATGGTGAAAATCTTTTATTCAATAAATTGATAAATGTATCTGGTGGTAAATAATTCTTATTATAATTTTTTGAAATTGCTCTTAATAAGCCTATGTCTTGAATTGGCCAAATATTTGGTCTGTTGTAAGTAAATAATAATATCATCTCAGCAGACCATCTTCCAATTTGTTTTAATTTAGAAAGATAAATTATCGCCTCTTCATCATTCATGCTGGCAATAAGTTTTGGTTCAAAGCTCTTATCTAATATTTGTTTAGATAAGCTTTTTATTCCGTTAACTTTTTGTTTACTTAATCCGCAACTTTTTAATTGAATTGAGGATAATTTTTTAATTGTTTTTGCATTGATTTTGTTATTACATTTTTTTTTAAATTTTAGAAAGACTGAATTGGCGGCTGCTACACTTATTTGCTGTCCAATTATACTCTTGCATAATGAAAAAAAAATATCTCTTCTAGAAGTTAATATTGTCTCTGTAGGACTTTGATATCTTTTGATTAATTTTGCCATAACTTTATCTTTTTGAGATAAATACTTTTTTGCTTTATTCCAATATTTAGGAACATTAGTCATTTAAAGGCTCAGGGGTAACAACTTTCTTTTTGTAAATCTCTCTTCTAAAAATTATTAATGTTGAAATTATTACTAAGAAAGCTCCAAAAAGTGTTTTGATTGTTGGAATTTCATCCCAAATTAAATAGCCAAAAAATATTGCAAAAACTAACGCCAAATATTTAAGTGGGGTAACAAGTGAGACTTCTGAATACTTATAGGACTGACTTAACCACAAATTAGCGACACCACCAAAAATTCCAACAAAAGATAATAAAATCAAATGATTAAAACTTGGCATCACCCACCCTTGTGGAATAGTGAAAAAACTTAATATCATAATTGATAGAGAAAAATAAAAAGAAATTAACCATACTGGTTCAGTTGAGGAAAGTTGTCTAATTGTTATTGCTACATAAGAAAGCCCTAAACAAAAAATTATTGGAAAAATATAATAGATATTTAACTCACTTATTCCCGGTTCTGTTATAATCAAAATTCCAATGAAACCTATTAACACTGCTAGCCATCTGAAAATACCAACTTTTTCACTTAATAAAAAAATTGAAAAGATTGTAGTAAATATCGGTGCAGCAAAAGATATACTTACAACTGTTGCTAAGGGTAATTTCCTCAATGCAATAAATATTGACACTAGAGCTATTAATCCAGAAACACATCTAAGAAAATGCAAACCTACTCTCTTAGTCTTATAAAAATTATAGAGCCTTTCCTTCGGAATAATAAAAAAATAAAAAATTATTCCAAAAAAGCCTCTAAAAAACAACACTTGCCCAATTGGATAATCAACAGACCATTTGACTATAATATCCATTAAAGAAAAGGCACAAATGGACATAAACATGTACAAAAAACCCAATTGATTTTTACTAAGCATATGAATAATTTGTAAATTAATTTATTTGATAATCAATGGAAATAGCAGTTTTAGCACTTGGATGTTTTTGGGGACCAGAAATTAAATTTAGTAAAATCCAGGGAATTATTAAAACAGAGGTTGGTTATTGTGGTGGCGATAGCCCTACAACCAATTATAAAGAAGTATGCACAGGTAACACAAACCATGCTGAAGTTGTAAAACTTGATTTTGATGAAAAAATAATAAGCTATGAAAAAATTTTAAAAATTTTTTTTCAAATTCATGATCCAACTACTTTAAACTCTCAAGGACCCGATTTTGGTACACAATACAGAAGTGAGATTTTTTACTTAAATGATAAGCAAAAAATTATAGCTGAAGAGGTGTTGAAAGATGCAAATGAAAGATTATCAGGAAAAGTTGTTACAAAAATTTCTTTACTTAAAAATTACTGTACAGCTGAGGAATACCATCAAAAATATTTAGAAAAAAGATAAAATGTCTCTGGTAGAAACAGACTGGCTAGATAAAAATCTTAATAATGTCAAAATAATTGATTGTTCATGGCATATGCCTCAAACTAAAAGAGTTGGTTTCGAAGAATATAAAAAAGTGCATATTCCAAATGCAGTTTTTTTTGATCTAGATAAAAATTCAAAAAAAAACACTAGTTTACCTCATATGTTAGTTGAAAAAGCAGACTGGGAAAAAATAGTATCTAAAATGGGAATTCAAAACGATGACAAAATTATCATTTACGATAACTCTGATGTTATTAGCTCATGTAGATGTTGGTTTAATTTTATTTATTTTGGACACAAATCTGAAATGGTCCATGTTTTAAATGGGGGATTAAAAAAATGGATTAAAGAAAAAAGAAAAATTACGAAGGATTTACAAAATATTGAAATAAGCGAATACAAAGGATCAGAAAATAAAGAGTTGATAAAAAATATAAAAATGATTGATCAAAATATAGATACACAAGAATTTAAAGTAATTGATGCAAGAAGCAGAGAAAGATTTGAGGGAAAAATACCAGAGCCAAGAGAGAATTTACGAAGTGGTAACATAAAAAATTCTTTGTGTTTGCCTTTTAATGAATGTTTAAATGATGACAAAACGTTTAAAAATAAAAAAGATCTTCAAATGATTTTTGATGCTTATATAAAAAATAGACAAGAAGTAGAAATTGTTTTCTCATGTGGATCTGGTGTTACTGCGTGTGTTTTGGCACTAGCTTATTCTTTAATAAATGATAAATATCGTCCATGTATTTACGATGGTTCTTGGGCTGAGTATGGGAAAATTTAGACAAATATGAAAACATCAAAAAAAATTATTTCTATTATATCAATATTCTTTTTGATTATTGCAATTGTCATAATTGCAAGAACAATGATTGGTAACCACTTCAAAAAAAAATTTAGTAAACAACCGCCTCCAGGAATAATAGTTACCGAGGTAAAAAAATATGAATTCTCAGAAAAAATTGAAACTTTTGGGACTGCTGTTTCAAAAAGATCTAAAACTTTTAAAATTAAGAAAGAAAATCTATATGAGGATTTGAAATTCAAAGATTTTGTAAAAGAAGGTGATATTTTAATAAAACTTAAAAGTGGAAATATCTTAGCTCCTTTTGATGGTGTACTAGGATATACTGGCTTAACTGAAGATATACTTGTTTCTGACAATATATTTATAATAACACTAGACGATAACTCAACAATCTATTCAGATATAAAAATTCCTGAAAATTATTCTGCCTCTATTCAAAAAGGGTTACCTGTAGATGTGAGGATTTCAAGTTATAAAGATAAAATTTTTCAAGGTGAAATAGATTTTGTCTCAAGTAGAATAAACGCAGATACAAGAAGTTTATTATGTAGAATTAAAGTAAAAAATGAAAATTTAGAATTAATTTCAGGATCTTTATTAGAAGTGAGTATTAAATTTAATTTAAGAAATTCTGTAGGGGTGCCAGATACGAGTATTATAGTAGAAGGTGATAAATCATTTGTCTATAAAATTTCAGACAAAAATATTGCAAATAAAACAAATGTCACTACAGGGATAAGATCTAATAAAAATATTGAAATTATCTCTGGGTTAAATGAAGGGGACATTGTAGTAGCAGAAGGTCTAAAAAAAGTTCGGCCTAAAGGGAAAATTAAACCTATAATTAAATAAATGTTCATCACTGAATTAAGCATTAAAAGACCAACCGTATCCTGGGTAATGTCTTTAATTTTAATTATTTTTGGTTTATTTGTTTTTTGGAAATTACCTGTCAGAGAGCTACCAAGTGGTATTCAGCCACCCGTTGTTCAGGTACAAGTTGATTACAAGTCTGCTTCAGCTTCTATTGTTGATCAAGAAATAACTCAAGTAGTAGAAGATGTCATCGGTGGTGCAGAAGGTATAAAAAATATTGATTCTAAATCAGAGAATGGCAGAAGTACTATAAACATTGAATTTGATACAAGTATAAATTTAGATAATGCTGCGAATGATATTAGAGAGCGTGTAGCAAGAATTACTGACAATCTTCCCTCTGAGTCTAATCCTCCCCAAATATTAAAAAGAGCAGCAGGCTTTACAACAACAATGTGGTTATCTTTGTCATCATCAACCTGGAGTGATTTAGAATTAGGAGATTACGCTGAGCGTTTTTTAATAGACCAATTTTCCAGTGTAAAAAATGTTGGGAGAATTAGAGTTGGAGGATTAAGAGAGCTGAGTATCAGAGTATGGGTTGATCCAATTAAATTAGCAGCAAATGACCTGACAATACAAGAAGTTGAAATCGCATTGCGTGGGGAAAATATAAGTCTACCAGCCGGAACGCTAGAAGCGGATAACATAGACCTTACTTTAAATTTAGATAAATCTTACAACGATATTGAGTCTATTAAACAATTGCCTATAAAAAAAAATGACAACAAAGTTATTTTATTATCAGATGTTGCAAATATAGAATTCGGCCCAGTTTCAGAAAAAACTCTTTTTAAAGCACAAACAAAAGATCAAATAAATTTAAAGACTGTTGGAATAGGTATTTATGCGAAGAGTGGGGCTTCCACAGTTGAGCTTTCAAAAAATATTAAAAAAAAAATCATTGAGGTAAAAAAGTCTTTGCCTGAAGAACTAGATTTAAGAGTTTCTTTTAATAGGGCAAATTATGTTGAAGCGGCTATTGAAGAAGTTTATAAAACCCTCATAATTGCTTTTGTTTTAGTCGTATTAATAATTTACTTATTCTTAGGAAGCCTAAAAGCGGTAGTGGTACCTGCCATTGCTTTACCTGTTAGTTTAATAGCCTCATTTTTAGGACTTTATATATTTGGACTATCAATAAATATTTTTGTTCTCTTAAGTTTTATCCTGGCAATAGGCATTATCACTGACGACTCGGTGATTATGACAGATGCAATATACAGAAGGATAGAAAACGGAGAAACACCTTTAGTGGCAGCATATAGAGGTTCTAAACAAATTTCATTTGCGATAGTAGCGACAACTCTGATTTTGGTAGCTGTTTTTTTACCTCTGATTTTTATAGAGGGTATAACAGGAACTTTGTTTAAAGAAACTGCTATCGCATTGTCTTTTTCAATTATTATATCCTCTTTCGTAGCACTGACCTTATCACCAATGCTTGCAAGTAAATTTTTAAACAAGAAAAAATCTAAAAAAATTTTTGTTCAAAAATTTGATAAAATTTTTTCTAGTTTTTCTAATTTTTATGAGGACTCTTTAGAAGTTGTTGTAAATAAAACTAAATCAGTTGGTGTTTTTATAATATTCATAATGATTACATCAACGTTATTATTTAATTTTTCAAAGAAAGAATTGTTGCCTATGGAGGACCGTGGGGCTTACTTAATTATTGGAGCAACAGATGAGGGAAGTTCATTTGAGTATACTCAAGAGCAAGCTCAAAAGGTTGAGGCAAGGTTGCTTCCGCTCCTCCAAGCTGAGAATAGTCCATATTCAAGATTTATAATGAGAGTTCCAGGTTTTGGAAATTCTGCGAATTCATATAATAGTTTTATAATTATTGCTCTCCTCGATGATTGGAAAAAAAGGGAAAAAAGTCAGCAAGTTGTCCTTAGAGAAGCAATTGGAAAAATTGTAACTTTACCACAGGCTTTAGCATTCCCAATATCGCCTCAATCAATAAGAGTATCCAACTACAACAAACCTGTTCAGATGGTAATCTATGGAAATACTTATGATGAACTAGAGTTAATACAAAAAAAAGTAATTAGAGCACTCAGATCTAATAAAAATTTATCAAGAATTGAGTCTGATTACAATCGGAATAAACCTGAAGTAAAATTAATTGTAAACAAAAATAAAGCTAAAGATCTAGGAGTTTCAACTAAAACAATAGGTGAAACGCTTGAGACTTTATACGGTGGCAAAAAGATCACAACCTTTAATAAATTAGGCAAAGAATACCCAATAATTGTTCAGCAATACATATCTGATAGAAGAAACAAAGATGGAATTTCTAAAATATTTGTGCGTTCCGAAACAAACACAAAACTGATTTCCATGGCAAATCTTATAAGTTTTAAGAATGAAGGAACTGCTAAACAATTGGCTCGATATAACCGACAAAGAGCAGTGACTATCTCGGCAAACATAAATGAAGGCTATACTTTAACTGAAGCAATAAAGTTCTTTGAAAATGTAATGTCCGATATAGCCCCAAAAAATCAAATTACTTGGAAGGGAAAATCTGAGGAAATTAAGGAAACGAGTAATGAATTATTTATGATATTTGCTTTAGCCTTACTGACTGCTTATTTAGTAATGGCTGCAACATTCAACTCTTTTATACATCCATTTATAATAATACTGACTGTCCCATTGGCTATTTTTGGAGGATTAGTATTTATTCTTTTTTTAAATAGTTCAGTGAATATTTTTTCGCAAATCGCTTTGATCATACTAATAGGCATTTCAACAAAAAATAGTATTTTAATTGTTGATTATGCTAATCAAATAAGAGCAACAGGGAAAAATATTATTTCAGCAGTTAAAGAAGCGTGTTTAATAAGATTTAGACCTATAATAATGACATCATTAAGTACAATGATCGCGATGTTACCTTTGGTTATAGGAAATATTGGCCCAGGTGCTGGGGAAGGCTCGAGATTAGCAGTAGGTTCAACAATCTTAGGAGGAATGATAATTTCAACATTTTTTACTTTATATGTTACACCAACAATGTATCTAGCAATGGCTAAAAATACCAAAAGAATTGACTCGGTTGATTTAGAGCTAAGGAGAGAATTGTTTAAAAAATAATATATTTATTCTTATTAAGATTATTTTTACATCCAGACAGTTGTTTTTTATAAATATTAGACTGTTTCTCTACTTTTTTGGCTAATTTAATCACTTTTTTATTTTTTTTATAATATTTATAATTTCCCCATCCCTCATGATAAGCAAGATACTGTCTAAATGCATCTTTTTTTGAAATTTTGAGAATATTTTCAGTTTTACTTGTATACCATCCAATAAAATCAACACTGTCCTTAAATCTCGCTCTTGTTGCAAATTTATTTCCTGTTTCTTTTTTATACTGCTCCCATGTCCCTCTAACTGCCTGTGAATATCCAAATGAGCTTGAGGGTCTTTTAAAAGGTATTACTTTAAAAATTTTTCGTCTTGGAGGCTTAGCTAACCAGTCAAAATCGGATTCCATTTTAATTATTGCTAATTGAATATATATTGGTGTGCCCCATTCTCTCTCTACCTTTTTGGTATGTTTGTACCAGAGGTATCTTTCATTAAAAATAGAACAGCTATTAGCTGTATTATTAGGTATTGATGAGCATCCAGTTAGTAAAAATATAATTAAGATTAATAATTTATTTTTTAAAATAACCATATTTCTTTATAAGAATATTACTTATAATTACAATAAAGACACCTAATAAATTTCCTAATA
>CACJMP010000015.1:0-18077 GCA_902594595.1 uncultured Pelagibacteraceae bacterium | reverse complement strand
TGAATTAATATCGTCGATTGTTTTTTTAGAAAAATTTATAAAAGAGTATTTATAAGGATTACCATAATGTTTTTGATAACTTGAGTGAACATCCTCGACTATATGTAATCCACCGTCATTTATATTTTCAATACTATGAATTAAACTTATAATTTGCTGATCATTGGTATGACCACCATCATCTAAAACTATATCTACTTTTCCAACTTCATTGAAGAATTTTTCCCAAAAATTAATGTCAGATTGAGATCCAATAAAAATTTCGTAATTCTCATTCTGAAATTTTTTACATTCTGGATTGTTATCAATGCCAATTATTCTTGAGTCTTTACCAAAATATTTTTTCCAAATTTCAAGACTTCCTCCATCTAAAATTCCAATTTCAACAAATGTAATATCTTTATTTTTATAGCTTTTAAAAAGTTTTTCATATATCGGAAAATACTTCTTCCATTTTATTGATTTTTTAGAAGACGAATTAAAAAGTTCAAGCAATTCTGAGGTATTATTCATCATAAATTTTTAATAATTTCATTTAATTTATGCTTATTCCTAAAATTATATATGTATTTAACATAAAAAAAATTTAATTTATCAATCAGCATATTAAAATAATAGTTCAAATTTTTAATAGGGTTCTCTAATTCTCCTTGATATTTATCGTCTGATTTCATAATGAATTTTTTGAAAAATTTAATTGTCATGCCCCATTTTAATAAAAAAATTTTTCCACCCTTACTTCCTGACTCTGTAATAATTGAGGGATTTCCTTTATATTTACGAGTGACTATTGATCCAAAATGATATACTTTAAAATCATTAATGCCTTTAAAAATACGAACGCCTAATTTCCATAATTTCATGTTTAAATCTGGATCAGATCCAGTACCTGGGTAGAATTCTTCACTAAAACCGTTTACTTTATTCCAAATATCTTTATGAATTAAATGTGGCGCCCATGTTGATCCTTGAAAATCGTAATAATTGTGATCTTTATAATCTGATAAAAATTTTTTTTCATCAAAATCTTTAAAAGTGCTCCCACAATCAAAATCAATCTGACCTTTGTGCATCATTGTTCCAGATAAATAGAATAGATTATGACCTATATTATCAATTTCGTTTTTTAAAATTAAATCCCAATTGGGACAAAAATAAAAATCATCATGAGCGTACAAGATATATTCATTTTTAGAAACTTCTGCTGCGAGATTCATACCTTTGCAAATACCTGAATTATCTTTTGTGTAAGTAAATTTTATATTATTTTTTTTTAAATATTCTAATGTTCCATCTGTCCCAACATTAACATGAGGTATTATTTCGTGATTATATTTTGAATTTTTTTGAATACTTTCTATGCACAACTTAAGATAAGATAGATTGTTTAAAGTAGGAATGATTATTGAAAACATTATTATTTATTCAATATTCTCATTTATCTTTTTAATTAGATTTCCTTTAACAATCTTGTTACATACACTAATTGAATTTGAAAAACCAAAGTAATCCGTTCCTCCGTGGCTTTTAACTACTGGAGCGTCAAGACCAATAAATATTGCACCATTATATAACCTTGGATCTAGTCTTTTCTTAAATTTTCTTAAATTTGATATATTCAATAACGACGAAAATTTACCTATAATAGATCCTGAAAGAGCAAGTTTAAGCTCACTGGTTATAAAATTTGCTGTACCTTCAGCGGTCTTCAAAGCTACATTTCCAGTAAAACCATCAGAAACTATCACATTAACATCTCCGTTCATAATTTCATTACCTTCGATATAGCCAGCAAAATTATAACTGTCTGATTTTTTGTTATTCATAATTTGAAAGGTTTCTTTTATTATCTCATTCCCCTTTAATTCTTCAGATCCAATATTTAAAAGAGCTACATTTGGATTTTCTTGAGGATATAAAGATTTATAAAGCGATGCTCCCATGATTGAAAAATCAACTAAATTTTTTGCACTGCATTCTATGTTTGCTCCAAGATCAAGAACAACACTCATACCTTTTTTATTTGGCCATAATGCAGATAAAGCTGGTTTGTCGATGTTTTCAATCATCTTTAGATTTAATTTTGAGATAACTAAAAGCGCCCCAGTATTTCCAGCAGATATGACTATATCAGACTCTTTTTTTTTTACACTTTCTATAGCTAACCACATGCTTGTATCTTTGCCTCTTTTAGCTGCTTCAAGAGGACTATCTGTGCTTCTAACAGCATTTTCTGTATCAATAACTTCATAAAACTTTTTATCAATTTTAGAATTAAGGTCATTCTCGATAATATTTTTTTTACCGAAAATTCTAAAAAAATTTTCTTTATTATGTTTGTGGTTATGAATTATGCCATCTATAATTTTTTTAGGTGATCCATCTCCACCCATTGCATCCACTGCAATTTTAATTAAATCATGCATTTTAAAAAATATTAATTATTATTCTTTCGGATCTAAGACTTGTCGGCCTTTATACATGCCTGTTTTCAAATCAAGATGATGAGAAAGTCTATATTCACCTGATTTTTTATCTTCAATTATATTTTTAGATGAGAATTTCATGTTTTGAGCCCTTCTCATTCCTGTTCTCGATGGTGTTTGTTTCCGCTTTGGTACTGCCATAATTAGTTTTTAATTACACTTTTTATATAAGAATTTAAAGTGTTTTTTTTAAGAGAATTTAAAAAATTTTCAAAATAATCCAACAAGAATGAGCTATTTTTAGAATTTAAAGTATAATTAGCTATAATTTCTTTTTTTTGCCCCTCTTTTAGATCCTCCCAAAAATGAAATTTATCAATCATATCATGAAATAGATTTATATAATCTTTCATTTTTTTGTTAATAGACTGATCACCATATCCTATTTCTCTAATGCTCAATTCAAGTTGTCGAAAAGTAAAATCATAGATTTCTTGAAGTCTTTTTTTATTATCTTTATTTTTAAAAACTTTAAAAAAAATAGCAAAATGTAATAAAAAGAAAGTTAATCGGTCAGAGAAGATGTCTTGTTTTTCAAAATCTTTATATAAATCTTTATTTCTAGCTAATTCAATTAATTTATTATAAATATGTATATAAGATTTCTTCATGAAAAATTTATTTTTGATAATTATTTTTTTTGTACTTGTAACCAATTGCGGATTTAAAAAACGTGTAGATCATCATGGTGTACATTTATTAAAGAAAAAAAGTGATATGATCATTGTAGCAGAAACTAATAAAAATGACATTATTAAATTACTTGGTCCTCCTTCTGTAACTAGTACGTTTAATAACGATTTATACTTTTATATTGAAAGAAAGACAACTACTGGCAAACTTATACAATTAGGTAAAAAGAAATATTTAGAAAATAACGTTTTAGTTTTAGAAATTGATAATAGAGGCGTTCTACTAAAAAAAGAATTTTATGATTTAAATAAAATGAAAAACATAAAAATTGTATCAAATGAGACTAGTGTTGATTACAAAAAACAAAGTTTTATATATGAATTTTTATCTAGTATGAGACAAAAAATAAATGACCCACTTGGTAAACGAAAAAGAGATTAACCAGCAATAACAGCTAATAACATTAGTGCAACAATATTTGTAATCTTAATCATTGGGTTTACAGCTGGACCAGCAGTATCTTTATATGGATCACCTACTGTATCACCAGTCACTGCTGCTTTATGAGCCTCCGAGCCTTTTCCACCATGATTTCCATCCTCAATAAACTTTTTAGCATTATCCCATGCACCACCTCCAGCTGTCATTGACACAGCAACAAACAAACCTGTTATTATTACACCCAATAACATCGCGCCCACTGAAGCTAAAGCAGCTACTTGGCCACCAATTGCAAAAATTATAAAATATAAAACTATTGGAGACAAAACAGGTAATAAAGATGGAATTATCATTTCTTTGATTGCTGCTACAGTTAGTAAATCAACCAACTTAGCGTAGTCAGGTTTTTGTTTCTTTTTCATTATACCTGGATATTTTTTGAACTGCCTTCTAACCTCAATAACAACAGCACCACCCGCTCTACCAACGGCTTGCATTCCCATTGATCCAAATAAATATGGCAACATACCACCTATTAATAGACCAACTACTACATATGGGTTTGATAAGTCAAAAGTAACTACTATACCCTCAAGCTTAGAACCAGCTACTTTTGAAAAATGTTTAATATCCTCTGTGTAAGCTGCGAAAAGAACAAGCGCGCCTAATCCAGCTGACCCAATAGCGTATCCTTTGGTTACTGCTTTAGTGGTGTTACCTACTGCATCTAAAGCATCAGTCGTTTTTCTAACATTGTTAGGTAATTTTGACATTTCTGCTATACCACCTGCATTGTCGGTAACAGGCCCGTAAGCATCTAAAGCAACTACCATACCAGCTAGTGCTAGCATAGTGGTTACTGCAATTGCTATGCCGAATAGACCTGCAATATAATTAGTAAGCAATATTCCAGCTACAATAATAAGAGCTGGAATTGCTGTTGCCTCTAATGAAATTGCTAGTCCTTGTATTACGTTTGTTCCATGTCCAGTGGTTGACGAGCTTGCAACACTTCTAACAGGTCTATAACCAGTTCCGGTATAGTACTCTGTCACCCAAATTAATAATCCTGTAATAATTAAACCTATTACTCCACAATAATATAAACTCATACCTGAAAATGATTTGTTGTTTAAATTGTAAGAATTTTCTAAACCAAGAACATAATCAGTAACTGGATAAAGAATTATTAGAGAGGAAATAGCAGAAACAACAAAGCCTTTATATAGTGCATTCATAACATTTTTACTCTTTCCTAATTTGACAAAAAAAGTTCCTATTATTGATGTTAATATACAAGCACCACCAATAGTTAATGGATAAATCATCATACTCATATCATTAGGAAAAAATATAGAAGACAAAACCATGGTCGCGACTATTGTTACTGCGTAAGTTTCAAATAAATCTGCTGCCATACCCGCACAATCTCCTACATTATCTCCAACGTTGTCAGCAATTACCGCAGGATTTCTCGGATCGTCTTCTGGAATTCCCGCCTCAACTTTACCTACTAAATCTGCACCTACATCTGCACCCTTTGTAAATATTCCACCGCCAAGTCTTGCAAAAATCGAGATTAAAGAAGCACCGAAACCTAAAGCAACAAGTGCATTTACAATTTCTCTCTCATCAACATTAAATTTCAGTAACAAATAATAATAAACTGCAATAGCTAACAATGCTAGTCCAGCAACCAACATACCAGTCACAGCACCCGATTTAAAAGCTACTGACAGACCGCTGTCCAAACCTTTCCTGGAAGCTTCAGCAGTTCTGACATTTGCTTCAACTGAAACAAGCATTCCTACGTAACCCGCTATTCCAGACAAAGCAGCTCCTAATAAGTATCCCAACCCAACTAAAGGACTAAAAGCAATGCTAACGATAACTAAAACTACAACGCCAACTATAGCAATTGTCTTATATTGTCTGGCTAAATAAGCTTTTGCACCAATTTGAATTGCAGATGCAATTTCTTGCATTTTAGAATTACCTGCACTTGAATTTAAAATATTTTTTCCAGTGAAAAATCCGTAAATGATTGATAAAAAACCTGCAGCAATTGTATATAATAGTATTGTTTCAACAGAAGAATTCATATAAGCCTTAATTAAGTTGTTGGTTGTTAGTTATTAAAATGCGCACAATACAAAAAAGAATATAAAAGGCAATGATTTCTTTTAAAATTTATGAATATAACCTTTAGTTTTTAGCTTAATTTTCATCCCTTTTTGATCTAAAATTTCAGATTTAATTGATGGAGCACAAATTTTTCCAATTTTTGAAATCTTAACACCCAAAGATTTGGCAATATTTAAAATGATTCTAGTTTTAGAGGGCTTTGCAGTGAATAAAATTTGGTAATCATCGCCATTAGATACACAAAACTCCTTTTTAATTTTTTTTAAAAGAATCAGTTTCTTAAGTTGATTGGAAATCGGAACCTTATCAATGAGCAGTCTATATGATAACCTTTGGTTGTTGATCAATTTTTCTAAATCAGTAAAAAGACCGTCAGATATATCAATAGAAGTATTAGCAAAAATATTCATTTTTTTTGCAAATTTTAAATGTAAAGATGGTTGATAAAACTTATTTTCAAAATATTTTTTTAAGTTGCTTTTTACTTTAATTTTTTTTTTTAAAATATTTAGACCAATAAAACTGTCACCAAGATTGCCAGTTACATATATATCATCATCTAACTTAGCATTGTTTCTATTTATTATCTTTTTTGAATAACCAATTGTAGTTATAGTAAAACTAAGTTTTTTTGAAAAAACGGTATCTCCTCCACCCAGAGAAATATTATATTTCTTCTGTTCTTGTCTAAGCGACCTTAAAATTTTTTTTAGATTAGATTGACTGAAAGATCTTATATCACCAGCTCCAGCAATAAAATAGTATCTAGGTAATACCCCTTTACAAATTAGATCCGATATAGAAGATCTAATAATCTTTTTCATAACTAATTCAGGTTTCTTAAAATCAATAAAATGTGAACCTTCGATGTACGTATCAACTGATATTACAGTTTTTTTTGACTTATCAAAAAAAACGTCGTCATTTAAATTTAGTGAACCATTATTGTTTATTACTAATTTTTTAAGATAATCATTTATAATTTTGCTCTCATTCATCTTAAGATCTTAACTTCTTAGCTAGTTTATCTATTAATGCATTTAAATATTTGGTTTGAGATAATTCTAAAAAAAAATTTGATGCATCAAGATATTCTTTTATGATTATATTTATAGAAACGTTTGGCTTATATAGAATTTCATATGTAAATGATTTTAAGATTACTTGAAATACTTTATCCATTTTTTCAAAATTTAATTCATTCCCAAAAGTTTTTTTAATTTCTTCAATTAAAACCTCTTCTCTTTCTATTGTTCCTAGAACTATATCTTTAATAAACTTTTTAAATCTATGTTTAGGAAATGATAATTCAGCATCATAATTAAAAAAATTTCCATATAATTTTTGAATGATAATAACTCTAGGATTATTTTTTGGGCTAAATGCAGTTCTCATTTTTGCGTTAGAACCGATAAAATAGCTTTCGTTGCTTCAGCACCTTTTTTTTTTCTCACTTTAGCTTGTTTTAAATTTAAACAGGTAATTATACCATTTCCAATCGGTTTATTATTATCTATAGATAAATTCATGATCGCGTTAATTGAGGACTGACTAATAAAATCAAAATGAGGAGTTTGTCCTTTTATTACACATCCTAAAGCGATGAACGCATCATACTTTTTAATATTCTTTTTAATTGTAATAGGAATTTCAAAAACACCCGGAACTTCTATTACCTTCAAATTTGAACTTTTTGGTATATATCTTTTCGAACTTGATAATAATCCATTAGATATATCTTTGTAATAATTAGCTACTACAATTAGAATTTTTTTTTTCATTAAATTTTTGAATAGTCTTTAACTTCTTTTTTCTTACCAGGATGAGTTGGGGCACCTAAAAATGCAGGACCAACTGTCTGTGCATATTTCCAAAGTGTACCTGATCCAAAATCAGATTTTCTAGCCTTCCATCTTCTTCTTCTTGAAGCTAATTGTGCTTTAGTCAATCTAACATTAATTGTTCCTCTCTTGGCATCAATATCGATTACATCGCCATTACGTAAAAGAGCAATCGGTCCTCCTAAGGCAGCTTCAGGTCCTACATGACCAACACAAAAACCTCTAGTTGCACCTGAAAATCTTCCGTCAGTTATTAAAGCAACTTTTTCTCCTTTGCCTTGACCATAAATTGCGCCCGTTGTTGAAAGCATCTCTCTCATACCCGGACCACCTACTGGCCCCTCGTATCTTATTATGATTACATCACCATCTTTATATCTTCTGCTTTGAACTGCTCTCATTGCACTCTCTTCATTATCAAAACATCTTGCCTTTCCTGTAAATTGTAATTTTTTTAATCCTGCAATTTTAACTATTCCACCTTCAGGGGCTAAATTCCCTTTTAGTCCCACAACACCACCATCTGGTGATAGGGGTTTATTATAAGCTCTTAAAACTTTTTGTTTTGGATTAAATTTAATTCCTTTAAGATTTTCTCTCATTGTCTTACCTGTGACTGTCATGCAGTCTCCATGAATATAACCACCATCATAAAGAGTTTTCAGCAGCATTGGTACACCACCTGCTAACCACATATCTTTAGCAACATATTTTCCACCTGGTTTTAAATCAGCAAGATAAGGAGTTTTTTTAAAAATTTTTGCAACATCCATTAAATCAAATTTAATTCCTGCTTCATTTGCAATTGCTGGTAAGTGCAAAGCTGCATTAGTTGAACCGCCTGTCGCAGCAACTATAGTTGCAGCGTTTTCTAATGCTTTTTTCGTGACGATATCTCTTGGTTTAATTCTTTTAGCTAATAATTCCATTACCATTATACCACTTGCTTTTGCATATTTATCTCTTTCTTCATATGGAGCAGGTGTTCCAGCTGAATAAGGTAAAGCTAAACCAATAGCCTCTGATACACAGGCCATTGTATTTGCAGTAAATTGTCCACCACAAGCTCCAGCTGTAGGACATGCGACTAACTCCAATTTTCTTAATTCTTTTGCAGACATTTGACCTGATGAATGTTTTCCAACAGCCTCAAAAACATCAACAACTGTCACATCTTTACCTTTATATTTACCTGGAAGTATTGATCCTCCATAAATGAAAACACTTGGTACGTTTAATCTAACCATAGACATCATTAAACCTGGTAAAGATTTATCACAACCTGCAATACCTACTAATGCATCATAACAATGACCTCTTACAGTTAACTCCGCACTATCTGCAATAACTTCCCTTGAAATGAGAGAAGATTTCATTCCTTCATGGCCCATTGCAATTCCATCAGTAACAGTGATGGTACAAAATTCTCTTGGAGTTCCTCCTGAAGCTCTTACACCTTTTTTAACTGATTGAGCTTGTCTCATTAAAGCAATATTGCAAGGTGCAGCCTCGTTCCATGTAGAAACAACCCCTACGAAAGGTTTTGATACATCTTTCTCAGTTTCACCCATTGCATAATAAAAAGATCTATGAGGAGCTCTATCTGGTCCTAAAGATGTGTGTCTACTTGGTAATTTTCTCTTATTAAATTTCCGCATTATAAACTTTCAATTGTTAAAGATATTTTTTTGATATCATTTTTTAGGTTACTATAGTTAGTTTTTTCTTGTTCAACAATATTTTTTGGTGCCCTATCGACAAATCCTTTGTTGGATAATCGTTGTGAAATCTTATCTAATTCATCTTGATATTTAATTTGTCTTTTTTGTAAATTTTCTTTTATTAAACTTAAGTCAACATTTTCATCAAAGTAAATCTTAAATATATCACCTGAAATTACAAGAGTTGCAGAGGGACGATCTTGGTCTTTTTCAAAAAAATTATTGATACGACCAAGTTTTTTCAAGATTATTTCATTATTATCCATCAAAGATCGATTTTTTTTAGCTATCTTATTCATAGAGAGATCTATAAATGAACCTGGGCTGACATTTAACTCATTTTTAAACGATCTTAGTTCTGAGATAATATTGATGATTTTCTCTACATCTTTTTGAGATTTGTCTTTTTTAATTTTACCTGAAGGCCAGTTTTTATACATGAGGAAATTCTTATTCGATTTATCAAACTTGTTTTTTAACCATATTTCCTCTGTAACAAATGGGATAAATGGATGAAGCATGATAAGTATTTGTTTAAAAACATAAGCTGATACTTCTTTTACCTCCTTTTTTGACTTTTCATCATCTGAATAAAGGATTGTTTTTGATAACTCGATATACCAATCACAATATGAATGCCAAGCAAATTGATACGCATTTTTTGCTGCCTCATCAAATCGGTAGTCTTTAATATTTTTTTGAATTTTATCTTTAATTTCTATTAATTCAGAATAAATCCATTTATTGATATTTAAAGTTATTTTTGGTATTTTGTCAGTCTTTTTAAAATCACACTTATTTGTGATTAAAAAATTATTAGCATTCCACAATTTATTTAAAAAATTTCTATACCCTTTAACTCTATCTTCAGAGAGTTTAACATCAGTTCCAGGAGAGGCCATTGAAAGTAATGTAAATCGTAAAGCATCTGCGCTATATTTTTGAATTAAATCTAAAGGATCAATAACATTACCTTTTGATTTAGACATTTTTTGTCCTTTTTCATCTCTTACTAAAGCGTGAACATAGATGTCTTTAAAAGGTTCTTTATTAAGAAATTCCATTCCAAACATAATCATTCTAGCAACCCAGAAAAAAATTATGTCAAAACCAGTAACTAAAACTGTTGTTGGGTAAAACTTTTTTACAAAATCTTTTTTATCTGGCCATCCTAAAGTTGCAAATGGCCATAAACCAGAAGAAAACCAAGTATCTAATACGTCAGGATCTCTAACTAATTTTACTTCTTTTTTATAATATTTCTTAGCTTGTTTACTTGCATCTTTCTCATTTAATGCAACGAATATTCTATCATCAGGTCCATACCACGCTGGGATTTGATGACCCCACCACAGCTGCCTCGATACACACCAAGGCTCAATATTATTCATCCATTGAAAATAAGTTTTAGACCAATTACTTGGAAAAAAATTTGTTTTTTTAGATTTAACAATTTTTTTTGCTTTAACTGCTAACTTTTTTGCATCAACAAACCATTGCTCAGTTAAAAAAGGTTCAATAACAGAATTAGATCTATCTCCATATGGAACCTTATTCTTTATATTTTCCTCTTTAACAAAATAATCTTTTTCTTTAAGTTCATTTAGTATTTTTTTTCGTGCATCAAATCTATCTAATCCTACATAATCTTTTGGTGCATTATCGTTTATTTTCCCTTCTTCTGTAAAAACATTTATAATCGCGAGTTTGTTTCTTTGTCCTACATCATAATCATTAAAATCATGTGCAGGAGTAATTTTTAATGCTCCCGTTCCTTGTTCTGGATCTGCATAATTGTCTTTTATTATTTTAATTTTTCTACCCACAATTGGTATAGTAACTGTTTTACCAACAAAATTTTTATATCTTTTATCTTTTGGATTAACTGCAATAGCTGTATCTCCAAGCATAGTTTCAGGCCTTGTTGTGGCTATGGTGATAAATTCAGATGATTTATCTATTGGATACTTAATGTAGTATATCTTAGAGTTCATTTCTCTTTGATCTACTTCTAAGTCTGAAATTGCAGTTTTTAATACTGTATCCCAATTTACTAATTTCTCTGCTTTATAGATTAATTTTTTTTTGTGTAATTCAACAAATACTTTTATTACAGATTTAGATAAATTTTCATCCATAGTGAATGCATTTCTAGACCAGTCACATGAACACCCTAGTTTTTTTAACTGATTGATAATTATATCGCCATACTGATTTTTCCATTCCCAAACTTTTTCAATAAATTTTTCTCTTCCTAGATTATTCTTATTTAGATTTTCATTTTCAAGTTTCCTTTCAACAAGTGCCTGAGTAGCAATACCAGCGTGATCTGTGCCTGGTTGCCATAAAGTTTCATAATTGTTCATTCGATAATATCGAACTAGCATGTCTTGAATCGAGTTATTCAAAGCATGTCCCATATGCAAACTTCCTGTAACATTTGGCGGCGGAATTACAACTGAAAATTTTTTTGAATTTTTTTGAGGTTTAAATAGTTTATTTTTTTCCCAATATGAATAAATCTTATCTTCTACATTGGAATGTATATATTTATCTCTCATCTTGGATATAGTTAATTTATAATTTATTAATCTAAATTAACAATAATCAAATTAAAACGTTATTTAATAGACTAATCTTAAAAATTTTATATAAAGCTGATGTAGCTATTATCTAAAACATCGGGCAACGTGGCGGAATGGTTACGCAGAGGATTGCAAATCCTTGTATCCCGGTTCGATTCCGGGCGTTGCCTCCAAAAAAAAATCTTGTTTTAGTCTTAAAAGAAAGTAAGTTGCTCTTAATATTCCTCGGTAGCTCAGTTGGTAGAGCAGTTGACTGTTAATCAATTGGTCGCAGGTTCGAGTCCTGCCCGAGGAGCCAACTTAACCAACTTTAGTTACTGTTTGATTATTCGCTTGAAGAGATTTATTAAACTTAATTTTTTGATCTGCTGTTAATTCTGAATAAACTTTGGCCAAAAAATTATAATTTACATTAAGATGCCCTTCTTGAGACTTTTCTAAATTTAATAGATATTCTGAAAAATCCTCAAAGAAATAATTTATTGGAACTTTTAAATAGTTTGAAAGCTGTAATAATCTTATTGAACTTACTCCGTTGGTACCCTTCTCATATTTTTGAATCTGTTGGAAGGTCACGTTTATGGCCTTCGCAACTTTTGTTTGTGTTAAACCTAATGCTAGTCTTCTAAGCTTTAGTTTGTTGCCTAAATGCTTATTAAAATTATCTTCCATTAAGACCCCTCTTAATTTATTAAAATAAGATTGAACAAGTTTTTAAACTTACCTGCAACTAAATTTTTTTTTATTTTTTAAGGAAAAACCAGCTATCTAGAATTTATGTCAAGCAATACTTGAGATATTATTTGACAAATATAGCTTGAATTTACTGATATCTATAGTATCTGGCTCAAAAAAAGTTTTGTCCTATCGCTTTTTGGATTAGCAAAAAACTCTTTGGTATTAGCCTTTTCTACTATCATTCCTTCATCCATAAATATCATTTGATCTGCAACCTCTTTTGCAAAACCCATTTCATGGGTAACAACTATCATTGTCATTCCTTGTTTTGCTAAATTAACCATAACATCAAGAACTTCTTTAATCATTTCTGGATCTAGTGCTGAAGTTGGCTCATCAAAAAGCATGATTTTTGGCTCCATGCATAAAGCCCGAGCAATAGCACATCTTTGTTGCTGCCCTCCAGATAATTGACCTGGGTATTTTTGTGCTTGATCAAGTATTTGAACTCTTTCTAAATGTTTTAGAGCCAATTCTTCAGCTTCTTTCTTTGGCATTTTTTTAACCCATATAGGAGCTAGTGTACAATTATCTAAAATAGATAAATGTGGAAATAAATTAAATTGTTGAAAAACCATCCCCACTTCTGCTCTAATTTGTTCTATGTTTTTTGTATCTTCAGTCAATTCTGTACCGTCGACTATTATATTGCCCTCTTGATGCTCCTCTAATCTATTAATGCATCTGATTAATGTTGACTTACCTGATCCAGATGGACCACAAACAACAATTTTTTCTTTTGGTTTAACTTCTAAATTAATACCTTTTAAAACTTGAAAATCACCAAACCATTTGTTCATGTTGTTAATTTGAATTATACTTTCAGACATATTTTATCTATCAGTTTTATATTTTTGTTCTAAATTATAACTATATTTACTCATTGCATAACAAATAATCCAGAAAATTATTGCTGCGAAAACATAACCTTCCATGGCAAATCCCAACCACTTTGGATTAGTTTTTGCTAAATTTAGCATTCCTACAATTTCCAATAGACCCACTACAAAAATTAATGGAGTATCTTTTACTAATGCAAGAAAAGTATTTGCAATCCCAGGAATAACTAATTTTAATGCTTGCGGTAAAATTACAAATATGTGCATTCTCCAATAACCCATTCCTAATGATTTTGCAGCCTCATATTGGCCTCTAGGAAGAGCTTGAAGTCCTCCTCTAATAACTTCAGCAACATATGCTGCTTCAAACAATGAAATGGCTATAATACATCTTACTAACTTATCTATAAAAAAATCTGCTGGTAAAAACATTGGGAACATTACTGCCGACATAAATAAGACCGTAATTAAAGGTACTCCTCTCCAAAATTCAATGAAACCAATTGATATATATCTTATTAATGGAAAGCCGGATCTTCTTCCAAGAGCAAACGCCATTCCAATAGGAAAACAGAAAATTAAACAAAAAAATGAAATAATGAATGTTAATGATAAACCTCCCCACGCACCTGTTTCAACCCAATTCAAACCATCCAACTTACCTAATTCAATATATTCCTCAAAAAAAAGAAAATATTTTAAAACTATGTAAAGTGCCAAGGGAACAATTAGAAAATAATAAAATTTAAATTTACTTGGAATAAAAAAACCAATTATAATTGATAATATTGCTGCTATTATTCCATAAGAAAAATCAAAAAAAACTGGACCTCCTGAAATGAAGAAAAAGATAAATAAAAAAGCGATTAGGGGATAAATTACTACATAATAGAGAGTTAAGTATTTTTTAAATCTATCGGTAGCAAAATAACCAACTGATCCAAGTAACATAAGTGCTATAAATGATAAATTTATTCTCCACTGTTCGGCATTTGGATACATTCCATACATAAATCTTCTAATCCAAACTTTTATATAAGTCCAACAAGCGCCTGAGCCAGAGCAAACATCTTTTGAGTCACCTGCAAAACTGGCGTCTATTACGAACCAACTAAGCAAAGGAGGTATAGATTTAATTATTACAAATATTATTAGTAAAGAGAGAATAGCATTAAAATTATTCGTATTTATGTGTTTATTTAATAAATCTAATTTATTAATACCGCTGTATTCTATTCTTATAAAATACAATCCTATAAAACCTAAAATTAATGGTAACAAAAAACTTAAAAAATTTGGTAAAAATCCAGTTAAATTTACATTAAAAAAAGAATTAAGAAATACATCTGAGATACTTATAAAAAATAAAAAGGAACCTAAATACAGATAAGTATATAAATTTGATTTATCTGGTTTTAAAAAATTTATTTTAGACATTATTTTTCCTGGATTGCTATTCTTTTATTGTACCAATTCATTAATATTGAAATTGATATACTTAAAGTAAGATAAGTGAACATAGTGATTGATACTATTTCAATCGCTTTACCAGTTTGCATTAATGCTGTACCCGCAAATACTAGAACTAAGTCTGGATAAGCTATAGCTGCCGCTAAAGAAGAATTCTTTGTTAAATTTAGATACTGATTGGTTGTTGGTGGAATTATTATTCTTAAAGCCTGAGGCATAATCACTAATTTTAATACCTGATTGGGTGTTAATCCGATTGATGCTGCAGCTTCTTTCTGACCTTTACCGACTCCTTGAATCCCAGCTCTAACACATTCAGCTATGAAAGTCGCGGTGTAAAGAGATAAAGATAATGTTAATGCAATTAACTCTGGCGGTAAACTCACTCCGCCCTCATATATAAAAGATGTAGTTGCTAATTGTTTAAGTACAGGAACTTCAAATGAAAGACCAACTCCACCTATAAAAAAACTCAGAAGTGGAAGAATGAATAACAGTCCCAACGAAATATAAAAAACTGGAATTTGTTTTCCTTGATTTTCTTGAACTTTCTTAGCGTGAAATCTTATAATAACAATTGCTAGTACTGCGGCGACAATAGAGTATAAAAAAATGCTTAAATTTTGCCAGATGAAAGCTGGGACATATAAGCCTTTAATTGTGAGAAAAAAAACACCAAAAATTGCTTCAGCATCTTGCGGCAAAGGTAACGCCCTAAGAGCAGCAAAATACCAGAAAAATATTTGTAACAATAAGGGAATGTTTCTAAAAAACTCCACATAAAATGCAGCAAATTTATTGATTAAATAATTTGGTGATAATCTTGCGACACCAACAATTACTCCAAGAATAGTTGCAATAATAATTCCAATTACAGAAACCAAAATGGTATTTAATAAACCAACCAGATATGCTCTAAAATAAGAATGAGACCCATCATACTCGATTAAAGAGAATTGAACATCAAATGAGGACTCTTGAGATAAAAAACCATATCCAAAATCAATCCCCCTGTTTTCCATATTTATTTGGGCATTGTAAGTAAAAAAACCAAATATAAAAACTACAGCTAAAACTGTGATTAGTTGAGGAACAATGTCTTTAAGTTTAAAATTCACAATGGAGTAATATAAAAGCTTATAAAAAAAAGGGCTAGAAAAATCTAGCCCTTTTTAATCATTTAAATATGCAATTATCTTGCAGGTGGTACGTAAAGAATTCCACCTTTAGTCCATAATTCATTTGGACCTCTATCTGGTAAAATTCCAGTGTCAGCTATATTTCTTTTGTAGCTTTCACCATAGTTTCCAACTTGCTTAATAATTCTTAAGCTCCAGTCATTATCAAGACCAAAAGCAGCACCTAATTCACCCTCAGCACCAACTAATCTTTTGATTGCTGGATTGTCTGAAGTTTTCATCATATCTGCATTCGCTGATGTGATGCCGTATTCCTCTGCCTCAATCATAGTATTTAATGACCATCTTACGATATCTTCCCAAACAGAATCACCTTGTCTCACAACAGGACCTAATGGCTCCTTTGAAACAGTTTCAGGTAAAACTATATGCTCATCTGGATTAGACATTTTTGTTCTTTGTGCAGCAAGACCAGATTTATCAGTAGTGTAAGTATCACATCTACCTGCATCATAAGCAGCTACAACCTCATCAGCTTTTTCAAAAGCAACTGGTTCATATTTGATTCCTTTTGAATTAAAGAAATCTCTCATATTTAACTCAGTTGTAGTACCAATATTTGTACAAGCTGAGATACCATCTTTGAATTGGCTTGTTGAAGTAATACCAGAACTTTTTCTAACCATGAAACCTTGACCATCATAGAAATTTACTCCCACGAAAGTTAGTCCGATATCAGCATCTCTAGAAAGAGTCCAAGTTGTGTTTCTTGATAAAATATCAATTTCACCAGAAGTTAAAGCTGTAAATCTTTCTTTAGCACTTAATGGTGTAAACTTAACTTTGTTTGCATCACCTAGTACTGCAGCAGCTACCGCTCTACATACGTCAACATCTATACCAGTCCAATTTCCTGCAGCATCAGCGTTAGAAAATCCTGGAAGACCTTGAGATACTCCACATCTTACAAAACCTTTCTTTTGAGTGTTTTTAAGTGTTTTAGATTTTTTAGCAGCCATAGACTCTGTTGTAAAAGTGAACAACACAGCTACCATAGCAACTAAAGAAGTTAATTGTTTTAAGTATTTAAACATATTTCTTCCTATTGTTTATTTATTTGTTAACAAATAATTCAAAATTTCTTTTGAATATGTCTAATTTAAGCACGTTAAAAAAAACTCTTCAAGAGATATTTATTAAGATTTCTAAATTACAGAAATTCTAGTCAAGTTAATAATAATCAATAATTTTAATAAAAATAGATGGTTGGCGCGCCCTGAAGGATTCGAACCTACGACCCTCGGTTTAGAAATTTGATGAGTTATTAAAAAGGTTAATTTAATGATAAATAATCTTTCAAAAGCATCAAAGACTATTGCTCACTTCGTCATAGTTTCGTCAATCAATTTTTCCAAATTTGCGGTTCATAATCCCATCCTTCAAAAGTGTACCAGTCCATATAATACCAGAATATTGAAATAGATAGAAACCAAATGATTATTGATAAAAATAACAATGGTTCATCAAATTCTTTATTTTTAATTTTTAGAAATAAAATTATAATTGGTATTAAGTTTAACCCAATATAAACAAAAATCATATTATCTAATATCTCTTCGTCATCAGGTCGTCAATTAACAGTTTAATAAGAAATAAAGTGCTTAAAATTAATTAAAACCTGGCGCGCCCTGAAGGATTCGAACCTACGACCCTCGGTTTAGAAAACCGATGCTCTATCCAGCTGAGCTAAGGGCGCATTATGTATGCTAATTTTATAATACAAATTTAATTTTTAAAAAGATATTTTTTAATGATAAGCAATAATGTTAATAACTCAATTCTGCCCACAATCATAAACATAATTAGACTATATTTAGTAAGAAAGTTGATGTTTTGAAAATCAAAATCATTAATACCGTATGAGGATGAATTGACCGTATTCATTAATGTTAGTATTGATATTTTTAAACATCGCTCAAAATCAATCCCAGAAAGAGCTACTAATGATGTTAGAACAAGCAAAGAAATGATAAATATTA
>CACJMP010000014.1:0-26871 GCA_902594595.1 uncultured Pelagibacteraceae bacterium | reverse complement strand
TTCACAAGATGTGACTTTATTTGATCTTTTTTTTGCTAAATCGAATGCAATACGAGCGACTCTGATTATTTCGCTACTAGTGTAAGAGTGCGTATTAATTCCTTTTCTCTCACCATTTTCTATTGGTTTGATGCCTCTAGGTTCTCCAAAATATATTCCACCAGTAAGTTCTCTGACGATCATAATGTCTAAACCTGAGACAACATCTGGTTTTAAAGTTGATGCGTCGACTAACTGTTTAAAACATATTGCTGGTCTTAAATTAGCAAAAAGTTTCAACTCTTTCCTTAATTTTAAAAGAGCTCTCTCAGGTTTCTTAGAAAATTCAACTTGATCCCATTTTGGCCCTCCAACAGCGCCTAACATTATAACAGCGCTCTCTAAAGCTTTATAAAATACCTCATCAGTAATTGGGGTTCCATGTTTGTCATAAGAACATCCTCCAGCCAAATCTTCATCAATTTCAAAATCTAAAGATTTTTTGTCATTAAACCAATTTATTATCTTTCTAACTTCACCAATGACTTCGGGGCCTATACCATCACCTGGTAATAATAATATTTTTCTTTTTTTAACCTTAATCATTAAAGATCCATGGCTTTTGACTTTTAAGGTCTTTTTCGAAATTTTCAATTTTTTTGGATTTATTAAGTGATAACGCTATGTCATCTAAGCCCTCTAATAGACATTTTTTTTTAAATGGGTCTACTTTAAATATAACTTCGTTATTTCCATAAATTACTTTTTCCTCATTAAGGTCTACAAAAATTTCCTCTTTTCTATTAGCATACTCTGATAATTCTTTAATTTTATCATCATTAAGAATGATTGGTAAAATTCCATTTTTAAAACAATTGTTGTGGAAAATATCAGCAAAACTTGAGCTAATCACACAAGTAATACCAAAATCTAATAATGCCCAGGGTGCATGCTCCCTTGAAGAGCCACATCCAAAATTTTTCCCAGCTATCAAAATTTTTGATTTATTAAATGGAGTTTTATTTAAAATAAATTCATTAATTTCTTTACCTTTATCATCATATCTCATTTCAAAGAATAAATTTTTACCTAACCCAGTTCTTTTAATAGTTTTAAGAAATTGTTTAGGGATAATCATATCAGTATCAATATTAACAATCGGTAAATATGCCGGAATACTTTTAAGTGTGCTAAATTTTTGCATCTAATTTTGGTACTTTCTCACATCATCAAGACTACCAGATATTGCTGCTGCAGCGGCCATGCCTGGACTGACAAGGTGTGTTCTTCCACCTCTACCTTGTCTTCCCTCAAAATTTCTATTTGAAGTGGATGCACATCTTTCCTCAGGTTTTAATTTGTCAGCATTCATTGCTAGGCACATTGAACAACCTGGTTCCCTCCATTCAAAACCTGAGTTAACAAATATTTTATCCAATCCTTCCTGCTCCGCTTGCTCTTTTACTAAACCTGATCCAGGAACGACCATCGCATGAACGTGGGAGGCTATTTTTTTGTCTTTAAGAATTTTCGCAGCCTCTCTTAGGTCTTCAATTCTACCATTTGTGCAGCTTCCTATAAAAACTTTATCTATTTTAATATCTTTTGCAGCCATATTAGGTTTTAAGCCCATATAATTTAGCGCTCTTTCTAATGAATTTTTCTTATCTTCATTTTTTTCATTTTGAGGGTTGGGAATCTTGCCATCTATCGTGATTACATCTTGTGGAGAAGTCCCCCAAGTTATCATTGGTAAAATTTCTTCAGCTTTTAAATTAACTTCTTTATCAAATTTTGCTCCATCATCTGACTTTAAATTTCTCCAATATCCCAAAGCATTTTCCCAATTTTTTCCTTTTGGTGACATAGGTTTGCCCTCAAGATATTTAAATATTTTTTCATCAGGGGCAATCAATCCTGCTCTAGCTCCACCTTCTATAGTCATGTTACAAATAGTCATTCTTTGCTCAACACTCAAAGATCTAATTAGATCTCCAGCATATTCTATAACACATCCAGTTCCACCAGCTGTTCCAATTTTTCCTATTATTTGAAGAATTACATCTTTTGATGTTACTCCTAATGGTAGTTTACCTTCTACATTAATTCTAAAATTTTTTGCTTTTTTTTGAACTAATGTTTGAGTAGCCAAAACATGTTCTACCTCTGATGTTCCAATTCCAAAAGCTAAAGATCCAAAGGCACCGTGTGTCGCTGTATGGCTATCTCCACAAACAATTACTGTTCCTGGTTGCGTAAAACCTTGCTCAGGTCCGATTATATGAACTATACCCTGTCTCTTATCACCCATTCCAAATAATTTAATACCAAACTCTTTACAATTTGCTTCTAATGTATCTACCTGAATTTTAGACTCTTTATCAGATATTCCTTTTGATCTATCAGTTGTTGGTACATTGTGGTCTGCAACAGCTAGAGTAAGTTTTGGATGTCTAACTTTCCTATTTGAATTTCTTAGACCTTCAAAAGCTTGTGGGCTAGTTACTTCGTGAACCAAATGCCTATCAACAAACAATAAAGCTGTTCCATCAGCCTGTTGATCTACTAGGTGATCGTTCCAAATTTTATCGTAAAGAGTATTGGGCATTGAGAAAAAAATTATTTTTTTTCTGAGGGATTTTCAAGTTTTTTTTCTGCTTTAATATCAGCTTTAGGTGCATCTATTTGAGGTTCTTTTTTAGTAGTTTCCTCTTTTTTTTCATCCGATGTTGACACAACCTTTGTATTTATCTCAGTTTCAATTTCTTTATTTGTTGGGGCAAGATTTTCCACATTTACCGTTTCAGGCTTTACATCAATATCAATGCCAATTTTTTTTCTTATTTTTTCAGCAATCCTTGCTGATTTTCCTGTTCTATCCCTTAGGTAGTAAAGCTTTGCTCTTCTGACTTTGCCTGAACGGATTACTTTAATAGAGTCAATCACAGTCCCATATAGTGGAAAAGTTCTTTCAACACCTTCTCCAAATGAAATTTTTCTGACTGTAAATGACGAGTTCAAATCTCTATTTTTCTTTGCAATACAAACGCCTTCGAAGAACTGTATTCTCTCTTTTTTACCCTCTGTAATTCTGACACCTACTTTAACTACATCTCCAGCAAAAAAATCAGGAATTTTTTTCTCTGATAGAATTTTTTTAACATTATGTTGATTTATTTCCTCGATTGTTTTCATTCTATAATTGTTCAATTAGTTTTTCTTATATTTTTGCCACAAATCTGGTCTTCGGTCGCGAGTTATAGCCTCAGATTGAGATAAACGCCAGTCTTTAATTTTAGCATGATCTCCAGATAATAATACCTCGGGTACTGGTTTTTCCTCCCAAATTTGAGGTTTTGTATATTGGGGGTACTCTAAAAGACCATTTTCAAAGGTTTCATCAATTGCAGATTTTTTATTTCCTAGTACACCAGGTAAAAGTCTTAAAATGGTATCAAGCACAACTAATGCAGCAGTTTCTCCACCAGACAAAACATAATCTCCTATACTTATTTCCTCTATATTTCTTGTATCTAAAACTCTCTCATCAACTCCTTCAAAATGACCACAAATTAGAGAGATAGATTTTTCTTTTGATAAATCTTTTGCAAATTTTTGGTCAAACTTTTTTCCCTTAGGTGATAAATAAAAAATTCTTTCATCTTTTTTTACTCTTTGGTCTAACGATTTTGCTAATATATCTGGTTTAAGTAACATTCCTGTTCCACCTCCATACGGAGTGTCATCAACAGTTTTATGTTTATCTGTTGCTGCATCCCTTATATTTACAACATTCAAATTCCATAACTTATTAGATAGAGCTTTTCCATAAAGACCCTTAGCAAGAGGGCCAGGAAAAAATTCTGGGTACAAAGTAAATACTTGAGCTTGGAACATGATGATTTTTTAAATTACTTTTTTTCCCCTTTTGAAGCCTCTTCTTTTTTAGGAGCTTCTTCTTTTTTTGCTTCTGCTGCTGGTGCTGCATCTGCTTTAGGAGCTTCTTCTTTTTTGGCTTCTGTTGATGCTTCTTTTTTTCTATCTTTTTTTGGAATAGCTTTTTGAGGATTATTTCCGTTAACAGGCATAGGCATTAACTCATTTTCTCCTAGAATTCTTGCCACTCTTGTAGTTGGTTTTGCTCCTTGACCCAACCAATATTTAATTCTTTCAGCTTCAAGTCCTATTCTCTCTTTTTTTTCTTTTGGAAGTAACGGATTAAAAAAACCTACCTTTTCTATAAATCTTCCATCCCTTGAAAACCTACTGTCTGCAACAACTAACTTGTATACTGGTCTTTTTTTTGTGCCACCTCTTGATAACCTTAACTTTAACATTTGCTCTCCTTTTATTTTAATTGATTAAATAGCTCTGGTGGTATTCCTTTATCAGACATACCTTTCAGATTTCCCTTTGACATTTTTTTCATCATTTCTGACATCATTTTAAATTGTTTAAGCAATTTATTGATAGTGGCTGGATCTGTACCAGAGCCATTAGCAATTCTTTTTTTTCTTGAACCATTAATTATTTTTGGATTCTCTCGTTCTTTTTTGGTCATCGACAAAATTATTGCCTCGTTTTTAGTGATAACACTTTCATCTATACCAGCAGCTTCCATTTGGGACTTAACCTTAGATACACCAGGCATAAATGACATCACACCTTCTATTCCTCCCATTTTTTTCATCTGTCTTAATTGTGTTAAATAATCCTGCATTGAAAATTGACCTTTTTTTAAATTCTCTTCAGCTTTCTTTATATTTTCCTCACCTAAATCCTCAGCTGCTTTTTCTACAAGAGATATGATATCTCCCATACCAAGAATTCTATTTGCTATTCTATCTGGATGAAATAATTCAAGATTTTCAATTTTTTCACCAATACCTAAAAATTTAATTGGTACTTGTGACACAAATTTCATACTCACTGCTGCTCCACCCCTTGCATCTCCGTCTGCTCTAGTTAAGATTATTCCTGAGAGGTTAACAGTGTTTTTAAATTCTTTTGCGACGGACGCTGCCACTTGTCCTGTTAATGAATCTGCAACAAGAAATATCTCTGCAGGGTTAATAGTATTTTCAATTTGCTTAATTTCACTCATCATCTGCAAGTCTATTTGAGTTCTACCAGCGGTATCAAATAGAATTATATCTGCGCCATTTAAATTTGCAGCACTTAAAGCTCTTTGACAAATTTCATTTGGTTGCTGACCTTCAATTATCGGTAAAGTTATAATATTATTTTGTTCACCTAATAATTTTAATTGTTCTTGTGCAGCAGGCCTATAGATATCTAAACTAACCATCATTACTCTCTTTTTTTTAGTGTTCTCTAGATACCTTGCTAGTTTAGCAGTTGTAGTAGTTTTACCAGAGCCCTGAAGTCCAACCAACATCATTGGTACAGGCGGGACTGCGTTGAGATTTACATCATCATTTTTTTCACCAAGCAAACTGACTAATTCGTCATAAACGATCTTCACAACCATATCTCCAGGGGATGTCGATCTGATAATTTCTTTACCTAGAGCTTTTGGTTTTACTTTTTCGATGAAGTCTTTTGCAACTTCAAGAGATACATCTGCCTCTAACAAGGCCTGCCTAATACCTCTTAATCCCTCATCTACTTGATTTTCATCTAGTGATGGTGCTTTTTTTAAAGAGGAAAAAACTTCCTCAAATTTATTAGTCAAATTTTCAAACATATTTATTACACCCAACAGTAATCGCACTAGTGGGCGAACCCTCGCAGACTAGTGTCGATCTCTTTGTTTCCAAAGACACCGCAAATTTAACGTTTTTGCGGAAACTGCCACAAACTATAATAGAGGTTCAAAAAGTCAATAAATAAGTTAAATAAACATATATGAACATTAAAGCATTTAAAATGGATGGTTTAGGTAATGACTTTGTAATTATTGATAATAGACAAAAAATTACCAATTTAAATAAAGAGCAGATAATTAAAATTTGCGATAGAAGTTTTATTGGTTGCGATCAATTGATTTTGATAGAAAACGATAATTCAGCTGATGCATACTTGAAATTTTTTAATTCTGACGGTGGAGAGTCAGGAGCATGTGGTAATGGAACAAGATGCATTGCTAATTTCATTTCAAAAGAAACAGATAACAAAACTATAATTTTGAAGACATTTTCTGGACTGTTAAAATCTGAAATTTTAGGAAATAAGATTGTTACAACAGAAATCGGTAAAGCTAAAACAGATTGGAGTGAAATACCCTTGTTGGAAAAATTAGATACAAGAAATTTAAATATTAAAATACTTGATATAAATGATAAAGAGCATATTGGTGGCACTGCAGTGAATGTCGGAAATCCACATATCATTTTTTTTGTTAATGAACTAAACGATTTCAATATTAAAAAAATTGGTCCGGAAATTGAAAATCACTCAATTTTCCCAGAAAAATGTAATGTCACAATTGCTCAAGTAATAAATAAAGATTTGATTAAAGTTAAAGTCTGGGAAAGAGGAGCTGGATTGACTAAGGCATGTGGTACTGCTGCCTGCGCAACTGCATTTGCCGGTAAGATAAATAATTTAACAGAAAATAAAACAGATATAGAATTTTCGACAGGAAAATTGTCGATATGGATTGATGCAAAAAATTCAATACATATGAAAGGTCCTGTATCAGATGTAGAGGAAATTGAAATCAAACTATAATGGGAATTTTTGATAAATTTAAAATTGGCTTTCAAAAAAGCGCTTCTGCACTTACATCCGGTCTAAAAGAAATAATAATAAAAAAAGAGATAGATGATAAAAATTTAGATAAAATAGAGGAATTTTTGATTCAATCAGATGTAGGTTTAGAAGCTGCATCAGAAATAAAAGAAATTATTTCGAATAAAAAAATCGATCCAAACAAAGATTTAACTAGTGAGATAAATTATATTTTAAAAGAGTACATAATTTCTTTAATGAAACCTTTAGAGAATAACTCATTTTTTGAGAAAAAAGAAAAACTTAATTCAACTTTAGTTTCAGGAGTTAATGGAGTTGGAAAAACGACAACTATCGGTAAAATTGGTAAAATTTTAAAATCTAATGGCAATAAAGTTATGTTTGCAGCCTCAGATACTTTTAGAGCAGCAGCAATTGAACAACTAGAAAATTGGGCAAATAAAATTAATGTTTCAATTACTAAATCTTCTCAAGGTGCTGATCCCGCATCGGTGGCATATAAGGCAGTTGAAAAAGCAATTAACAATAATTTTCATCAAGTATTAATAGATACAGCCGGCAGACTTCAAAATAAAAAAAATCTTATGGAAGAATACAAAAAAATAGCAAATGTTATAAAAAAATTGATAATGAAGCGCCCCACAATGTTATTTTAGTTTTAGATGCTACATCTGGACAAAATATAATTAATCAGGTTGAAGAATTTAATAAAATAATTCCTATAACAGGTGTTGTAATGACTAAATTAGATGGAACAGCAAAAGGTGGCATACTTTTAGCATTAGCTAAAAAATATAAACTTCCCATTATTGCATTAGGCTTAGGTGAAAAAGAGGATGACCTTCAGTTATTTGATGCCGAAAAATTTGCTGAAGCATTTACCCAAGTTAATTAATCAAATTACTAGAAATTAATGGTTTGTAGATATTACATTTGTAATTATCTTTAAATTTATAATACCCACAATCTTTTGAAAATGATGAAATTATAAAGTCAAACTTTCCTGTAGTGGGATAGAGTTCTAATTTTTTCTTACTGATATCATACTTAAAATTTGCATTTAAACTTTTTACTGCACTAATCATCACCAATGTTTTGTCATCCTCTAATAAATAATATGCAAAATCATCAGGAAATACTGGAAAATCATATTCCTGTAAAAAATATTTTGCTTGAGATGGAAACCAATCATAAGAAATTAGAGGAGAAGATGACTTAGTTGAATAATTGTAAATATACAGATCTTTTGGATAATCGTTTATATAATTACTTTCCTCACCTCTTACTAAAATAGATTTTTCTCTGCCTTTAAAATACAAACTAAATTCTTTGTTATGAGAATCCATATTATCTATATGAAATAAATCATCGGGCTGGAAAAATTTTTCTTGGGAATTAACAATATTTGTAAATGTTAAATAAGATAAAAGTATTAATAAAAATTTTCTCACATTATCAAGCTATAAAAAAATTTTGAAATATATTTGTTGAGATTATGGCTTAATTTAAACTTTTCAAAAAAGATTCAAGCGCAAATATCAAATCTTCATCGTATTCCATCATATGATTGTCATATTTTGTAAAATAGGAATATTTTGGTCTATTAGCTAATTCATAAATTTTTTTACCCATCTGAAATGGAACTATTTGATCTTTTTCTCCATGCATCACTAATAATGGTATATTTATATTTTTTAATTTTTTAGAATTTTCATACTTATCTTTAAGTAGTAACTTGACTGGAATATAAGGATAGAAAGTTTTGGCAGCATCTATCATGGAAGTAAATGGTGTTTCCAAAATTATTCCTGCAAAATCTTTGTTTTGTGCAAGATGTGTAGCTACCCCAGTGCCTAAAGACTCCCCATAAAGGATAATATTTTTTTTTCTTACACCTTTTTCAATAAGCCAATCGACGGCACTTTGACCATCTTCATACAGACCTAATTCTGAGGGATTACCTTTATTTCCACTAAAACCTCTCCAGGCTATAATCAAAAAATTTAAATCCATGTTTTTGAAATGATTAAGCTTATGAATTCTATTTTCTAAAGATCCTGCATTTCCATGGAAAAAAACTAGTGTTTTATAGTCTTTGAGATTTTTCTCATGATACCATCCAAGTAATTCAATATTATCCGAAGTTAATATCTTAACTTTTTTAATTTCAACAGAAATTTTATCTCCAGAATAATTATTTTCATTTGGGTGATACAATAAATTTCTTTGGTTAAAGTACAAAAAGACTAAAATTAAAAAATAAATAAAAAATAAGATTAAAATAATTTGAGTCAATTTTTTCCTAAATTTGTTTAGCATTTTTCTTCTTCGCTAAATATACTCCAATAAATACTAAAACTGTTCCAATTAAGTGGTAATTCTCAAGTTTTTCTCCAAATAAAAAGTAACCATAAATCGCACCGTAAATTGTGAAAACATATAATGTAAATCCAGTTAGAGAGGCACCAAGTTTTTTTTGAGCCACTGTATAAAGAGTGAAAGCTATAATTCCTGGAGAAATAGCAGCAAAAATAATCCACATAAAAAATTCATTACTAAATGTTGTTCTTTCAAAAAAAAATTCTTCGCCAATATAAAAAGGAAATAAACTCAAAGCACCAAAAAATGCAATTAAGGTAAATCTTTGAAAAATCTTGAGCTTTGATTTCCAGTGAAATAAATAAATTGAATATAAAGCCCAACCGATAGCAGCTGCCAGCATCCATAAATCACCAATTGTAAAATTAAGATTAATCAATAAATCAAGATCTCCCTTAATAATAATTGCAAAAACACCAACCAAACATGAAATGAGACCAATTATCTTAGTAAAATTAATCTTTTCATGAAAAAAGAAGCTAGATATTAAAATTATAAAAATTGGAGAAGAGGTATAAATTATTCCCATATTTGTAACTGTAGTAGTTTTTCCAGCTAAAAAAGGGAAGGCTCCACATACTCCACATCCCATGGCTCCTAAAAATAAAAGTTTTTTAAATTCATTTTTTATAATCTTATAATTTTTTCTTAAAGACAAATAAGTAAAAGGTAAAAGGATAACAAAAACTAATGTCCATCTCCAAAAAGCCAGAGAAATTGGCGGAACATATTCAACTCCACCTCTCGCAACAACTAAGTTTGATGCCATAAATATTGGCTGAATAAATAAAAGTGAAAATGCTAAAAGATTTTTTACTTTAGTATTCAATCGTTTAAAATTTTGAATAATTATTTTTTATCAAAGAAAGCTTCATAGACCATCATAAAAATCGCAATACCCATTAATATATAAACAGGTAACACATCAAAAAAACCTATCATTGATGATCTAGTTAGTGTAAATGCAAGACCCACTAAAAAAGCTATGGCGAGCAAAGACCCTAAAAATGTTGTAAACTTTTGCATTTAGTTATTACATTCCTTTTCTAGCCAATTAGCAACACCTAAAAATCTGTGATCATCGTATCTATCACCTATGAGCTGTACTCCTAAAGGTAGGTTATTTTCACCTTCAAGTAGCGGAAGAGATATACAAGGCGTTCCCAGGTATGACCAAACTTTATTGAATTCTGCTGTGCCTGTACTTTTTAGACCTTTTGGAGCAACACCAGGACTTGCAGGAGTAAGAACACCATGATAATCCTCGAAAACTTCTTGATAAGACTCATAGCTTCTTTTTCTAAAGTCAATTGCTTCAGCATAATCTTTTGCAGAATGTTTATTACCTTTAGCTATAGCGGTTTGCATAAACTTTGATAATTTATTTTTGTATTTTTTGTAATATAAACTAAAATTATTAGCTAAATCAGTTTCATGAATAATTTGATGATATTTATGAATATCTTTAAAATAAGATGGTGTATCGAATACCTCAACATTTTTAAATGACTTTATAAAATACTCAAAGGACTCTCTTGATTTTTTATCCACTATTTTCCAATAATCTGATTTATAAAAGATAAATTTTGGTTCAAATAGTGGTCCTTTTTTTGTTTCCTCTAAAATATTTTCAGCTGAATAATAAATAGTTGCAGGATCATACTGATCCTTTTTGATTAAAACTTTAGCTAATAATGCAACATCCTCTACATTTCTTCCAAATAAGCCAATATGATCTAATATATATGAAGTTCTTAAAACTCCATTTCTTGAAATAAGACCATATGTAGGTTTATATCCTACTACTCCACAATAAGATGCAGGTCTGATGACCGATCCTCCTGTTTGAGATCCTATTGATAATGGCGCCATCAGTGACGCTACCGCTGCTGCAGATCCACTAGAGGAACCTCCCGGTGTTCGAGAATAATCATGAGGATTAGTTGTTTTTGGAGGTCCGAGATAAGCTAGTTCTGACGTAGCAGTTTTACCCATAACGACAGCACCAGCAGAATTCAAAAGCTCAACTATTTCAGCGTTCTGAGAATAAGATTTTCCTTTTCTTATAGATGTACCACACTCTGTTGGCATATCTACCGTTCCAATTATATCTTTTAAAGCTATAGGAACACCATGTAATGGTCCTACAGGTTTTCCTGATTTTCTGTGCTCATCTGACTCTGCAGCTTTCTCCAACAAAATTTTTTTATCAAAATGAGCCCAAGCTTTTACATCTTTCTCAAACTTATTAATTCTTTCAATATACTTTTCACAAATTTCAACTGAAGTAATTTGACCTTCTTTAATATTTTGGGCCATTTCTTCCACACTTAACGAAAAAATATCAATCATATTTATTAGTCAGCAAACAATACGTCTGGCAGCCAAAGTGCAATTCCAGGAAACATATACATTAAGAACATTCCAAAAATTACAATACTTAAAAATGGCATGATACCTCTAAATATCTCCAACAATTCAACGTTAGTTTTCTGGACACCTTTAAGATAATATGCGGACATTGCCATCGGTGGTGTCAAAAAAGATGTCTGTAGGTTTAAAGCAATTAACATTGCAAAGAAATATGGATTAACGTCAAATATTTCAAGAAGTGGTAAAAATATCGGTACAAATATAATTAAGATCTCAGTCCACTCTAAAGGCCATCCTAATAGAAAAATTATTATTTGAGTTATAATCAAAAATTGCCAAGTAGTTATATTTATAGATGTGAAAAAATGTTCAAATACTTCATGACCTCCTAGATAAGAGAAGACTGAAGAGAAAGTCCAAGATCCAATAAAAAGCCACATTATCATAGCAGTGGTTTTTGCTGTTAAAAAAACAGACTCTTTAAAATTTTGCCATTTAAGTGTTTTATAAAACCAAGAAAGTATTAATGCCCCAAAAGCACCTGCAGCTGCAGCTTCGGCAGGGGTTGCAATTCCTGCTAAGATCGTACCTAGCACTAACATTATTAACCCAAATAAAGGAACAAAAGAGACTAATACCTCTTTTAAAATCTCTGCTCTTGGAGGAATATCTTCTTTTGGAGGTCTCGGTGCTAGTGAAGGATTCAACCATGCTCTTATCACTGCATAAGCGATATAAAGACCTGCCAACATTAATCCTGGAAAAATCGCAGCAGCAAACAATCTTAATGGAGATAATTGGGCAATAACAGAATAAACAATAAGCATAATGCTTGGTGGTATTAAAATACCCAAACATCCGCCGCTACAAATTATTCCAGAAGCGAATTTTTTATCATATCCAGCTTTAACCATTGCTGGCCAAGCTAATAATCCCATCAAAGTTACAACTGCTCCAATAATACCTGTTGCGGTTGAAAATAATGTACATGTTATTAATGCTGCTACAGCCATGGATGCTGGTAATCTATGCGCGGCTAATCTTATTGCAAAGAAAAGTTTAGCTACAATACCTGCTCTCTCAACTAAATATCCCATGAATAAAAAGAGAGGCACTGCAGTAAGAACGTTATTATCCATAACTGTGTACGTGTTTTTTACAAATAAAGAAAAAATTCTATTATCGAAGAGATGATCCATCAAAACTGGATCGTAATAAGCATAATAACCAAAACCAATTCCCATTGCCATTAGAGTAAAAGCAATCGGAAAGCCTAACAAAACAGAAAAAAGGAAAACACCCATCATCAAAATAGCAACTTCTGGATTAGTTAAGCCAAACATAAATTTATTTATTTTCCTCTTGAGAGCTTCTCATTAAAATTTTTTCTGTCTCTTCAGCGACAACCATTCTTGCTGGCCAATGACCTGTTTGAATGCAAATTATTGATCTAAACACCTCACCTATTCCTTGAATAATTAACATAATTCCTGCAGCAGGAATCATTGATTTAACCATATAAATTTGAATTTGAGCAGGACTACTCCAACTTGTCTCTTTTACTTTCCAAGCTTGAGCTGCGTACTCATAACCATAAAACGCTAATGCCAATACACCTGGAAAGAAAAATACAAAATATAGTATCAAATCTATCCACGCCTGAGTTTTTTGGCTGAATAATCTATAAATTACATCTCCTCTTACATGAGCTTCTGTAGCTAAGCAGTATGCACCTGACATCATTAGTATAGCTCCGTACATTTGCATACTAAAATCAAAATTCCATAGTGTTGGCTTATTGAAAGCATATGCCATTACCACTTCATAAACAGTCCCTCCCATTAAAATAACAATACACCATGAAAAAGCTTTTCCCATTGATGTACTAAGTGTGTCTGCAAATTTAATGTAAGATGACATCATCATTTTAAAATATAGTAAATTTAAGTAAAAAAAAAGGGGGTTTTTAAACCCCCTTAATTTTAATTTTTTTAAAAGCTAATTAAATTTTAACTTTTGCAATTGGACCAAACTCATTTTCATAAGCTAATTTGTAGTTCGGTTGATTCATCAACAGATACTTCATTGTTCTCTTAGCATATGCTTTCTGAGATGCTATAATTTTCTTAAAGAAAGGATCTTTTCCAGAAAATTCAGCTACTATTTTATCCCAACCTTTTAACTGTTCAGCTAAAATAGCGTCAGATGTTTGGTATACATTTACTTTATGCTCATTCATTAACTTAGCTAAGTCAGCAGAATATCTAACTAAAGCTTTAAAGTAGTTATCTGAGTTAGCAGCATAAGCAGCATTTTTCAATATAGCTTGATGAGCTGGTGAAAGGCTGTTGTATCTTTTCTTGTTCACTGGTATCTCAAACATTTCTTGAGATTGGTGGAAACTACCTAAATGATAGTGTTTAGATACATCTTGCATTCCAAACTGTGAGTCTGATGTTGGGTTGTTAAATTCAGCAGCATCAATCAATCCAGTTTTCATTGCTGGTTGGATTTCACCACCTGGTAATTGTCTTACAACCATTCCCATAGCAGTTAAAACGTTAGTCGCTAGACCAACTGTTCTATACTTCATACCTTTAACATCAGATACTTTTGTTACATTCTTTTTGAACCAACCAAAAGGCTGCGCTGGCATAGGCATATGGAAAAAACCAATATAATCAAATCCCACTTTAGCAAGTGTTTCATCATATAGTTTTCTTCCTCCACCGTACTCCATCCATCCCATTACTTCTTGAGATGACATTCCATACGAAGGACCAGTTCCAAAAAGAGAAGCGGCAGGGTTTTTACCATACCAATAAGCTGTTACCCAGTGACCCATATCTAGGTTACCATCACTAACAGCGGCTCCAATTTCTGAAGTTTTCACAACTGCTCCAACTGGTTGAAGGTCTATTCTTAATGAACCTCCTGACATTTCTTTAACCATGTTGCAGTAGTCTCCAGCCATTTCAAAAAAGATGTTTGCGCCTGAAGGCCAAGCTGCCTGCATCTTTAAAGTTACGTGACCATCCGACCTTGCAATGTTTGGCATTGCAACAGTAGCAGCAGCAACAGCTCCTGCTTTTGCGGCAGTCTTAAAGAACTTACGTCTTGAAGATGTTTTAATCTTCAACGATTTATTTTCTTTTGTCATTATTTCTCCTCTAGTAGTTAATTAACTAAATAATTAAAACACAGAATTAGATGGGAGTCTTTCTAAAAAAGGGCGTAGATGTCGCATAAGTTGAATTTTATACAATCCTGAGTAGAATTAATTGACTTTGTTTTTACAATTTCCCGTTTTAAAAAATTCGTCAATATTATCTATCGCTAAATTTGCCATTGCTATCCTGGTGTCTTTGGTTGCACTACCAAGGTGGGGTAAAATAAATGCCGATTTTATTTTTAAATAACCAGGATTTAAATTTGGCTCATTTTTATAAACATACAAACCAACAGCATAAATTTTTCTGCGATTTAAAGCATCAATAAGGGCATCATCATCCACTATATCACCTCTTGCTACATTAGTTATGACTGCTCCTTTTGGGAAATACTCAACCGTTTCTTTATTGATCATATTTTCAGTTTCTTTAGTTGCAGGACAACAAATAGATAAAACATCAGAAACAGAAAAAAGGCTTTTTAAATTATCATGATAAATAGCACCATCTTCTTTATCAGGGCTTAATTTTGATCGGTTATGATAATGGATTATCATGCCTAAAGACTTTGCTATTTTTGCAATTTTTTGACCAATTCTTCCCATGCCTAAGATGCCTAACCTTGAACCTGTTAATTGTTTTCCGATCAAGTAATCTGCAGACCATTTCCATCCACCTTCTCTTGCTGATTCTATTCCCTCAGCGGCTCTTCTGCATGCACCTAAAATTAACAGAACACCTATTTCTGCTGTAGCGTCTGATAATACTTCAGGAGTGTTTGTTACAGCGATGCCCTTTTTTTTTGCTGCCTCTAAATCAATATTTCCAAAACCAACAGCAAAATTAGAAATAATCTTAATTGAATCTGGTAACTTATCTATTGTCTCTTTATCCATTTTATCTGTTAGTGATGTTAAAACTCCATCACAACCTTGGCACATTTCTATCACTCTTGATTGGGAATATAATTCATCATTTGGATTAAGTTTTGCATCAAAAATTTTTAGAGCTTTGTCCTCGCTATCTTTAATTAATTTTCTTGTTACTAGAATTTTTTTCATCTTCATTAATTAATTTAGATCAAATATTTTACCAGGATTCATTATATTGTTTTGATCTATACTTCTTTTAATGGACTTCATTAATGGAATACAATCACCATGTTCTTGTAAAAGATATGATTTTTTATGTAAACCTACTCCATGTTCGCCTGTTATTGTTCCATTTAAATCTAAAGTTTTCTTAATTAATAAATCACTAAAATCTCTTATTTTATTATATGTTCCCTCTTCTTTAGGATCATAAGGTAAAACCACATGAAAGTTACCATCTCCTAAATGACCAACCATAGGGGCTCTCAAACCAAGTTTTTTAGTCTGTTCTTCAGCAAAGTTTACACACTCAGTTATGTTTGAAATTGGTAAACATACATCTGTAGAGTAAACACGACCATTATTTATTAAAGCTTTAACTGAATAATAGACATCCCATCTTGCTTTCCAGAGTTTATTTCTCTCCTCTAAATCTTTAGCCCATTTAAATGAACTTCCACTATTGTCTTTGGAAATTTCCTCAACAATTTTTATATTTTCTTGATTTGATACTTCTGAACCATGAAATTCAAAAAATAATGTTGGTACAGCCTCGATATCTTTTAATTTCGAGTAATTTATACTAATTTCCATCTGTTCTTTGTTAAGCATTTCTATTCTAGCAATAGGTACCCCGTATTGAATAACTTGTTGAGCTGTTTGAACTGCTTTTTCCAGAGATGGAAAATGACACACGGCACTCATAATGCTTTCAGGTATTGGCGATAATCTTAATTGAATTTCTGTAATAATACCTAAAGTACCTTCTGAACCAATAAAAAGGTTTGTTAAATTATATCCAGCAGAAGTTTTTTTAGTTCTGCTTCCAGTTTTTATGATATCTCCATTTGGCAAAACAACTGTAAGGCCAGTAATTACGGTTTTCATGGTACCATACTTTACTGCCATCGTCCCTGAGGCAGAAGTTGATGCCATTCCACCTATCGCAGCATTAGCTCCAGGATCAATTGGAAAAAAAACTCCATCTTCTCTTAAATAATCGTTTAATTGTTCTTTAGTTACACAAGCTTGCACTCTACAATCAAAATCTTCTGCATTAACTGTTAGAATCTTATTCATTCTTTCTAAAGAAATAGTAATGCCTTTCTCATTGCCAACAACATTACCCTCTAAAGAGGTTCCTGTACCAAATGGAACAACCGGAACTTTATGCTTATTACACAGGCTTAATACTTTTGAAACTTCTTCATTTGTTTCTGGAAAAACTACAGCTTTTGAAAGAACTGGATCGTAAGTATCCTCGCCTCTTGCATAATTAGTTCTAGTAGATACTGAAGTGGAAAATCTTCCATTAAAAATCTTTTTTAACTCTGACTGTACAAGATCATTCATTGAATAGAATATTATTAGTAATTAAACAAAAAATACAGCTTATTTAGTCAGCATTTTCTTTATATTTTCTAGAGCTTGAGAAATATTATCTCTAGAAGCTGCAAAACTAAATCTCACATAGTCATTACAAGTTTTACCAAATGCTGTGCCTGGTACAATGGCGACACCAGCTTCATGCATGGCTTTTTTACAAAACTCTGAACCTGTCATGCCAGTTGCACTTACTTTCGGAAATGCATAAAAAGCCCCTCCTGGTAAACTGCATTCGACGCCCGGAAGTTCATTTAAACCTTTGTGAATTAAATCTCGTCTTTGTGTAAATCTAACCATCATCTCATCAATAGAGTCATCTGGTCCATCTAGAGCTGCTATTCCAGCAAACTGTGCTGCTGCGTTTACACATGAAACACTATTTATTAAAAGTTTATTAACATGTTCAACTAAGTTTTTAGGCCAAAAACTCCAACCTAGTCTCCATCCTGTCATAGAATATGCTTTGCTCCATCCTTCTAAAACAATTAATCTTTCTCGTAATTCTGGATAATTGAAAAAACTTGGCATTTCTTTGTTATCAAATATTTGTCTGCTATAAATTTCATCACTTAGTATTGTTACATGAGGGTGTTTTTTTAAACCTTCGGCTAAAACATCAATATCAGATTTATCTACGAAACTCCCTGTTGGATTGTTTGGATTTATTAATATCAAAAGTCTGGTCTTATCAGTGATTAGGGATAAAATTTTTTCTGGATTAAATTTAAGATCTTTGTCTTCAGTCAAATCGTATGGCACTGGAGTAGAGCCAGTATAATTAATCATTGACTCATAGATTGGAAAAGCTGGAGTAGGGTGAATTATTTCTGCTCCTGGTTCACCAAAACATTGAATAGCGTAAGTCATGGTGGGTTTTCCACCTGGCATTATTAAAATCCTCTCGAAATCTATGTCAACACTATAACGTTTTTTTATCCATCTGGTCACTGCTTGTCTACATTCTGGGATCCCATTTGACATGACATAACCATGATGTCCGTCATCCAATGCTTTCTTAGCAGCGTCGACCACATGTTTAGGTGTTTTGAAGTCTGGTTGGCCTAAACCTAAGTGAATCATAGGTTTTCCTTGTGCTTCTAATTTTTTTGCCTCAGCTAGAACTGAAAACGCTGTTTCTGTTCCTAATCTATTTAAGCTCTCTGCTAGTTTCATCCTAAATCCTTTTTTAAATACTATTTCTATAAATTAATTTTGAACTATTCAACTCTTTTAAATTTTTACAACCCATAAGTACCATATTTCTATTAAGTTCATCGTGCATGTTTTGTAACAAATGTTCCACACCTTTTTGACCACCTGCGGCTAAAGAGAACAAAAACATTTTACCAAAACTACAGGCTTTTGCACCTGCAGAAATTGCTTTTAATACGTGAGTGCCTCTTCTTATACCTCCATCTAAAATTATTTCTAATTTATCACCTACAGCATCGGAAATTGCTTTCACTTGGTCAAAGGGTGATCTTGATCCATCAAGTTGGCGGCCACCATGATTTGAAATCATAATAGCTGTACAACCAATATCAATTGCTTTTTTTGCATCTTCAACAGACATAACACCTTTAAGTGCAAAAGGACCGTTCCATTTTTTTGCACAATACTCTGCGTCTTTCCAGTCCATCAATGGATCATACTGCTCATTAATATACTCGATAACGGATTTAGCAATATTGGTGCCTTTGTCTGTCTTTTTTTTTACATTTGAGAGTTCAAATTTTTTACCTGTAATGTAATTAAAAACCCAGTTAGGTTTTATTGCAAAACTCATTAAACTTTGTAGTGTAAGTTTCGGTGGCGTTGTAAAACCCGTTCTATGATCTTTTTCTCTGTTACCAGCAACTAAAGTGTCTACAGTTAAACACATTGCATCAAAACCAGATCTTCTCGATCTATCAATTAAATCATCTGTTATTGATTTATCTTTATGCACATAAAGTTGAAATAGTTTGGGGCCTCCAGAGATATTTGATATTTCCTCAATTGAATTGTTACTCATTGATGACATGCTATAAAAAGTACCATATTTTTCTGCAGCTCTTGCGGAAGCTTTGTCACCTTCTGGATGATAAAGTCTTTGCATTGCCGCTGGAGACAAAAAGATAGGCATATCTATTTTTCGTCCAAACAATGTTGTTGATAAATCTGGTTTTCCAACGCTCGCTAAAATATTAGGAACTAAGTCACAGTCGTTAAATGAATCTGTATTTCTTCTTAAAGTAGTTTCATCATCTGCACCTCCATCGATGTAATGGAATATAGGTGAAGGTAATTTTTTTTTTGCTAATCGTCTAAAATCCTCAAAGTTATAACAATGTTTTAAACTCACTATCTTCTGAATCTTAAATTACTTCTATTAAGATCACTTATCTTTGTGCAACCCATTAGCTTCATATCTCTTTGTAACTCGGCTTTATATTGTCCTAAGGCTCTCTCAACACCATCTTGGCCTGCAGCTGCTAGCGCGTAAAGATAAAGTCTTCCACCAGAACACGCTTTTGCACCTAACGATAATGCTTTTAACATATGTGTTCCTCTATGAATTCCTCCCTCACAAATGACATCTAGCTTATCACCAACAGCATCGACAATTTCTGCAAGTTGATCAAAAGGTGCTCTAGATCCATCTAATTGCCTTCCACCATGATTTGATACCATTATACCAGTGCATCCAATGTCAACTGCTTTTTTGGCATCTTCTACACTCATAATTCCTTTCAGTGCAAAATGACCTCCCCATTTAGAGCAAAGATTTTCAGCATCTTTCCAGTTCATAGATTGGTCCAACATAGTAGAAAAATAATTTCCAATTGATGAGTTAACATCGGTACCTTCTTTTACAAAATCTTGCAAATGAGGTAATTCAAACTTACCTTTAGTTAAATAATTAATTCCCCACATTGGCTTAGTCGCAAAACTAAATAAGCTTGCTAAAGTTAACTTTGGTGGAGAAGTAAATCCTGTTCTTAAGTCCCTCTCACGATTCCCTCCAGTGATAGTATCAACTGTTAAAGCCATAACATCAAAATTTGCAGCTTTAGCCCTCTCTAAACAAGAGTCATTTAAACCTCTGTCTTTATGAAAGTAAAATTGAAACATTTTTGGAGTATCTATCAAAGAAGAAATTTCCTCTACACTGACTGTGGCTAATGCTGAAACACCAAACATTGTATTAAATTTTTTTGCTGCTTTTCCAACTGCTCTTTCACCATCATAATGAAAGAGTCTTTGAAGTGCTGTCGGTGAAAGGTAAAACGGTAAGTCCAATTTTTTTCCAAATATTGTAGTTGATAGATCTACATTCTCTACTCCTCTTAAAACATTTGGAACTAAGTCAACATCATCAAAAGAACTAGTATTTCTTGCATAAGTTATCTCATCATCAGCAGCCCCATCTATGTAATGAAAAATCGGGGATGGTAATTTTTTTTTAGCTAGTTTTCTAAAATCTTTAAAATTGTGACAGTCTTTTAAATTCATTTTTTTATTATGTTAAAATTGTTGAAGAAAGTTAAATGAATAACTGTTAGCACCAGGATTTTTATCACCTAAACTTGCATTTGATATATGGTTATATGAAAAACCTAATTGACTATTATTTTTTGGCAATTCAAGAGATATTTGCACTTCACTTTTGAACTCAAGAGAATGACCAAGATCTTTACCATCTCCCTTATTATAATACCCTGGTGCAAAACTTGGAGTAAGGTTTAAAACACCAAGCGTGTATTCTGCTTGAACCCCAGTATAAAAGTAAGAAGCATTGTCTGCTGTTAACATTGCACCTGTTATTGGAGATAAGTTTCCTATGAAAGAGTTTCTTCTTAAATTTTCATTCTGATGTTGAATTCCAATTAAGGTTGATCTTTTTCCATTATCACTAATATCAAACATTCCTGTATAAACGTTTAATTCCGTAGATTTATCTTTCATTTTAATTTCCTCAGACGTTGTTGTTAAAGGAAATGTAAATAATATTAATACAAATAAACTTTTTAAAATTTTCATCGTGTTAATATGCTTAATTTTTTTTAATTTTCAAATTTTTAAATATTATTGCACCTCCAATTAAAAATAACAATAAGGGTAAAAGCCATAAAATATAGGTTTTTTGGTTTAAAGCTGGGTCATATAATATCCATTCCCCATATTTTGTCTTAAGAAATTCGTAAATTTCATTCTCCGACATTCCCTCTGTAATCTTTTTTTCAACAACTAATTTTAGACTGTTGGCAAACTCAGTATCAGAATCATGAATTGATTGTCCTTGGCAAATTAAACAGCGTAAATTTTTTGTAATTTTGCTATTTAAATTTCTATCTTTTGCGTTGGACACATTAAAATTAAACAAAAAAATAATTATTACTAGAAGATTTAATATTTTCATTTCACTGCTCTCTCAATTTCTTTGAAAAGGTTGTTATTCATAGGTCCTATAATTTTTTTTATAATCTTTCCATTATATATTAAAAAAGTCTCAGGTACTCCGTATGCTCCCCATTCAATTGCAATAGTTCCATCTGTATCTGATAAAATTAATGTATACGGATTATTTAATTCGTTTAAAAAATTATTAGCATTCTTTACTTTGTCTTTATAGTTTAAACCAACAATTTCTAATTTTTTATTCTTTTTTAATTCCATTAAATAGGGATGTTCGTCTCTACAAGGAATACACCAAGAGGCCCATATATTTAGTAAATAGTAAATATCATTTTCAAAAATTTCTTTAGACGTTAGTTCTTTTTCTGAATTAAAAACTTTTACTTTAAATGTTGGAATTTTTTCATTAGTTACTGTCTCTGGTATATAAATATTTGAGCGATTTAAACCCACATAAAGAATAAAAAAAATAAATAGAAAAGAAACAATTGTAAATGGTAATAAGATTTTAGTTTTCATATTTTTTTTTGAAAAAGCTGAACAACCCACCAAAGCTAATTATTATTACAGAAAACCAAATCCAAATCATAAAAGGTTTGATCTGATACCTAATATTAAAATACTCCTGATTTTGAACTAAATTCATGGTCATAAATTTATCGGATAATAAATTTGTCTTAATATCAGCTTCACTTGTAACTATATTTGGTTGGTTATAAATTCTCAATTCAGGTTTTAATATATCTACTAATTCGTTATCACTTTTTACATTAAATTTACCTATAATTGCCTCAAAATTTTGTTTTTTAATTTTTTCTATCTTTTCAAAATTTATTGTTAATTCATCAGATTTATAAGTTTCCCCTACCTTTAAATTTGTTATTACTTCAGATGATAAAAAATTATTAAATAAGATACTCAGTATTAACAGGCTAAAACCAAAATGAGCTATATTTTGAGCCAGGTTTTTAAATCCCTTAATAAAAAAATCTCTCAAGGTAATAAAAAATAAATAAAAAGCTGAAGTAAATAAAATCGTATTCACTAAAAAACTAATCTCTAATATTCTAATTATTAAAAAAGATAGTATTAATGAGATTGCAAAAAGTAACAATAAATGAGATTTATTTTGAAGATTTGATTTAATCCAATTCAATTTTGGACCGATTGCCATCGCCAGAAGAAAAGGAATTAAAAATGGAATTATTAGTTTATGATAAAAAGGTGGACCAACTGATATCTTTTGTGAAGTTAAGACATCTAAAAATATTGGATATATAGTACCAATTAAAACAACTGCTAGAAAATACATCATAAACCAATTATTAATTAAGATTGAAGTTTCCTTACTTAACCAAAAAAAAGAAGTGTTGTTTTGTCCATCAGTTTTATGAAAAAAGAAAAAAACAAAAAGTGAGAGAAATATTAGCGTGAATAAAAAGATTAATATGTATAAACCTCTTTCCGGATCATTGGCAAAAGTATGTACAGAATTTAAAATTCCTGATCTAACTAAAAAAGTACCACTCATACTTAGAGTAAACGTTGCAATCGATAGGATGACAACCCATGAAGTTAAAAGTAATTTTTTTTCCAATACTAGTACACAATGAAAAAGAGTGGTCAATGCTAACCAGGGCATTAATGAAACATTTTCGACGGGATCCCAAAACCAAAAACCTCCCCAACCTAATTCATAATAAGCCCATATAGAACCTAATAAAATTCCTAAAGTAAGAAAAATCCAAGAAATTAAAATCCATTGTTTAATATGCTTCGCCCACTCTTTTGATATATAATTAGTTGATGAGGCTGCTAAAACAGAAGAAAAAATTATAGATGATCCAACATATCCCAAATATAAAATTGGAGGATGAATTGCTAAAGCAGGGTCCTGTAAAATCGGGTTTAGCCCAAGACCTTCTGATGGTACTGGATAAATTTGAGCAAAAGGATTAGACGTTTGTATTAAAAAAATTAAAAAACCAATTATTATTATTTGTTGGAACAATAAAGTTAATACTCTATATTTTTTTGGTTGTTTTTTAGAGCTAATTAAAAACAAAAAAATAAATAAAGTTAGTACTAGCAACCAAAGAAGCAAACTTCCCTCATGATTTCCCCAAGTTCCAGAAATTTTATAAAACAAAGGTTTAGTTGTATGTGAATGGTTAAACACTGTTGAGTTGCTAAAATCAGAATTTATAAATGCTATAATTAGTCCAAAAAAACTTAAAATAATAAATAACAATTGTAGAAAAGTTAAAGATAAAAGCTTGTTATCAAAATTAATTGTATTTTTTAAGTTTTTAAAAGAGAAAAATAAAATTAAAACTGAAAACCCAAGGCTAAAAAATAACGAATAAGAACCTATTAAACTTGCCAAAATCTACTTCCCCTCTATTGCAGCTTTTACCTCTGGTGGCATATAGTTTTCATCGTGCTTAGCTAATATTTTAGTAGCTAGAAAAAAATTTTTATCTTTTAAATATCCCTCTGCTACAACCCCTTTGCCCTCCGCAAAAAGATTAGGAACAACACCTGAATAAGTAACTATTATTTCATTTTTAAAGTCAGTAATAATAAAATTCAGTTCCTCTGCTTGAACCGATATTGATTTATTCTTGACCATTCCACCCACTCTAATCTTTTTTTTATTTAGTTCTGGTAACCCTTTTATTTCTGATGGGGATTGAAAAAAAACTACATTTTCCTCGAGTGATTTTAAGATTAAAAAAATTGTCAAAGATAATGTGACGAATATTAATAAGATAAAAAAAAACCTTAATTTAACTTTACGACCATACATGGTTTAAAAGCTAAATGCTTGAAGTGTTTGATAAGATTTCTTTGTTCATCCCTTGAGATTTAGCTAATGATACTCTCTCAGAGTTTAGAGTTCCAAATTTAACAATAAATTTATTTCTCTCTTTCACATACTGATTTTTGATAACAAAGTATAGTGTAGCAAAACTTACCAGAGTAAATATAAAAGCAGACCAAACATAAAGTCCGTATCCGTTCATAATTAAAATTTCATTTATCATAATCTATCAAGGCCTTTATTTTTAATCTTTATCAGTTCTGTATTATATTTCATTAAAAAAATTAATAGAGAAAATAGAGCAAATGCCGCAGTCATAATCATTAACGGAAACAGCATCGAAATATCAATTGAAGATTTAGTAAAAATATTAATAGATGCTGGTTGATGTAAAGTATTCCACCAGTCTACTGAATATTTAATTATTGGTACATTTATTATACCAAGAATTGTAATTATTAATGTTGCTTTAAAAACACTATCTTTATCTTCAAAAACTCTCCAGGCAAAAAGATATAATAAATAAAATAAAGCTAAAATTAACATCGCTGTAATTCTTGCGTCCCATGCCCACCATGTCCCCCAAGTTGGTCTACCCCAAATAGATCCTGTAACAAGAGCGATTATATTAAATATAAAACCAGAGGGAGCTAAGCTTTTAGAAATTAAGAAAAAATTCTTAATCTTAAATATATATCCAATTATTGACAATAAGGTTATCAACGAAAATATCCCAAGAGAGATCCATGCAGACGGCACGTGTACATACATTATTCTTACCGCATCCCCTTGTTTATAATCCTCTGGAGAAAATATTAATGCCTCTAACAATCCTATCGAAAGAACAATAATAAATAGAAATAAAACGTACTTAGGTGCTTTTGATGTGATTGAAAAAATTTTATTTGGTTCAAAATATTTAAACATATACCAATGATATATTACGGAATTTTTGTCTGATCAAGAATGTAGAGGGAGATAATGAAGGGTAATAGTTTAACACTCTTGATCAGAATTGATGTTAATTTAGTATCTGGCTGTGTCAAAGATTTGAGCTAAATGTGTTTAAAAAAAGATTTATCTAATTCGAGGGCTTAAAATAACTTGAGCCTTTTTTTCCTGAAAAAATTTCCTCAATTAAAGGATGTTTGATAGGCTCACCAGAGTCGTCTACCAACAGGTTTTGTTCAGATACATATGCTTCATAAGTTATTTCATCATTTTCAGCCAATAAATGGTAAAATGGTTGATCTTTCCTAGGCCTTACATTTTTTGGTATCGATTGATACCATTCTTCAGAGTTATTAAATTCAAAATCGACATCATAAATCACTCCTCTAAACTCGAAATGTTTATGTTTTACAATATCACCAATAGAAAATTTTGCTTTTTGTACTGACATTACCTTTAGTATGGGTATTTAAATTTAAAAATCAATAAGAAAAATTTTAAATTTTCGCAAAAATAAAAACTTATGTTAATATCTTAAAAGTGAATAAATCTTTTATAAAGTTTCTTACTGATTTTGGACCATTAGTAATTTTTTTTTACTATTATTATGATAGTAATAAAGATTTAAAAATTGCTATTCCTCCTTTCATAATTGCGACAATAATAGCATTGGGTGTAATGTGGTTTTTGGAGAAACAAATACCTAAAGTGCCCTTGCTAAGTGGAATATTAATTACTTTTTTTGGAGGATTAACAATTTATTTTGATAACCCCGTCTTTATCTACATCAAGCCTACAATTATAAACATTATGTTTGGGTTTGCCTTAATATTTGGAAAATATTTTACTAAAGAGCCAGTTCTCAAAAAATTGTTAGGTAAATCAATTTCTTTAACAAATGAAGGTTGGGAGATACTTAATAGAAGATGGATTTATTTCTTTTTTGCTTTAGCAATTTTAAATGAGCTAGTATGGCGAACACAATCGGAGGAATTTTGGGTTAATTTCAAAGTATGGGGTTTATTACCTATTACATTTATTTTCACAGGATTTCAAATAGGGCTTATTAATAAATATAAAACTAATGAATAATAATTTAAGACTTGTAATAAATAATATCAAAAACAAAAAATTAGAGGAAAAACATTTTTTTGAGAAAGAAGAATTAAAAATTATTTTAGATTTATATGCAAAAATGGTTTCTCAAGGTTCATGGAAAGATTATGGACTTTCTATATCAAGTAAACAGGTAAGCTTTAGTGTATTTAAAAATAGTACTGAAAATGCTTTGTATAGAATATGTAAAAATTTTAATCCTAAGAACAAAAACCTTAAATATTTAATAACTGATGTTAATGGAAAAATTCTAAAAAATTCTTTTGAGCTTGAAGTACTATTAAAAAAAACTGACTGGAAAAAATTAACTTAATAAAACTATCTTCTTTGACCAAAAAGTCTTAATAGCATTATAAATAAATTAATGAAGTCCAAGTAAAGAGTTAAAGCTCCCATCACAGCTTTTTTACCCATTAATTCACCTGTGTCGCTAGCTGTATACATGTTCTTTATTTTTTGAGTGTCATATGCCGTTAGACCAACAAATATT
>CACJMP010000013.1:0-29406 GCA_902594595.1 uncultured Pelagibacteraceae bacterium | reverse complement strand
CACCAATTATGGCGTCTGGTGATGGAGTAATAGTAAAAGCTGGATGGTGTGGTGGTGGTGGTAATTGCGTTAAAATTAAACATAATTCTGTTTACCAAACTATTTACGCACATATGTCAAAATTTGCCAATAAAGTTAAAAAAGGTGTAAGAGTTAAACAAGGACAAATAATTGGTTATGTCGGATCCACTGGCAAATCTACTGGTCCTCATTTACATTATGAAGTGATCGAGAATGGAAAAAAAATAAACTCTCAAACGCTTAAATTACCATCTGGAAAAATTTTGAAAGGGGAAGACAGAAAGTTATTCGAAACTGTGAAAATTAAATTAGATGTATTAAAATCTGAGAAAATAATTGGAATAAATTAATTTGTTATGCTGAATTTTTTTCAATAATCGATTTTTCATTTTTATCGACGCTATCGACTGTTTCAACTTCTTTTTCAGTAGTATCATTTGATCTTGCTTTTTTTAAGCTCTCTTGTTCATTGAGTATTCTTTTAAAATGATCTGCGTGTTGAAAATAATTTTCTGACATAATTTTATCTCCCGAAGATAATGCCTCGCGAGCTAAATTATTATATTTTTCGTGTAATTTTGATGCATTATGATTATTTCTACTAGGTGTTTTTCTTTGAAAATTATTATTATTAGAAAAATTTGCTCCAAACTTATTCTTATCTATGACATTGTTTTTAAAACTTCTGTCATTTCTTCTAAAATTATTTCTTCTATTATTATTTCTAAAAGTTACCATATAAATTTAATTGATTTTCGTACTTATTACGCATCTATCATTTTTTGCATAATCTTTAATTATATTGTTTATATAAAATCCCCTTTTTTTTAACAAACTCATTATTTTAGTCTTTTGATCGTATCCAATTTCAAGAATTAATCTTCCATTACTTTTTAAAAGAGTGGATGCTTTCTTAATTATTTTTAAAATTTTAAATGTTCCATCTAATCCACCATCAAGAGCTAATTTTGGCTCGAAATTTCTGACATCCTTCTCCAAATATTTAATTTTATTTCTATTTATATACGGAGGATTAGATATAATTAGATCATATTTTCCGTTGCAAAAATTGTCAACATCTGTTTTTATAAGTTTTACTCTATTTTCAAGGCTAAATCTCTTGGCATTAAGCTTACTTAAGCTTATAGATTTACTACTTACATCTATCCCTGTGCCATAGAACTGATGTTTTTCGTTTAAAATTGATAATATTATACAACCAGAACCTACTCCTATATCTAATATGTTAGCGTAATCTTTATATTTAAACAATTCCAGAGTTGCCTCGATAAGAACTTCTGTATCAGGCCTAGGAATTAATGTCCCTTGTTCAATTATAAATTCTGAATTCCAAAAATCTTTTTTTTTTGTTAAGTAAGCTACTGGTTTACCATTAGATCGTTGATTAATTAAATTTTTATAAATTTCTAAATTCTTTTTATTTAACGTTTTATCTAAATTAAGTATCAAATATTTTCTTTGTTTCTTAAGTGCTTTTGCTAATAGAATTTCACAATCTAGAGCTGGAAACTTGATATTATTTTTTTTTAAGATTTCAGTCCCTTCTTTTATGGCATTATAAATCTTCATAATATTATAAATTGCTTAAACTTTCCTCTTGTGCGCGTAAAGTTAAGGACTCGATCATTTCGTCAAACATTTCCCCTTCTAAAAATTCCTCAAGTTTATGGAGAGTTAAATTGATTCTATGGTCAGTCACTCTTCCTTGAGGAAAATTATAAGTTCTAATTCTTTCAGACCTATCACCTGTGCCTATTTTATTTTTTCTGTCTTTAGATCTCTCTTGATCAATTCTATTTCTCTCTAATTCGTAAAGTCTTGAGCGTAAAATTTTCATACCCTTAGCTTTATTTTTATGTTGAGACTTTTCATCTTGTTGGGATACAGATATGCCTGATGGTAAATGAGTAATTCTTACGGCACTATCAGTTGTATTCACCGATTGTCCGCCTGGCCCTCCTGCTCTGAAAACATCAATCCTCAAATCAGAATCGTTTATTTTTAGGTCAACCTCTTCTGCTTCAGGCAAGACTGCAACTGTTGCAGCAGAGGTGTGAACTCTACCCTGTGTCTCGGTATCTGGAACTCTTTGAACCCTGTGAACTCCGCTTTCATACTTTAAAGTAGAATAAATGTTATTGCCTTTAATTGATGCTATAACCTCTTTTAATCCCCCTGCCTCGCTTCTAGAAATGGAAATTAATTCAATATTCCATTTTTTTTTATAACTAACTTTTTCATACATTTTAAAAAGATCTGATGCAAATAAACTTGCTTCTAAACCTCCTGTACCCGCTCTAATTTCAATAATTGCATTTTTCTTATCAGCCTCATCTTTAGGTAATAAAAATAATTTTAGTTTTTTTTCATTTTTTTCAAATTGAGTTACTAGGTCCTTAAGTTCTATTTCAGCCATTTTTAGAAATTCTTTATCAGAATCTTTATCTTTTAAAATTTTTTCTAATTCAATTTTATCATTCTCAAATGATAAATATTTTTTTGCATCTGTTATTATTTCATTTATCTCTGAATATTCTTTAGATTTTTCAGCAAAAAGTTTTTTATCTATATTTTCAGAAGACAAGTCTTTTTCTAATAATGAATGTTTGCTTATTAATTCCTCAATTCTTTTGCGTGGTATCATCTTAATTATTTTCTAATTCTAAAGCTTTCTTTTCAACTTCATTTACAACTTTTTCAATCATATCATTGGTCAAAACTTTTTCTGATTGCACGCCCGATAAATAAAGCATGTTGTTTCCTTTTTTGCCGCCAGTAATACCGACATCTGTCATAGCTGCTTCTCCAGGACCGTTAACAACACATCCAATAACTGATAGTGTAATTGGGGTTTTTATGTGAGACAGGCGTTTTTCCAAAATTTTTACAGTTTCTATTACCTCAAAACCCTGTCTCGCACATGAAGGACAGGAAATTATTTTTACTCCTCTTTCTCTTAAATTTAAGGATTTTAATATTTCATTTCCAATTTTTACTTCTTTTACTGGATCATCTGATAAAGAAATTCTAATTGTATCTCCTATACCTTCTAAAAGTAATGTTCCCAATCCGATTGAAGATTTTACGCTCCCTGATACAAAGCTTCCTGCCTCTGTAATTCCTAAATGCAAAGGATAATCAGTGACCTTTGACAGTTGACGGTATGCCTCTATTGATAAAAAAACATCAGATGACTTCACGCTAATTTTTAAATTATCAAAATTTTCATTCTCTAAAATTTTAATATTTCTTAGTGCGCTCTCAACTAATGCTTCTGGACAAGGTTCCCTAAATTTTTCTAAAATATCTTTTTCTAAAGATCCAGCATTTACGCCAACTCTAATTGAACAATTATTATTACTTGCTGCTTTTACAACTTCTTTAATTTTATTTACACTTCCTATATTTCCTGGATTAATTCTTAGACAACTTGCTCCATTTTCAGCAGCCTCAATAGCTCTTTTATAATGAAAATGAATATCAGCAACAATAGGTATATCTACATGTTTTACAATTTCTTTTAAAGCTTTAGTTGATAATTCATCAGGACATGAAACTCTTACTATATCAGCGCCTTCCATTTGAATTTTGTTAATTTGTTTTACAGTTGCTTCCACATCGGTTGTGAGAGTGTTAGTCATAGATTGGACAGATATAGGATTATTTCCTCCAACCTTTATTGAACCAACATTTATTTCTTTTGTTTTTCTTCTTTTTATGTCTCTAAAAGGTCTAATGCTCATTTAATGTCATCTAATTTAAATTCTTTGTGTAAAGCAATTAAAGCTTTTTTGGTATCTTTATTATCTATCAGAACAGAGATTTTTATCTCAGATGTAGAGATAACTTGAATATTTATTTTTTTATTAGCTAATGCTTGAAACATTCTAAAAGTAACACCAGGTGTGGTGATCATACCAACACCAATGATAGAAATTTTTGAGACACCTTTTTTTAACAATAATTTTCTAAAATTAATATTACTATTTTCCTTTAATATTTTTTTAGTTTTATTTAAATCTTCTGTTTTAATAGTAAATGTCAAATCTGTTTCTTTACCGTTTGCAGAAACATTTTGAACAACCATGTCAACATTAATTGAATTTTTTGATAATGGTTTAAAAATAGAGGCTGCCACACCAGGTTTATCTTTTACTCCAATAAGTGAAACCTTTGAGTCATTTTGAGTGGTAGAAATCCCAGTAACAATTTTATTATTAATTATGTTTGATCTTTTGGTAATAATTGTTCCAGACTTTTTTACAAAAGACGATCTTACTTCAATATCAATTCTGTTTAGCCTCGCATCTTGAATTGAAACAGGTTGCATTACTTTGGCACCTAATGAAGCCATTTCCAGCATTTCCTCGTATGATATTATTTTAATTTTTTTTGCATTAATAAGTTTATTTGGATCTGTGGTATATATGCCTTCAACATCTGTATAGATTATACACTTTTCAGCCTTAAAAAATTTAGCTATCATAATTGCACTAGCATCAGAACCACCTCGTCCAATAGTGGTAATTCTATTATTTTCATTGATTCCTTGGAAGCCAGTAATAATTGGTATTCCACCCTCTTTAAGATATTTTAAAATTTTATTTTTATTAACTTTACTTATTCTTGAGTTCTTATGAGCACCGTTTGTAATGATTGGAATTTGCCAAGATAACCAAGATCTTGACTTATAACCTCTATCAATCAATCTACCTGCTATCAACGAACAAGACATTTGTTCCCCAGATGAAACTAAGGTGTCATATTCTGACTCTGAAAAATCGCTGCTGATTTCTAAAGATTTCTTTACTAACTCATTTGTCACACCACTCATTGCGGACGAGACAACTATGACATTATATTTTTTTTTTTTATAGCTAACAATTATTTCTGCAACTTTTTTAATCTTTTTTATTGTTCCGACTGAAGTTCCTCCAAATTTTAAAACTACAATTTTCATGCTAAATTATGTTAAATTAAAAAATATTGAATAAATACATGTTGAATATAAAGTCAACTAACTAATGAAAAATAACACAATTAATAAAAAAGAAATAGAAAAATTTTCAAAAATTGCCGAAGAATGGTGGGATCCACACGGTAAATTTAAACCATTACACAAATTTAACCCTGTAAGAATTTCATATATTAAGAAAAGTATAATTAATGCATTTAAACTTGAGGAAAAAGTAAAACCTTTGGAAAAAGTAAAAATTTTAGATATAGGCTGTGGTGGTGGCCTATTATCTGAACCAATGAGTAGATTGGGTGCTGATGTGATGGGTATTGATGCTTCAGATAAAAATATTGAAATTGCCAAATTTCATGCAAAAAAAGATAACTTAAATATAAAATACCTTTGTGCATCCCCTGAACAACTAAATACAAGTACAAAATTTGATGTAATTTTAAACATGGAGATAGTAGAACACGTTAAAGATGTAGATTTTTTTCTGCAATCATGCTCAAAACTTTTAAGAAAAAACGGGATCATGTTTGTTGCAACAATTAATAAAACTTTAAAATCATATTTCTTTGCGATAATAGGAGCTGAATATATTCTGCGTTGGCTACCTGTTGGAACACATGAGTGGGAAAAATTTGTAAAACCTGGTGAATTAGTAAAAATATTAAAAAAATATGATTTAAGATTGGATTCGTTAGATGGTATGAAATTTAATTTAATTAAAGATGAATGGAAAGTAAGTAAAGATAAATCCATCAATTATATAGGAAGATTTATTAAAAATTAGTTATTTTTATCATCAAACCAAGGTATGGATTGAGTTTCAATTCCTTCCTCTTTTAATTCCATTATATCTTTCTTAGATGCCTTTCCAAAAATACCTTTATCTCTTTTTCTTTTATCATAATGAATACTTCTTGCTTCATAGGCAAAATTATTACCTACATAATCAAAGTTTTTTTTAATAAAATTTTGGTATTCTTTAATTGTTTTTTTAATACTCAAATTATTTTCTTTTGAAAGAAATTCTTTTTGACGCTTATCTCTATTTAACACGTTTGGTTTCATCAGTGATTTTTCAATCTGGAGAGAATTACATTTGTGGCAATTTAGTAATTTCTTCTTTTTTAATTTTTCAAATTCTTTAGATGATGCAAACCAACTATCAAAAATCAAATTACAATCATTACAAATTAACTGATATTTTATCATAGGTTTTATTTAATAATTATCACTTAAATTTCAATATGAATTAGCTTCTATAGTCTGCATTTATTTCAATATATTTTTTAGTAAGATCCATAGTGTATACTGTAAATGTTTTCTTACCAGCGGCAATATCAATTTCAATATCAATTGCGTAATTCTTCATATATTCTTTTACAATACTTTCCTCATACTTTTCATACAACTTACCATTAGTAACAATTTTTAAATCTCCAAATTTTATGAATAATTTTTGAACATTGAATTCTACTCCAGCTTTTCCGATCGCCATAACTATTCTCCCCCAATTTGGGTCTTCACCTGCTAAAGCTGTTTTAACCAATTTTGAATTAGCAACTGAAAAACCAATCTTTTTTGCATCTTCTTCTGTTTTAGAATTTTTGACTTTTATTGTTACAAATTTAGATGCTCCTTCCCCATCTGAGACAATTCTTTTTGCTAAATTTAATAAAACTTTGTTAAGAGAAATATCAAATTCGTTTAATTTTTTATCAGTGAAATTTGAGATTTTTTGATTATTAGCTTTACCAGTTGAAAAGATTGTTATCATGTCATTAGTGCTTGTGTCACCATCACAACTAATAGCATTGAAGGTGTTCGTAACATTTTTTTTAAGTAACTTTTTCAAAATTTCATTTGAGAGATCTGCGTCGGTAAATATATATCCTAAAGTCGTAGCCATGTTAGGCTTTATCATTCCAGAACCTTTTGCAATGCCATAAATCTTTACTTTTGTGTTACCAATTTTACACTCTTCCATAGCTAACTTTGGTTTTGTATCAGTGGTCATTATACCTAGTGCTGCTTTTGTCCATATATACTTATTTTGAGTATACTTAATTTGTTCTAATAAATTTGGTAAACTTTTTTTAATGGTTTCAAATGGAAAAGTTTCACCTATTGTTCCTGTGCAGCCGAAAATAATCTGATGACAATTTATTTTTTCAGGGTTGTTATCATCATTTTTTTGTTTTTCAGTCAATTTGGAAGAAACTAAATCTGCTATCTTTTGCATTGACTGGTATCCTTTAATTCCAGTAAAAGTATTTGCATTTCTAGTATTTACAATAAGAGAATATATTTTTTTTGTTTTTTGACTCAAATTCCATTTAATATTTTCAGATATTATTTTTGACTGCGTGTATAATGACGCAAAATTTGCCCCATCTCTAAAGTAGAACATTACCAGGTCGTCTCTTGGATTATTATATAAATTTGCAGAAATTGTAGATATGGCTACTCCGTCTAGGTGATCAAGATTCTGGTAATCACCCATCTTGCTTTTATTTTGTTGAGAAGATAAAAAGTTTTTAAAATTTATTCCCATTGTGTTTAAAATATAAATTTAATAATTATATAAATATTTAATATAGTATAATAAATCAAAAACTAATGATTAATCCACTCAAATTTGTTTCTAGGATCTTCAAATCTTCAAATCAAAGAGAGCTTGAAAGGCTAAAAAAAATTACTGAAAATATTAATACACTTGAAAAAGTAGTAGAAAAAATGGAGGACGCTGAATTCCCCAAAAAAACAAACGATCTTAAAGAGAGACTTAGGAAGGGTGAAGATATCAATAAATTACTTCCTGAGGCTTTTTCTTTAGTAAGAGAAGCCTCAAGAAGAACAAGGGGTGAAAGACATTTTGACGTTCAAATTATTGGTGGAATAGTTTTACACGAAGGCAAAATTGCTGAAATGAAAACTGGTGAGGGTAAAACTCTTACCATTACCTTAGCGGCCTACCTTAACTCATTGTATGGAAAGGGTGTCCATGTCGTTACAGTAAATGATTATCTCGCAAAAAGAGACTCGATAGAAATGGGAAAAATTTATAATTTTCTCGGTATCTCTTCAGGCTTTATTAATAATGATCAAGACGATTACGAAAGGAAAAAAAATTATAACTGTGATGTTACATACGCTACTAATAGTGAGCTTGGATTTGATTACTTGAGGGATAATATGAAATTTTCAATTGATGAAATGGTTCAAAGACAGCATTTTTTTTCGATAGTTGATGAAATTGACTCCTGTCTAATTGATGAAGCAAGAACACCTTTAATAATATCTGGAGCTGCTGAAGATAAAACAAACCAATATCTTGCGATTGATGGCTTAGTTAAAAGACTTAAAAGTGAGGATTTTGAAATAGATGAAAAAGATAAAAATATTATGCTTACTAACAATGGTATCAATAATGTAGAAAAAATCTTTACAGATGCAGGAATTTTAAAAAATAACAACTTTTACGACCCAGAAAACTTAACATTAGTTCACCATGTAAACCAGGCACTGAGAGCTAATCACTTATTCGCCAAAGGGAAAGATTACCTTGTAAAAGAAGGTGTTTTAAAAATTATTGATGAATTAACAGGTAGAATTTTAGAGGGTCGTCGATATGGAGATGGTCTTCATCAGGCACTAGAGGCTAAAGAAAAAATTGAAATCCAAGCAGAAAATCAAACTTTAGCATCTATTACATATCAAAATTATTTTAAACTTTATTCAAAGATATCTGGCTGCACAGGTACCGCTGTAACAGAATCTCAAGAATTTTTTGAAATTTACAATCTTTCTGTAATTGTCATTCCTACAAACAATCCTATGATTAGAAAAGATTTTAATGATCAAATATTTAGAACAGAAAAAGAGAAAAATAATGCTATTATCCAAAAAATAAAAGAGTGTCACTCAAATGGACAGCCGTTACTTATTTTTACTTCAAGCGTAAATAAATCAGAAATTTATTCTGAGCTCTTACATAAAGAAAAGATTAAACACGTTGTTTTGAATGCGAAAAATCACGCAAATGAGGCAGAAATCATTGCTAATGCTGGAAAGAAAAATTCTGTGATACTTACTACCAGTATTTCAGGTAGAGGAGTTGACATTAAATTAGGAGGAAAAAAAGAGGTTTCTATAGATGATAAAGTAGAGGGCGAGGAAAAAAACATCGTTAAAAATTTAGGTGGATTGTTCGTAATAGGCACTGAAAGAATGGAGTCGAGAAGAGTGGATAATCAAGCTAGAGGTAGAGCAGGCCGACAAGGAGACGAAGGCTGTTCTATTTTTTTTGTTAGTCTACAAGATGATTTAATGAGAATATTCGGCTCAGAATCAATGAATAATGTTTTAGAAAAACTTGGTCTTAAGGATGGTGAGAGTATAGATCATCCCTGGATTAATAAAGCTATTGAGCGTGCACAGCAAAAGATTGAGGCAAGGAACTTTGATATACGAAAAACGCTTATTAAATTTGACAATGTTCTTAATGATCAGCGTCACGTTATTTTTTCTCAGAGGGAAAAGATTATCACTACCACTAATATTTTTGAAATTTCTGATGAATTTTTACAAGAGATGATTAATAATTTAATTCAATTAAAATCAAAAAAATTAAGTAATCCTAAAAATATCGAATTTGAAAATAAACTTAAATCTTTGATGGGCAAAAATTTTGATCTTTCAAAAACTCAACTTTTAACTAAAAACACTGATAAATCTTTAGAAAATTATTTAAAAGAGCAGTTTAAATTAGCAAGAGATGAAAGAATTAAAGTTTTAAATAATGAACATGCTCAAGAAATCGAGCGAAGAATTTTTTTACAATCTATTGATTTGAATTGGAAGTCTCACATTCAGTATTTAGAGCAATTAAGACAAGTAATAGGTTTAAGATCTTACGGTCAGAGAGATCCATTAATCGAGTATAAAAAAGAAGCCTTTGAGTTATTTGAAAACTTGTTAAATAAACTTAAATTAGACTTCATTACAATCTTATTTAATTTAAAAGTAAATATAAAACCAGTTGAGAGAAAAACTGTTAATAAGCCTAAAGAAATAGACCCAAAATATATTGGTAAAAAAATGAGTAGAAACGAACCATGTTTTTGTGGATCAGGGAAAAAATATAAACGATGCTGCGGAGCTTTATAAAATAATATAAAAAAGCATTAGAATAAAAGCTAATCCAGAAAAAACTTTTATCTTGTTTTTTTTAAATAATCTTAAATATGCGTCAAATTTGTTAATAGGTTGATTTAAATCACTTATTTCCTCTGGATTACCAATAAAGCCTTTATCTCTTCCAATTTTTAAAAATTTATTTTTTCTCTGATTTAAAACTTCCTCACCACTTACATTATCAAATAACTTTAAATTTCTACTTATTGAATTTTTTACATTCTCTAAAATTTTATTCTTATCTCTATGAGCACCACCTATAGGTTCAATTATAATTTCATCAATCACATTTAATTCTAACAAATCCTTTGCAGATAATTTCATTGCTTTTGCAGCATCGAGCATTTTTTTTGGGTCTCTCCATAGTATTGTTGCACACCCTTCAGGAGATATAACTGAGTATATAGAATTTTCTAACATGATAACTTTGTTTGATGAAGCTAAAGCTATCGCTCCACCAGATCCTCCTTCTCCAATAATAATTGCAAAGGTTGGAACAGTAAGGCTCATACAGCACTCAATTGATTTTGCTATAGCCTCCGCCTGTCCTCGCTCCTCAGCACCTACTCCAGGGTAAGCACCTGGCGTATCTATAAAAGAAATTATTGGAATTCCATATTTATTAGCTAATTTCATAAGTCTTATTGTTTTTCTATATCCCTCTGGTCGCATCATTCCAAAATTTCTGTTAATTCTACTTTCGAGGTCATCTCCTTTTTCTTGACCGATTACTAAAACTGACCTTTGATCAAATTTAGCAAAACCTGCAATCACAGATTTATCTTCTCCATAATATCTGTCTCCAGATAATGAAATAAAATCTGTAAATAAATTTTCTATAAAAAATTTTGACTTTGGTCTGTCTTCATGTCTAGCAACCATTGTAGTTTGCCAAGGATCTAAATGAGCATAAATTTCTTTAAGTTTTAAATTTAACTCCTTCTCAGTTTTGTTAATTTGTTGAGTATCTACCTCAGATAAACCCTCTTTATTATGATAAGGATCTTTCAAGTTCTCAATTTCATTCTCAAGATCTTTTATTTCTGTTTCAAAATTGAGGTAATTTTTCATAAGTATCTAGGTTTAATTAATTACATAATTTTAAAAAAAGGCAATAAAATGATTATTGTAATAAAAACTTTGCTTAAATTGATCTTTTACAGTGGTTTTTTTTTAATGTTGATCTACCATTTAAAATTAACGTAAAATGACTATAAGTTTAGTCGTTTAAATTAAATAATATGGAAAAATATAGTAATATTTCAAATCTAAAAGTATCTAAAAAATTAGAAAATTTTGTTCAAAAAGAATTATTAAAAGATTTAAACATTTCATCAAAAGTATTTTGGAGTAAATTTGATAAAGCTGTACACGAACTAGCTAAGATTAATACTAAATTGATAAAAAAAAGAGAAGAGCTTCAAAAAAAAATAGATGAATGGCACAAAAAAAGAAAAAGTGAAAATTTTAACTTAAATGAATATAAAAAATTTTTAATAGAAATTGGTTATTTAATTAAGGAAAAAGAAAATTTTAAAATTAAAACTAAAAATTTAGACTCTGAAATATCTAGTATAGCTGGTCCACAACTTGTAGTGCCAATTATGAATGAAAGATATGCTCTTAATGCCGCAAATGCCAGATGGGTTAGCCTTTACGACAGTTTATATGGAACAGATATAATTGAGTCTGAAGAAGGGGGAAGCGAAAGATATGACCCTGCAAGAGGTCAGGAAGTTATAAAATACGTAAGAAAATTTTTAGATGAACATATTCCAGTGGATGGCACCAGTTGGAAAAATATTTCAAATTTAATTGTAAATAAAGGAAATCTGATAATATATAAAGATGATAATGAATTTAGATTAAAAGATGCTGAGAAGTTTATTGGTCATAGAGGAGCTAGCAATAAACCATCAGCAATAATACTTAAAAACAATAATCTACATATTGAAATTATTATTAACCCTAGGGCCTTTAGTGCTGCGCATGACATTGCTGGAATAAGCGATGTGATTGTTGAGTCTGCGGTTTCAACTATTTGTGATAACGAAGATAGTGTTGCTGCAGTAGATTCTGGAGACAAAGTAAAGTGTTATAAAAACTGGCTTGGTTTAATGCAAGGGAATTTAAATGTTAAATTTGAGAAAGATGGAAAAACTTTTGAACGAAAATTAAATCCTGACAGAAGTTATATTTCTAAGAATGGTAAAAAACTCAAATTGCATGGACGAAGTCTTCTATTAAATCGAAACGTTGGACATTTAATGACCAACTCATCAGTGATATTAAAAGATGGATCTGAAGTACCAGAGGGAATATTGGATGCATTTATAACTACAGCAGCTTGTTTGCATGATATCAAAAAAAAGGGAAATTCAAGAACTGGATCTATTTATATCGTAAAACCAAAAATGCACGGACCAGAGGAAACTGCTTTTACTGATTTAATTTTTACTAAAGTTGAAGAAGCTTTAAATTTAAAAAAAAATACTTGTAAAATAGGCATTATGGATGAAGAAAGAAGAACATCAGTAAATCTTAAAGAATGTATCAGAACGTTAAAAGATAGAGTTTTTTTTATAAATACTGGTTTTTTGGATAGAACTGGAGATGAAATTCATACTTCAATGGAAGCCGGACCTATGATTAAAAAAGGTGAAATGAAACAATCAAAATGGATCTCAGCTTATGAAAATAGAAATGTAGATACTGGAATTGAATGTGGTTTCTCTGGAGTTGCACAGATTGGGAAAGGGATGTGGGCAATGCCAGATAAAATGTCAGATATGTTAAATCAAAAAATAGATCATCTTAAAGCGGGTGCAAATTGTGCATGGGTCCCATCACCTACTGCAGCCGCTCTACACAGTCTTCATTATCACAAATTAGATATTTTTGATCAACAAAAAAAATTATCAAAAAGGAAAAAAGCTAAACTAGATGATTTATTATCTATCCCGATAGCTGATAGGCCAAATTGGTCAATGGAAGAAATAAACTCTGAAATCTCCAACTCTGCTCAAACTCTTTTAGGATATGTTGTAAGGTGGATAGACCAAGGAATTGGGTGTTCAAAAGTACCTGATATTAATAATGTAGGACTAATGGAAGATCGAGCTACTTTAAGGATCTCATCTCAACATATTGCAAATTGGATATATCACGGAGTAACAACAAAAATGCAAGTGATAGAGATTATGAGACAAATGGCTAAAGTCGTCGATCAGCAAAATATTAATGATCCAAAATATGAAAAAATGAGCAATAATTTTGAGAGTTCAATAGCCTTTAAGACAGCATGTGATCTAATATTTGAAGGAAAAAAACAACCATCTGGCTATACAGAGCCTTTGTTACATTTAAATCGTGTAAAAAAAAAATCTAATCAGAGTTAGAATTTAAATTAGATCTGAACTTAAATGCAGAATATAAGGTTCCATCGTCCAGATTTTCTATCTCACCTCCAACTGGGAGACCCTGAGCCAAAACGGTAATTTTAGCATTTGTATCTTTTAAACTATCTTGAATATAGTAGGCGGTAGTTTGACCTTCTACCGTTGCACTCGTCGCTAAAATTACCTCATTAATCTTTTCTTTTTTCACTCTTTCAACCAATGAATTAATTAATAACTCCTCTTTTTTATTACCTACAGATGATATTGTTCCACCCAGTATATGGAAATATCCTTTAAATATATCAGAGTTTTCTATAGACCATTTGTCAGCTATATCTTCTACAACACAAATCTTATTAAATTTTTCTTTAACATTTTCACAATTTAAGCAGCCACTAACATTAGATTTTAAAGAACCACAGGATCTGCATCTAGTTACATTTTTATAAACTTGAGCAAGGATTTTAGCTAGGGGCTTTAACAACTCATCTTTATCACTTATCAATCTCAGAACTATTCTTTTCGCGGATTTAGGCCCTAGGCCTGGTAACTTTGAAATAATTTTTATTAGTTCCTCTATTTCATTTATATTTTGCATTTACTACAAAGGCCACTTAAATCCAGGAATATTTAAACCACCTGTTGTTTTAGAAATTTCCTCGGTAGTTTTAAGTTTTAACTCATCTTTTGCTTTATTGTGGGCTGCAACTATTAGATCTTCAAGAATAACTTTATCACCTTTCAAAATTTCATCGGTAATTTCAATTTTACACATTTCTCCATTACCATCCAAAATTACTTTAACTGAATTAGATCCTGAAACACCCTCAACTCTAATGTTTTTTATTTTTTCTTGGCTCTCTCTTATTTTTGCTTCAAACTCTTTTGCTTTGTCTAAAATTTTAGTAAAATCTGCCATCTCTTTTAATCATCTTTATTTTTAACATCTACTAGTTTAATATCACTAAAATTATTTTTTAGTTCCAAAAATAATTTTGATTTATTAATTTTTTCAATCTCTTCTTTTTTAGTTTTGGTTAATTTTTCTTTGTACGAAATTTCACCCTTAACCTTACTCAAAGTTATTATCCATCTTTCACCTGTCCAATCATATAGCCTCGATGTCAAATCTTTTATAAAATTTTTGTCGAGCTTTTCGTTAAAAGAAATTTCAATTCTAAGATTTTCAAATTTTACCAAATTAACGTTATTCTCTAGTTCGTATTTTAATTTTATTTCTTTTTTATCATTACAAATCTCAATCAAATTATTGAATGACTTAATCTCAAATTTTTTTAAGACCTCCGAAAAAGTTTTTAGTTTCTTATGAGGATCAACTTTACTTGTTTGGGAGGTATTCTTAATTTGATTAATAATTTTATTTGATTTTGAAATATTTTCCTTTGCATCCGAAGAATAGTCAGTTGTGAAAGTTAATTCGTTATTTTTTAAATTTTTTTCTAATTTCTCGTTTTTTTTAAATCCTCCTAAGTAAATTAGTCTTAATAAAAACATTTCAATTGACAAATTTTGATTTGAAACAATGTCCAATTCGGACATAATCGTAATCGTAAACTGCCAAAATAGAATTAGTGTTTTATTATCAAGATTACCCGATATTCTTTTTATTTCATCATACTCAGAGTCGTTTAATGAAAAATTTGTTCCCTCAATTTTTAATGAGTCAATATTCTTTAAATAATAGAGCAATTCAAGAAAATCATTGATAAACACTCTTGGATCCATGCCATGATCGTACATTTTTCGATAAAGCTCTAAGGTCTTCGACTCATTTCCATCCAAAAGAAATATGAATAGATCAATTAACTGAGCTTTATCAAAAAAACCAAAAATTTTTTGGGCTTTTTCAAAAGATAATTCCTCATCTTGCAAGGTAGATAAAATTCCTCTATCTAACAAAGATAAAGCATCTCTTACAGAACCCTCAGAAATTTTAACAATTAATTTTAAAGCTTTATCAGAAACTTTACCATTTTCTTTTAAGGATATTTTTTTTAAAAAATCAAAAAGTTCAGATGACTTTACCCTTGATAAATCAAATCTTTGACATCTAGAGACAACTGTAATTGGTATCTTTTTAATTTCTGTAGTAGCAAATATAAATTTTAAATAACTAGGTGGCTCCTCTAAAGTTTTTAGCAAAGCATTAAATGCTTGTTTACTTAGCATATGCACTTCGTCAATTATAAATATTTTGTACTTAGCAGATGTAGGTCCATATCTTGAAAATTCTATTAAATCTCTAACTTCATCTACTCCAGTTTTGCTAGCAGCATCCATTTCTAAAACATCAATATGATTTGAACTAGATATTGACCTACAATTTTCACATAAGTTATCCTCACAAAGATCATCTCTTCCATTTAAACAATTTAATGATTTAGCAACAATCCTTGCAATTGTAGTTTTCCCAACTCCTCTTATGCCTGTAAATAAATATGCATTTGGAGTTTTATCAATTTTAATTGAATTTTTAATTGTTTCAGCAGTTGTTTCTTGACCAATCAAATCATTGAAAGTTCGAGGTCTATACTTTAATGCTAAAACTTTACTATTTTCACTCATACTTTCTTTTTTTATAGGAGACTAGAACCTGAACAACTGTCTCTACGATTGCTTCGGTTAAGATCTGATCGGGTTCAAGCAGCATTCACCTCTAGCCTCCATAACTATTATAACAGCAATAATTCAGTTCTACAGAAAAAGATTGAAATTTATTTTTCCCTTATTTTGTCAGCCTCAAAAACACCTAAAACGTGAAAATCTTGACAATGCAAACCCAGTTCCTCTAAAGATTTTTGAACTTTAATATCCTCAATATGTCCATCTAAGTCGCACAAGAAAAAAAATGAGTCAAAGGAATTTTTTTCAGGATAACTTTGTAATTTAGTTAAATTAACTCCATTGATTGCAAACCCACCTAGAGATTGATAAAGCGCAGCAGGTTTGCTTTTTAATTTAAATAAAAAAGATGTGATATATTTCTTTTTACCATACTCTGGTTGAGAAACATTTTTTCCCATAACTAAAAATCTTGTTAAGTTTCCATTATCATTTTCTATATTTTTTTTTAATATTTCTAAATTATATGTTTTTGCACTTAATGAAGAAGCTATCGCTGCTTTTGTTCTATCTTGACTAGTTGACACCATCTCTGCTGAACCAGCAGTGTCTGCTCTTACATGTTCTGTGAATTTTTTTGATTTTATGAATTTTGAACATTGGGATAATGCTTGGCCATGAGAATAGACATCTTTAATCTCTGAAATCTTTACACCTTTAAGACTTAATAAATTATGTTCAATTTTTTGAAAATATTCAGAATAAATATTAAGCCTGTATTTAAATATAAGGTACTCGATTCCAATATTTCCCGTAATTCGATTTGACTCTGGTATTATAATCTTGGCATCAGTATCTTTTGATGCTTTTAAGAAACATTCGTCAAATGTTTTACACGGAATAATTTTTGCATCAGGCTCTATGGATAGTGCTGCTAAGTGTGAATATGCTCCATATGTTCCCTGAAAGTAAATTTTACTCATCTTAATTTATATTCCATTATTTTTTTTATAGCTAGAAAATCCTCCTCTGTATCTACTCCAATAGGAGATGTTTTTGCCAAAGCTACATTGATCTTTATATCATTTTCTAATGCTCTGAATTGTTCAAGTTTATATCTTCGTTCGTTAGAGGATTGCTTATGAGAAACAAACTTTTTGAGAGTTTCTTTTTGATAACAATATATACCTAAATGATGATAAATATTTTTATTTTGATCATACATTTTTCTAGAAAAACTAGTGGCATCTGGAAAATTTATATTGGTCAGTCTCTCTTTTGTTGTGACCTTAACAACGTTTTCATTATTATATAATCCTTTATCTGAAATTAATGAGGCCAAAGTGCCGAGATTAGAATTATATCTAATCATTTGATCATTTAAGTTTTTAATATCCTCTATATTCATTAAAGGCTCATCTCCCTGAAGATTCATTATTAAATCGATTTTTGGATTGTCCAATTTTACGAATGCCTCATAAATCCTATCAGTTCCCGTTTTATGATAATTCTCAGTTATAATTGCTTGACCACCATTTTTCTTAACGTCTTCGACAATCTCTTGATCTTCAGCCGCAACTATAACTTCTCCAATATTTGCTTCCTCTGCCTTTTTGAAAACATGAGAAATAATAGATAAACCGTTAACTTTTAGCAGAGGTTTGCCTGGTAATCTTGTAGCAGATAACCTAGATGGAATTATGATTATCGTTTTCATTGGTATTTTTTGTTTTTCATTAGAATATAAACAGAGGCAAAAATGTACATTAAAATATGTAAGCAATTTTATATTTATAGTGTTATACGTTCAAAATAAATTGTAACAAATGGATTCTTTCGAATTAAATAAAATAATTGCTGCAGTACTAATGGTTGCCTTACTCGTAATTGGCATTGGAAAGCTATCTGATGTAATCTTCCACGTTGAAAAACCTGAGGTTCCAGGCTACGCCGTAGATGTAGAACAAGCCATTGTCACTAAGGCTCAGGCTAGTTCTGAAACAACTATGGAAAAAATAGATATGGCTGCTTTGATGGCTCTAGGAGATCTTGCAACCGGTGAAAAGGTTTTTAAAAAGTGTGCAGCTTGTCATTCTATAGTAAAGGGTGGGAAGAATAATATTGGCCCAGCACTTTATAATGTTGTAGGAAGAAAAGTTGGAGTTGTAAGTGATTACAAATATTCAAAAGCTCTTTCTGGGTATGATAAAGAATGGAGTTTTGAAGAGTTAAATGGTTACTTAATAAAGCCTGCCAAATGGATTAAGGGAACTAAAATGGCATTCGCTGGCTTAAGGAAAGAGAAAGATCGTGCATCAGTAATTTTATATTTGAATGAAAATTCAGATAACCCTCTTCCATTACCTTAATTTCCCAAAACAATAAAGTAATATAGATTTTTGCACGTGTACTCTATTTGCAGCTTGTTGCCATACTTTTGATCTTTTACTCATGAAAATTTTTTCGTCTACTTCGTCGCCTCTGGGTAAGCAATGTAGAAAAATACAATCTTTTTTAGCATACTCAATTAATTCCTTATTGATTTTAAATTTTCTAAAATGCTTTAACTTATTCTTCTTATTAACTCTATCATTCATCGAGATAACTTTATCTGAAAAAATAACGTCAGCATCTTTTACAGCTTTATTAGGATCACTAAAAATTGAAATTTTATTAGTTTTGCTTTTTACATAGCTCAAAATTTTTTTATTTGGCTGATAGTTTTTTGGACATCCTATTCTTAATTTAAACGAAAACTTGATTGATGCTGCGATCAAGGAATTTAAAACATTATTACAGTCACCTATCCAAGAAATATTTAGTTTTGATATTGGTTTTTTTTTTATCTCCTCAACACTGAATACATCTGACAAAATTTGAGTTGGGTGAGAAGATGGACTTAAGCCATTTATAATAGGAATGGATAAAAACTTTCTAAATTCCTCAAGTTTTTTATCGTCATCAGTTCTCAACATAAAAGCATTTCCAAAATTTGATAATATTTTAGCTGTGTCTTGAATACTTTCTCCCCCCTTGGATAAATGTAACTCATCTGGTCTAAGCGTTAATGTACTTCCTCCTAATTGTTTAATGGCCAAATAAAAGCTTAATCTTGTTCTTAGACTAGATTTTTCAAACATTTGAATTAACAATTTACCTTTTAAGGGTGCTAACTTGTCTATTTGGAGAGTGCTTAAATTTTTTCTTGCTAATTTTCTTTTTTTTGCATCTGTTATGATCTTTCTAAGATCTTTCGCTGGAATATCTCTTAAATTAATAAAATGCTTCATCTTATTTAAGTTCTGTACAAACTTTATTAATTATCTTAAGAGCTTGATTCAGCTCTTTTTTTTTCACATTTAACGGAGGTAAAATACGAACAACGTTTTCTGCTGCACGTATAGTTAAAAGTTTATTTTCTATCAATTTTTTGATGAAAACTGTTTGATCTTTATGAAGTTGTATTCCAATTAATAATCCTCTTCCTCTGATTTCTTTTATTATATTAGGGTATTTGTCTTTAATTTGATTTAATTTAATTAAGAAATATTTCGATAGTTTTTTCACATTATTCAAAAAATTTTTCTTAGATACAATGTCCATAACAGTATTTCCAACAGCCATAGCTAAGGGGTTTCCTCCAAAGGTCGATCCGTGTGTTCCTGGAGTCATACCTGAAGCAACTTTTTTATTCATCAAAACTGCGCCGATAGGAAATCCACCACCTATTCCTTTGGCGATAGGAACTATATCGGGCTTTACATTAGATCTTTCAAAAGCAAGAAAATCTCCTGACCGTGAGATTCCACATTGTACTTCATCTAATATAAGTAATATTTTTTTTTTGTTACAAAGTTTTCTTAATTCTTTCAAGCAAAAATCAGGAATCACCTTTATCCCTGACTCTCCTCCTATAGTTTCAATCATAATCGCTGCAGTATTTTTATTGATTTTTTTTATTAGAGATTTGTGGTCTCCGAATGTAAAATGATCAAATCCTGGGACTTTTGGTCCAAAACCTTCAGTCATTTTTTTTGACCCACTAGCGAAAATAGCTGCGATAGTTCTTCCATGAAAAGAATTTTTTACGCATAAAATTCTATTTTTGTTAGGTTTTCCTATTGAAAAAAAATATCTTCTTGCAACTTTAATAGCTGCTTCAGTAGCCTCAGTGCCACTATTTTGAAATATAACATAGTCAGCAAATGTTTTTTGACAAAGTTTTTTTGCTAATTTTTCTCCTTCTGGGATCTCAAAAGCATTGGACACATGCCAAAGCTTTTTTGATTGTTTTTTAATTGAATTTATTAATTTTGGATGAGCGTGACCAAGTGATAGTACTGCGATACCAGCACAAAAGTCTAAATATCTTTTTCCGTTTGTAGAATATAGGTAGCTTCCTTTTCCAAACTTAAAAGAAATTTTTTTTCTATTATAATTTCTTGCTAAATAAGTCATATTTATTTTATTATTAAAACTTTTTATTAATTTAACTATTAAATACAAGTAAGGATTGAATGTAATTAATCATCTAATTTAATCATGTTAATAAGTCTTAATAATTACTTGTAAAATTCAAATCTTTATCAGTATATTGTGTTATTAATTTAAATTTACACATGATATAGTAATTTATGAGCTGGACAGAAGAAAAGGTTGATAAACTTAAAGAATTATGGGGTAAAGGGAAAACAGCTAGTCAAATAGCTGAGATTATTGGGGGTATAAGCAGAAATGCTGTTATAGGTAAGGCTCATAGATTAAATTTATCTGCTAAAATAAAAAATCGATCTCAAACTTATAAAAAAATTGATGGAAATATAGATGTTGACCAAAATGATAAATCAAAAAAAGGTAGAAGAAATAGATTTAAATCTCTCATTATAGAAAAAGATTTTGAACCAGAAAATCCTAAACAACTCGAGGAACTTGACGAAAATTCTTGCAAATGGCCTATTGGGCACCCAAATGAAAAAACATTTTATTTTTGCGGTAGATCCTCGCTTAAAGATTTCTCCTATTGTAAATTACACCTATTATATGCCTATCAACCTAAAGGTAAAAAAGAGGATGCGGTTGAAAAAGACGAGGTTCCAGAATTTATAGAAAAGAAAATAAAGTCTGCATAAAATTTTTAATCAAATGAGGTGTCCCTAGAAAATTGACCACCATCTCTCCACATATAACTATATTTTTTAATCTCGTTCTCAAAATTTTTTTTAGCAGGCACCCCAATGCTAGTGTTGCTTGCATAATTATTTGAGACAACATTGTCATATTTTAAAAGTCTCAATTGATCAGTGGTCAAAAGTGGATTGGGCATTAATTCAAAAATTCTAGCTGTTATTTTTGCTGCAATTAAAGGAAAAGGTAAAAATAATCTTTTCTTTCCAATTGAATTTAAAATTATCAACAAAATTTCTTTAAATGATAAAACTTCAGGTCCAACACACTCTATAATTTTTGAATTCGTATTTTTTTTTACAACATTAATCATTAAATCTGTTAAATCAGAGCAATGAATAGGTGTAAACTTTGTATTTCCGTTATAATATAGTGGAAAAAAAGGAAGCCTATTTAAAAGTGTCATAAACTTTGTAGAGAAGCTATCATCTACAGAATAAACAATAGATGGTCTTAAAATTAGCGCTTTATTAAAACACTTCAAGACATTTTTTTCTCCGTTAAGTTTGCTAATCGCGTATTCCGAGTCTATTGCCTTATCTATTCCCAACGCAGAGACGTGAATTAATTGTTTAATTTTATTTTGATGAGCTAATTTTGACAACATTGTAGGAAAATTTGTATGAATATTTGCAAATGAATTTCTCTTACCTTTTTCAAATAATATTCCTATTAAATTAATACAAATATCATTGTTTTTAAAAAAAGGTCTTATCTCATTTTCATCAAAAGGGTTTGCCTCTATTATATCTATATAACCAGCATTTGCTTGAGTTTTAATAAAATTGCCCTTAGTATGAATATTGCGAGTAATTACAGTTACTTTATAATTGTTTTTAGCTAACTTTCTGATTAAATTTCTACCAATTTGACCTGTTCCGCCAAAAATTAGACAATTTTTTTCTTTCATATATATATTATTTAAAATGAATATTGATATTAATCTTCACAAGAAGGATTTACCAGATGATTTGAAATTAGGCAACGTAATAGCGGTCGATGGTGAGTTTATGGGTCTAAACGTTAAAAGAGATCCTCTTTGTCTAGTTCAAGTTTCTACAGGAAATTCTGACGCACATATTATTCAGCTTGATAGGTCCAAATATGATGCTCCAAATCTTATTAAAATTCTTGAAGATAATAAGATTAAAAAAATTTTTCACTATGGAAGAGCAGACCTTGCACATATTAAATATTATTTGAAAACTGACACTAATAATATAGAAGATACAAAAATTGCTTCAAAACTTGCCAGATCTTACTCTGACAATCATTCTCTTAAAACTTTAATTAAAGAATTTAAGAATATTGATATAAGTAAACAATTTCAAAGCTCAGATTTTGGGGGGGAGTTAAATAATGCTCAACTTAAATATTGCGCCAATGACGTAATTTATCTCCACGAAATATACGCTAGACTAGAGGAGATTCTTGTTAGAGAGAAAAGAATAAACCTATACAAAGATTGCCTTAAATTTCTTAAGACTAGGGTTGATTTAGATCTTGCCCAGTTCAAAGATGATATATGGTCTCATTAGATGAATAAAAATTCTTTGAAAAATATTGCTACTGAAGTAATCAATTTAGAAATTGACGCTCTAAAAATTTTAAAGAAATCTATTAATAAAAGTTTTGACAAGGCTGTAAATACAATTGTGAATTGTCAATCGAAAATTATATTATGCGGTGTAGGCAAAAGTGGTTTAATAGCTGCTAAAATTGCATCTACCTTGTCATCAGTCGGTAGTCCTGCTTTTTCACTATCAGCAAACGATTGTCTACACGGTGATTTAGGAAGTATAACAAAAAAGGATATTCTGATATTAATTAGTAACTCTGGCAAATCAGAGGAAATAATTCCTATTATTAAGTTTGCTAACAGAAATAAAATAAAGTTAATAGGTATCGTTTCTAAAAAGAACTCTTTTTTATATAAAGGTTCAGATATTAAAATTTTGTTGCCCGAGGTTAAAGAGTCTGGGCTTGGGGTTGTGCCAACGTCAAGCACAAGTATTCAGTTGGCTATTGGAGATGCTTTAGCAGTTGCAGCTTTAAAGAAAAAACAATTTAGTAAGTATGATTTTTCAAGACTTCATCCAGGGGGGAACTTGGGTAAACAACTTAAAACTGTTGGTGATATAATGGCTACTGGTATTAAAGTACCATTTATAAGTGAAAATAAAAGTATAAAAGAGGCAATTAAAACTATTTCTAAGAAAAAGCTTGGTGCGGTTATCGTAAGAAATAGTAATAAAATTACAACTGGTATTATAACTGATGGAAATATTAGAAAATTAAAGCAAAAAAATATTAATTTTCAGGAAACATTAGCAAAAAATGTGATGACAAAAAATCCAATCACAGTTACATCAGACACATTGGCAATAAAAGCATTGAGAATAATGAATGAAAATAAAATTACCTCATTATGCGTTATAAATGGAAAAAATTCAAATAAAACAACAGGAATAATTCACATTCATCATATACTTGAGACAAATATTGAGTAAATGAGAAAAGAAATTTTAATTCAAATTTTTCTGATAATATTGGTTTTAATAATTTTGATATTTGTTTATCAAAAATATTTCAAAAAAGAAACAAATGATAGCTTAATCATAAACAAAGATGAAATTACTAAAACAGAAAATGATCTAATAAATATTGAATATGAGTCAGTGGATAGGGAGGGTAGAAGATATATCATCACTGCAGAAACAGGTAATTTTAAAAAGGAAAAGTCAGAATTAATTTTTATGACAAACGTAAATGCTAAGATTTTTCTTTTAGATGGAAGTGTAATATATGTTAATTCTTTGAATGCAGAGTACAATACATTAATCTACAATACAAAATTTCATAAAGAGGTAAATATGAAGTTTTTAGAACATCATATTTTTTGTGAGAATCTAAATATTTTTTTTGACAAAAATTTAATTGAGGCGTTTAATAATTTAAATTATAAAAATTTGGATATCATTATGTTAGCAGATAAGATAGAAATTGATTTATTAACAAAAAATTCAAAAATATATAATTTTAATGAAAATAATATTATAATCAAAAATAGAAATTTAGATGGCAATAATTAAAAAGTTTAGAATAAAATCTTTTAAAAATATACAGCCTGTCCTTAAGTTAGATAAGGTAAGTTTCTCTTTTAAACAGAGGCCTATATTAGACACAATAAGCTTTAATTTAAACCAAGGGGAAATTTTAGGTTTGTTGGGACCAAACGGAGTAGGAAAGTCGACGATTTTTAATCTTATTACAGGACTTTTAAAACCAAACTTTGGCTCAATTATTATCAACAATAAGGATGTTTTGGACTACCCAATAGCAGAGAGGGCCACCACCTTTAAAATTGGATACGTTCCACAGTATGGTGGATTTTTTCATGATCTTACTTTACTTGAAAATCTCAACGCCATTGCTGAGATACAAATCGGGGATATTTCAACAAGATTAAATAAAGTAGAAAAAATTATGTCTCAATTTGAATTTGAGACCATCATTAACATTCCTGCTAAATTTCTCTCTGGGGGACAAAAAAAAAAATTAGTGATTGCTTTATCCTTATTAAACAATCCCAAAGTTTTACTTTTAGATGAACCATTCGCAGCTCTAGATGTTTTGACAATTAAAATGTTAAAGGAACTGATAGTTAACCTTCAATCACAAGAAAATATAAGTATTTGTATTTGCGATCACCAAGCTAGAGATCTTTTGTCTTGTGTTGATAATGCTATAATTCTATCTAATTGCAAAATAATTGCACAAGGAACACCTACTCAGCTTGTAAATGATATAAAAGCGAAAAATGCCTATTTTGGCGACTCATTCAAATTTAATTAATTTAATGTCAGATATTTTTGTAATCAAAAAAAAAATTAATAGTTTTTATAATAAAATTGTGAGAGTAAGTGGCGATAAAAGTCTTAGCATCAGGTGGGTTCTATTAGCATCACTAGCAAAAGGTAAATCGAAGGCTTTAAATCTTCTTTACTCTGATGATGTTAAAGCCTCTATTAACATTATTAAGAAACTTGGTGTTAAGGTAAAATTAAAAAAAGATTTTTGTGAGATCTATGGCAAAGGTTTAAATGGTTATAAGTATAAAAAGAATATTACTTTGGATGCTCAAAATTCAGGAACCTTAGGAAGATTAATTTTAGGATTATTAATTAATTCAGATAAAAAAATAAAAATTATTGGAGACAAAAGTTTATCCAGAAGAGATTTCAAAAGAGTTGCGGATCCACTTAGAAAATTTGGTGCGAAATTGAAACTCACCAATAACAGAAATTTACCTTTAAACATTTTAGGCACAAAAAATTTAAAACCAATAAAATATTATGAGAACCGGGGATCTGCACAATGCAAAAGTAGTATTATGTTTGCTGGTTTAAGGACTGAAGGTACAACTATAATAAAAGCCAAAAAGTCTAGAGATCATACAGAATTATTATTCAAATATCTTAAACTTCCCATAAGTTTATTGAAGACAAAGAAATATGATTTAATAAAAATCAAAAAAGCAAAAAAAATAAATTCTTTCAACTATCATATTCCCTCTGACATAAGTTCAGCATCATTTTTTATAGTTCTGACTTGTTTGACAGAAAACTCAAGTTTGACAGTAAAAAATGTTAATATAAATCCCTCTAGAATAGGTGTTGTAATTATTTTGAAAAAAATGGGTGTTAAAATAATTTTCAGAAATAAAAGACTTTATAAAGGAGAGATGGTGGCAGATGTTTTCGTAAAAAGTCCAAAAAATTTAAAATCGATCAATTGTCCAGCTAGCTTAAACGCTAGATCAATAGATGAATTTTTATTAATTTTCTTAGTAGCCGCTAAAGCCAAAGGAGTATCTTTTTTTAAAAATTTAAGTGAGCTTAATCAGAAAGAGAGTCCTCGACTGAGATGGGGTTCTCAGATACTAAATTTAATGGGAATAAAAAATATAGTAACAGATAGTTCAATTAAAATTTTTGGAAATCCCAAGATAAATGTTGAAAAAAAAATAATAATTAAGAATTATCTCAAAGATCATAGAATATTTATGTCTTCAGCTATAGCTGCATTAGCATTCGGAGGTGAATGGCATTTACATAATAAAAACTCAATAAACACTTCATTTCCAAATTTTTTAAGAATTTTGAGAGAAATACAAAAGTGAACTTCAAAAACAAAAAAATAAAAATTGCAATTGATTCACCAGCTGCTGCTGGAGCAGGTACCTTGGCAAAAAAAATATCTGATCATTACAATTTATTTTATTTAGATACAGGTAAAATTTATAGATATATTGCTTATTTAAAAATTAAATACCCTAAAAAATTTGACAATAGTTTTATAAAAAAACAAATTAGAAAACTCAATATAGAGAAATTAAAAAAAAAAGAATTAATATCAAATCAAGTAGGACTAGAAGCGTCAATAATTTCAAAAAAAAAAAATCTTCGCAAACTTGTTTACGAGTTTCAAATTAAATATGCATATAGACCACCAAAAGAATATAATGGCTCATGTTTAGATGGTAGAGACATAACTTATAATATAATTCCAGATGCAGACTTTAAATTTTTTGTTACTGCTAACCTAAAAACAAGAGCGCTTAGAAGGTATAAAGAATTAAAATTAATTAACAAAAGAACAAATTTTAATGAAGTGCTTAAAAGTATTAAAAAACGTGACAAAAGTGACTATAACCGAAAAATAGCCCCACTTAAGAAAACTAAAGATTCAGTATTGATAAACACTACAAAGTTATCTAAAAGATCCTGTTTTTTAAAAATAAAAAAAATTATAGACAGGAAACTTATTACTAATGGAAATTTATAAGGATTTATCAAGTCCGGCATCAATAGAATTTAAAGAGCTTCTTAACAGTCAATTATCAAAAACACATATTGAAGAGGGAAAAATCATTGATGGAAAAATTAACAAGATCACAGAAAAATTTGTTTTTTTATTTGTTGAAGGTCTAAAAAGTGAGCCAGTATTAGACATCAATGAGTTAAAAAGTATGGGATTGGCAGAAAAAATAAAAGTTGGTGAAAAAATTTCTGTTCTGCTGGAAAAAATAGAAGATAAAAATGGTGAAGTTTTAGTTTCAGCTAGCAAAGCACAAAAAATAAAAGGATGGGACAAACTAGTTGAGGCTTACGAAAAAAATGAACCTATAATGGGAAAGATTACTTCTAAATGCAAAGGCGGTTGTATTGTAGAACACATTGAAACTGGATCGCTAATGTTCCTGCCTGGATCCCAAATAAGTGATAAACCATTAAAAGATATTAGTCACTTAATGAATGAGCCACAAAAATTTGCATTAATTAAATTAGATAAAGTAAGAGGTAACGCGTGTGTTTCAAGGCGAGAAATAATTTCTAATTTTAAAAAAGAGGACAAAGCAAAAATTGTCGATAAATATAAAGTTGGTGATATTATAAAAAATGCAGAGGTTAAAGGCTATAGTACCTTTGGATGTTTTTTTAATGTTAACGATGAAATAGATGTTCTTGTACACTTACAAGAAATCTCTTATTCAAGGGTGAACCACCCTGATGAAGTTTTTAATATTGGAGAAAAACATGATCTAAAAGTAATTTCTGTTGATAAGGAAAAACTTCAAGTTGGATGCTCAGTAAAACAATTATCTCCAGATCCATTTGAACATATTGAAAATTACGAATTAAACAAAGTTTATAAAGCTAAAGTTATGAAAATAATGGATTTTGGTGCCTTTTGTGAATTAGAGCCTGGATTAACTACTTTATTGCACTCAAGTGAGCTTAGTTGGTCAAAGAAAAATGTCTCAGCAAAAAAAATGTTCAATGTTGGTGATGAAATTGACTGTGTTATTACTGAAATAGATAAAGAGAAAAGAAGAGTAGCTATTTCTCACAGATTGACAAAAGATAATCCTTTTAAAACATTTGAAAAAAAATACCCAATTGGAACGGTTTTAGAAACAGAAGTTGTTAATAAAAATGAATATTCTCTGTTTGTAAAAGCTTCAGACGTAGATGTAGATGCATTTTTACATTGTAATGATTTAACTTATTTAAATAATGGAGAGGAAGAATTATCAAAATATAAAAAAGGTGACAAATTAAATGTCAAAGTGTTAGAAATAAAAACTTCTGATCAGAAAATTAGAGTTGGGCTAAAACAAACTCAAACAGATCCATTTGATTGGTTTAGGGATAAAAAAATTAATCAAACAATAACCGTAAAGATTATGTCTTCAGATAACAAAGGTTTAGTTGTCAGACCAGAGGGATGTGAAATGGATTTTATTATTAAAAAATCTCAAATCGCTATTAACGCTGCAGATGCCCGTACTAGTAGATTTACTGGAGGTGAAAAAGTTGATTGCGCTATTGCTGAATTGGATTTAAATAAAAGAAAAGTCTCTCTAAGCATGAAGCTTCTTGAAGAAATTGAAAAAAAAGAGGCCTTAGATAAATATGGGGCTGAGGGTTCAGGAAAAAACCTTCCTTTTTCGTCTCTTTCAGAGGATTTAAAAAAAAAGAGTGAGGATAAAAAATAAAAATTATAAAGGGATTTATTTTTGACTGTTGTTAAATCTAAACTTTTAGCCCAATTATCAAAAAATTACCCAAACTTTTTAAAAAAAGATTTAGAGAAATTTTCCAGTATAATACTTAGGGAAATTAAAAATGCTCTAAAGAGAGGCGAAAGAGTAGAGCTAAGAGGATTTGGCATATTTTCATCAAATATACAGAAAGCGAGAATTTCTAGAAATCCTAAGACTGGTGAAAAAGTAAATACACCTACAAAAAAAACTATTAACTTTAAAATGTCAAAAGAAATGTTTAAAAAATTAAATAATGAAAAAGAATAGAATCTTTATCGCTTGTGACAATTCAAATATTAATCAAATTAAAAAAATTATTAAATATACAAAACCATATAATCTAATTCCTAAATTTGGATTGCAATTTTTTTATTCAAAAAATGGTAGAAAATTTCTTGAGAATTATAAATCTGAATTCATGCTTGATA
>CACJMP010000012.1:0-31311 GCA_902594595.1 uncultured Pelagibacteraceae bacterium | reverse complement strand
TTAATCTTTATGGGTGTCCCCCCAGCTTATGCTGTAGCTAATGAGGCAAATAATATATTGGCAACTTCTGTGTCTGGATCAACTACGCACTATCTAAAAAATACTTTAGATTATAAAATGGGATTTATAATTGTAATTGGTGGAACTATAGGTACGATATTGGGTATTTTTACTTTTACCTATTTCAAAGACATTGGAAAAATAGACACAGTTATTTCTTTAGCGTACATGTACATTTTAGCAATAATTGGAACTTTAATGTTGGTAGAAAGTCTTGGAGAAATAGATAAAGCCAAAAAGAATATTGTTGAGAAGAAAAAATTACATGTACATTACTGGATACATGGTCTTCCATTTAGGATGAGATTTCCAAAATCAAAATTATATGAAAGTATATTTACACCTATAATAATTGGATTATTAGTTGGCTTTATAGCAGCAATAATGGGAATAGGAGGTGCATTTATTTTAGTTCCAGCGATGATTTATATTATAAAGATGCCAACAAAATTAGTGCCTGGAACTTCTTTATTCGTGACTATTTTTGTTAGTGTAATAGTTACATTTCTTCACTCAATAAATTATGGTTCAATAGATTTAATGCTTGTATTGTTGTTGGTTGTGGGATCAATAGTAGGAGTTCAGGTCGGCCAGAAAATTGGTGAACAAATTGATAGCTCTGGGTTAAAAGCTTTATTAGCAATTTTATTATTAATTGTTGGGATAGTTATTGCTTATGATACTTTTTTTGCTGAGGAAATACAAAAAGAAATAAGCTCCATTAGCTCCCAGGATCTAAACTTTTTTTCAAAATTTATTAAAGAGTTTTCAAATGATATGCCGTTCTTCTACGGTTTATTTTCAATTTTATTTGCTGTTATCTTGGGGATTGCTGCAGCTTTTATTAGGAGATCAATCTCAAATTTTAGAAAAAAATATTTTAATAAAAGTGTTAAGCTGTCTAAATAAAAAATTTTAAATAAATTTCTATAGTTGATATTGAAATTATACCAACAGTTATCATTGCAATAAAACCTACAATAAAAGGCTTATATCCCATTCCTTTTATATCTTTTAGATTAGTTGATAAACCTATAGCGCCCATAGCCATTGTTAAGAATATTTTTGAAGACACTGTGATGAAATCAATCATATTTATCCAATTACTATCGATAATAAATACTTGATCACCAATATTTCTAAAAATAATCATTCCAACAAAGCCTAAAACAAAATAAGGAAAAATATTTTTGATAGAGTAATTTTTTTCATTTATTTGACCTCTATTGTAAAGAAAAGCAAAAAGAGGAATCATTATTATTAAGAAAGTATTCCTTATTAGTTTGGTGACTGTTGCTATATTTAGTGTTTCTGGACTATTAAACTGTTGATCATAAATAAGACCTGCGGCTGCTACTTGTGAAGTTTCATGAATAGCGGTTCCTAAAAAAAGACCTGCAAAAAGAGAATTTCCCTCAAAATAAAAATTAGTGAAATAAGGATATAGTAGCATAGATAATATTCCAAATAGAGTAATATTTGCTATTGCGTAAGACACTTCACTCTTACTAGCTTTAATAATCGGTGCTGTAGCCATGATAGCAGTAGTTCCACAAACAGTACTACCAATTGATATTAAGTAAGACATTCTAGTTGAGATTTTAAATTTCTTTATTGTGATTTTAATTACAATAAGTACGCTTATAATACATATGACTATTAAAGGTATTGCGATTTTACCAAAGTCTAAAAATTCAAATGGCTTTAGCTGGATTCCAAGACATATAATTCCTAACTTTAAAATATAATCTCTTGAAAAATCTAGACCTTTTTGAAAACTTTCTCTAATCTTAAAAAAATTACCAAAAAATATCCCAAGAAGTATCGCTATCATTGCAGTTGAGATGGGACTTTTGGTATGTCCTAAGAGTTCAATTCCGATAATGTTATTAAATCCTTGAGAAAGCGTATAAAGAACAAAAGCTAAAATTATACCTGGCAATACTACCAAATAATTTATATATAGCATGAGTTATTTATTAATTAAGCACTTCTATAAAGTTTAGTCATGACAAACTCTTTATGACCTAAAGCTTCTGCGCAGGTTAATCTTCCATTTGCAACTCTTAAAGTTGTTTCGATGAGTTTATCACCTGCCTCAGATAAGTTCATTTCTCTAGAAAGAATTTTTGACACATCACAATCAATATGTTCACCCATACTTTTTACAGTAATAGGGTTTGCAGTTAATTTAAGAACTGGTTCAATTGGATTTCCAACAATATTTCCTTGCCCTGTTGGAAATAAATGAATGTTAAATCCAGCGGCAGCTTGAAGTGTTACACATTCTGCTGCAGCTGAGGACGTATCCATAAAATATAGACCTTTTCCTTTTTTTGGTTCTTCGGCTGGCTCTAAAACATCTATGAATTTACAATTTCCAATCTTTTGAAAATTTCCAAAGGCTTTTTCCTCTATTGTTGTTAATCCACCGGCAATATTTCCAGCGGTAGGTTGGCTTTCGGAAAGATCGTTAGTTGCTTCTTTTAAAATAAAATCATTATAGGCACTCCACGTTTTCATAAACTTATCTGAGGCCTCTTTTGTTGCTCCTCTATTTGCACAGACCTTTTCAGCTCCAGTCAGCTCAGATGTTTCACCAAAACATAAATGAACACCTAAAGGCTCTAGTTTATCCATTAAATTTCCAACTGTAGGATTTGAAGCTAAGCCAGATGTCGTATCTGACTCTCCACATTTTACTGATATCCACAAATCACTAATTGGACATTCTTCTCTCTGTTTTTCTGATGCCCACATCACAAATTCTTGAGCTTTTTTTGATGCTTTCATTACTGTTCCAATGTCACCTGTACGCTCAATATGAAAACCCTCAACAGGTTTTCCCGTTTTGGCTATGCCATCTACAATTCTTTTAGTCCATTTGGGCTCTATGCCAATTACTATTACAGCAGCCACATTTGGATTACTGCCGGTTCCAATCATAGTTCTAAAATGTAATTCTAAATCTGCTCCAAATTGAAGTCTTCCATATGAATGAGGTAAAGCAATTGTACCTTTAATGTTATTTGCTACAGCTTCAGCACATGCATTCGAAATGTCATCCACCGGTAAAATTATAACGTGATTTCTTGTTCCAGCTCTTCCATTTTCTCTTTTATAACCTAAAAAACTTTTGGGGATTTCCATTTTTTACCACTTTTTTGTTTTAACATTGTGAACATGCACATGTTCACCTTTTTTTATTGATTTTACAACTTTTCCAATATCATGACCATATTTTAGGATTGTATCTCCCTCTTTTAAATCAATCATCGCAATTTTATGTCCTAGAGGTATTTCATCCATTGATTGAATATTAGTTGAGCTATCATTTTCCATTATCCAGCAATTACAGTCTTGTTTGGGGGTTATTTTTTCAATGACAACAACACCTACGTTATCTTTTTTATCGTGAATTATGATATCTGTAGCCATTTTTAAAAGTGTCGATTTGTTTGTTTGAATTTCAAAAAATCTTATATATTAATCGCTACAATTAACAAATAGTTTTATAAAAGACTATAAAATTTATTAGTTTAGAAAGGTTCTATTGATGACTAAAATGACAACAGAAGAAGCTTTTGTAAAAGTTTTACAAATGCACGGTATTGAGCATGCTTTTGGAATAATCGGTTCAGCATTCATGCCTATTTCTGATATTTTTCCTGATGCTGGAATAACATTCTGGGACGTAGCTCACGAAACAAATGGTGGTTTGATTGCTGATGGTTACACAAGAGCCACTGGAAAAATGTCTATGGTCATTGCACAAAATGGACCAGGTATTACAGGATTAGTAACACCAATCAAAACAGCCTACTGGAATCATACACCTTTGTTATTAGTGACGCCTCAAGCTGCGAATAAAACAATGGGTCAAGGTGGTTTTCAAGAAGTAGAGCAAATGAATTTATTTAAGGATATGGTCTGTTATCAAGAAGAGGTGAGAGATCCTTCAAGAATGGCAGAGGTATTAAACAGAGTTATTGAAAAAGCAATACGAGGTTCAGCACCGGCACAAATTAATGTTCCAAGAGACTATTGGTGTCAAGTAATTGATATTGAGCTTCCTCCAATCGTAAGATTAGAGAGACAGGGTGGAGGAGAAGACTCAATTTTAAAAGCAGCAAAGCTATTATCAAAAGCAAAATTTCCAGTTATTTTATCTGGGGCAGGAGTTGTAATCGGAGGTGCTATCGAAGAAACTAAAAAGTTAGCTGAAAAACTTGATTCACCAGTTTGTTCTGGTTATCAGCACAACGATAGTTTTCCTGGCAGCCATCCTTTAGCAGTTGGACCTTTAGGTTATAATGGATCGAAAGCTGCAATGGAATTAATTTCAAAAGCAGATGTTGTTTTAGCACTTGGAACAAGATTAAATCCTTTTTCAACTTTACCAGGATATGGAATTGACTATTGGCCAAAGAATGCAAGTATAATTCAAGTGGATATGAATCCAGATAGAATTGGACTAACAAAAAAAGTTACAGTTGGAATAAGTGGAGATGCAAAGTTAGTGGCTAAGCAAATTTTAGAAAAACTATCCTCAAAGGCTGGAGATACAGATAGACAAAAAAGAAGAGATTTAATTCACCAAACTAAATCAGCATGGTTACAAAAATTATCAAGTTTAGATCATGAAGATGATGATGAAGGAACAGTTTGGAATAAAGAAGCAAGACAAAGAGATGCTGATAGAATGTCGCCAAGACAAGCATGGAGAGCAATTCAAGCAGGTATGCCTGAAGATGTGATTATTTCTAGTGATATTGGAAATAATTGTGCAATTGGTAATGCTTATCCAACTTTTGAAAAACCAAGAAAATATTTAGCTCCTGGTCTTTTTGGTCCATGTGGCTATGGTTTTCCCTCAATCTTAGGTGCAAAAATTGGATGTCCTGATACACCTGTAATTGGTTTTGCAGGAGATGGAGCTTTTGGAATTAGTATGAATGAAATGAGTTCTTGCGCAAGAGAAGAGTGGCCAGCAATTACTATGGTGATATTTAGAAATTACCAATGGGGTGCAGAAAAAAGAAACACTACTCTTTGGTATGATAATAATTTTATTGGAACGGAGCTTGATCCAGAATTAAGTTTTGCGAAAGTAGCAGATGCATGTGGTTTAAAGGGCGTGACTGTTAAAACTATGGATGAAACAACTGCAGCAATCAAGCAGTCTTGTGAAGATCAAAAGAAAGGTTTAACAACATTTATTGAAGTAATTTTGAACCAAGAGTTAGGCGAACCTTTCAGAAGAGATGCAATGAAAAAACCAGTGAGAGTCGCTGGTATTAAAAGAGAGGACATGAAAAAACAATCTTCTCAAGTTTAATAAATCATAAATTGAAAAGCACTAACAAAAAACAAAAAAATTATACTGGATGGGAATTAAATTTATTTGATAAAGCAAATATATTTAGAGATTATCAATTCAATTTTTTAAAATACAATATAAGAGGTAAAGTCTGTGAGGTTGGACCAGGTCATGGAGTGGTTTGTGATAGATATGTCAAATTATCTCAAAAGATATCTCTATATGAAAAATCTGAAAAATTATTTAAATTTTTAAAAGAAAAATATAAAAAAAATCAAAAAATTAGTATCTATAATCAATACTTTAAACAACAAAAATTAAAGTATGACACAATTCTTTACTTAGATGTTCTTGAACATATAAAACATCCTAAAAAAGAGCTTAAAAATGTTTTCAGGTCTCTAAATAAAGGGGGTAAACTGATATTGACTGTTCCAGCATATCAACACTTATTTTCACAATTTGATAAAGATGTTGGTCACTATAGAAGATATACAATAAAAAAATTTTTAAATGAAATGAATGGAATTAAATATAGTAATATTAAAAATTATTATATTGATACTGTTGGCTATTTTTTGTCTCTATCGGCAAAAATATTTTTGAAAAAGGACTATAAATCTAATTTTGACAAGAAAATCAGAATATGGAATTTTTTAATACATATTTCAAAAATATTAGATTTCATAACATTTTATAGTTTTGGGAAAACATTAATAATTATAGTTCAAAAATAGTAATATTTGAACTATTAATCAATCATGAACAAGGTACTTTCAGTTTCAATTTTTTTGATGCTTTTATTTGCATGGTCATCTTCGATCATGCTTGGATTGTCTTGGGATGAATACTTTCACCACATCAATGGTTTAGTTAGATACAATTTTATTATATCTTTAGGAGAAATACAAAAATATGAATTTAGAAATAACAAATTTTATCCAGGTCTATACGATACAATCTCTTATGCATTAACTCAGATTGTTTTTTTTATAGATAAAAAATTTTATGTAAATAATATTGACGTTTTGATGCATATAGTTAATGTATCTTTTTCCTCACTAAGCATTTTAGGATTATATTTATTAACAAAAAAATTATTTAATAAAAAAATTGCTTTAATAACCTCATTATTAACATTGTTGAATCCATTTTTCTTTGGACATATGAGCATTAATTCAAAAGATATAATAATTTTTTTTAGCTTTATTTGGTTTAGCTATTATTTTTATCTTTATTGTACTGAAAATGAAAAAATATTAAAAAATTTAATTTTTTCTTCTTTTTTCATTGGATTTGGATGTGGAGTAAGACTCACTTTCTTAGTTGTAATCTTTCCTGTAGTAATTATAGGATTTTATTATCTTATTAGAAGATTTAAAACAGACTATTCCTATCTTATTAAAAGACAATGCTATATCCCTGACATAATTTCAATTAAATTATAACTAAGGGAAATAATGGGATATCCAAAAAAGCATAGGGGCCGAAGAAAAATGGGCTCTAAAAAAAGACGAGCTAGAAAGAAAAACAAAAAAAAATAGTTTTTCCAATGGAACAGATAAAAAAAGTTAAATCCATGAGTATTTGGATATTTATAGTTCCTTTTGTAGCAGTAAACACTTGCTTAATATTGATAACCCAATTTCATGGTTTATTTCCTAATCGAGCTGACATAATTCATAACACATTTCCATATATTGATGGTGGCGCTTCCATAAGCAGGACGGCTAGAGTATTTCCTACTTATCTTATTTTTAAACCTGCTATGTTTTTAACCTCGTATTTATTAATCCGATATTGGTATCTAAATAGAGAAATTTTACTTAAAGTTGGTGGGGAACATAAACATATAAAAAAAATAATTTTTTTTGGTGTAGCATCAGCTATAGCTCTTACAGTTCACTCAATTTTTTTAGGGGTAAAATTTGATTATGATCTATATAAATTATTCAGACGGGTAATTATGTTATCGTTTATAATTTTTGAAATAGTTGCACAAACATATTTAGTCATAATTTTGTACTCTTTTAAAGATAAAATAATAGATCTTATCAATCCAAATTTTTTAAGAGCTAAGTTAGTTTTAGTATCAATTTTGATAGTTGTAGCAGCAATAAGCATTCCTATTATAAGCTTGCCAGGAAATGATTTTATGGGTTTTAATTTAAAATTTTTTAAACATGCATTAGAATGGGATTATTTCATTGGTGTTATAACCTTTTATCTATTTACTTTTTTTATGTGGAAAAAAATTAATTTGTAATCCAGCCACCACCCAAAACTTTATATCCAAAGTTATCTTTTTTATAAAAAACGCAAGCTTGACCAGGAGAAATCCCATCCTCAGAAATTTTGAGGTTTACTTCAGCTTTTTTTAAATCTTTAAATGAAATATTTGCATTAAGAAGTTTTCCAGTTGATCTTACTTTTACTAAAATTTCATCTTCAAATTCATTTTCGTTAGCTAATAAATTTAAATTATTTAAGAAAATTATTTTCTTTCCTAATTTATCTTTAGGTCCAACTACAATTTCATTTTTATCTGCATTAATTTTAAGAACGTATAAAGGGTCTTTATCAGAGACCTTTATTCCTTTTCTTTGCCCAATGGTAAAATTAACTATACCATCATGCACACCGATCACTTTTCCATTCAGATCCTTAATATTTCCTTTTTTATACGACTCTGGCTTAAATTTTTGGATAACAGATGCATAATCTCCGTTAGGTACAAAGCAGATATCTTGACTGTCAGGTTTATCCGAAACGTTTAAATCTAATTGTTTTGCTATTTTTCTAGTTTCATCTTTTAGCATGCTACCAAGTGGAAATCTAAGATAATTTAGCTGATCTTTAGTAGTATTGAACAGAAAATAGCTTTGATCTCTATTCTCATCTAAAGCTCTATACATATTTGTTTCATTTCCTGATGTAACACTTTTAACATAATGACCTGTGATCATTGCATCAGCTTTTAAATCCTTAGATACCTCAAATAAATCTTTGAATTTTACTGTTTGATTGCATTGAACACATGGAATAGGTGTTTCACCTTTTAAATAACTGTCAACAAAATTATCTATAACTCCTTGTTTAAATTTATTTTGATAGTAAAGAATTTTATGTTCAATTCCTAATTTGTTGGCAACTCTTTTTGCATCCATGATATCTTGGCCTGAACAACATTGCTTTGAAGACGCAACGTCTTTTCCATCGTCATAAAGTTTTAAAGTAATTCCAATTACTTTATATCCTTCATTTTTCATCATACCTGCAACTGTAGATGAATCTACTCCACCCGACATAGCGACAACCACTGTTGTATCTGAGGGTTTTTTATCTAATCCTATAGAATTTAATTCATTATTCATTTGGTGGTATTTATACTCATTTCTAATATAAATTAAATTAAATGATTTATGATTTTGAACCAGGTGACAAAGTTTTCAATCCACGCAATAAAGAATGGGGTATCGGTCAGGTTCAATCAATTATTAAGGATAAAATAACAGTTAATTTTGAGAATGTTGGAAAAAAAGTTATTAATGCTGAAAATATAGAATTAAAAAAAATAAATGACAAAAATTAATATCAAAGATGTTGTGGAGAATTTAGTTGATACATTTTTGAGCGCAGGGAAGATCTCCTTAGATCTTAGGGATAAGGGATTAATCAAAGAAACAAAATCAGATGATACACCTGTTAGTAATGGTGACTTAGAAGTAAATAAAATTATATCTCAAAAAATATCAAAACTTACGCCAGATATTCCTATAATTTCTGAAGAAACATCAGATAATAAATCAATAAAAAACCTTAAAAATTTTTGGTTAATAGATCCAATAGATGGAACTTATGATTATATAAATAATAAAGATGAATTTACTATCAACGCTGGTTTAATAATTGATAAAAGGCCAGTGGCAGGATTAATCTATGCGCCTGCAAAAAATAGAATGTTCTACTCATATGGGATGAATTATGCATTTGAATTAATTAATGGAAAACCTGTTAAACTTGATGGAAAAAAAAATTTTAATAAAAATGAAATAAAATTTGTTTCTTATTCTCATAAAATAAAACCAGAAATTGAGAAAATTCATAAAGAATTAAATGTTAAAAAATATGTAAGAATGAAAAGCTCGTTGAAATTTTGTGTGATAGCTGCTGGTGAGTTTGATGGTTATGTTGCTGAACCGAGAGCTTGTGAGTGGGATATAGCAGCAGGTCACGCAATACTAAAGCATACTGGGGGAAACGTTACTGATTTTAAGGGTAATGAGATTTTGTATGGTAAAGAAGATTTTAAAAATTCAAGTTTAATTTTAAAAAGTAAAGGAATTTTATAATGGATGATCAATTAAGAATTATACTTATCATTTTAGTATCAGTCTCAATTTTCGGATTATTAGTATTTGTTTTTGTCAAAAATTACATTAAGAATAAAATTGAATACTTAGTAAAAATCGAAAAAGACAAAAAGTCAAAGTAATTTTGTAATTTTTAAATAATCTTCTTTTTTTAAGTCCATCACTTTTTTTGAAGTTTCAAAATCAAAACCATTCCTTGCTAATAAAGAGATATCTTTTTTATAAAATAAAGATCTATTATCATCTATTCTAGCTGGCCCTATTCTTTTTTTTTTACAAACTTTGATTGCTGAAAAAAAATCTTGATCTGAATTCTCATCTTGAATTTTATTTACTGTCTCTTTGATAAAATTATCTTCTATACCTTTACCTATTAAATAATTTCTTATTTTATTTATTGAATTTCCCCGTCGAATCATACTTTTGGCTTTAGTTTCAGAATAAAATTTGTCATTAATAAATCTGTTTTTTTCTAAATCTGACAAAACAATATCGATTAAATTATTAACATCTTGTTTTTTTACGTTTGGTACAGAAATTTTTAAATACTTCTTTAATAAGTATGTTTTAAGCTGCTGTTTTGATGGGGCATATTTTTCAACATAAGCGAACGCAAAATTTCTCATTTCATCAACAGTCACCTGAAGAGTTTTTTTTTTATTTCTTATGGGAATCATCAAAAGATTTAATATAATATATTTTTAAATGATCGAACAAATTTATACTTATTTTACACTTGAAATGCTCTATTATTGGGTAAATTTAGGAGTTTTGCCGTTTTGGTTAGTATTAATTTTTTTTCCTCAATCTTATTTTTGTAGGTATTTTGTAACCTCAATTTTTCCAATTTTTATTTTAAGTGGGGTTTATATTTTTATTCTTTATAAAGCTTATCTAAATATTTACCCTTTTAATAATAATTTTAGTCTTTACTTGAGTATAGATAATATTTCTGACTTATTTTCTAATAAAACTTTTCTAATGATGTTTTGGACACATTTTATTTGTATCAATCTCTTTACAGGTGGGTGGATTGTTAAAGACTCACAGAAATTTTCTATTAATAAGATATTAATGATTTTTCCTCTATTAATCACATATTTAATAGGTCCATTAGGTTTATTCATTTATTGGTTGATTAGAATATTTCACGCAAAAAGCATCAGCTTATATGATTAAAAATTTGGACTTTTATTTTGATTTTATAAGTCCATATTCTTATTTGGCTTATAAGAGATTAAATTCTTTAAATGAAGATAACAAAATTAATATTAATTATAAGCCTATATTGCTTGGAGGACTTCATAACCTTGGAAAAATAACTCCTCCTGCTTTTAATGAACGCAAACTAAAAAATATGAAAAATGATTGTGAGTTAGTTGCATCTAAAAATAATATTGAATTTAAATGGAATGTAAAATTTCCAATAAATTCGTTATATTTAATGAGAGGATATCTTGTTGTTGATGATCATCTAAAAAAAAAATTCTTTGAAATTTCTTTTGATGCTTATTGGAAAGAAAACTTAGATATTTCTGAAGAAAAAATTATTGACGCTATAGTGAAAAAAACTGGTTTAAATAAAGAAAAATTCTTAAACAATATTAAAAAAGATAATATTAAAGAAAAGTTAAAAAATTTGACAAGTGAGGCTTTTGAGAAAGATATTTTTGGGGCACCAACTTTTGTTGTTAATAACAAAATTTTTTGGGGACAAGACCGTCTTGATTATGCTTTAGATGAATACAATTCTTAAACAATTTTAAATTTACTTTGCTTAATTGCACCAAAACCACCGTCTATGTGAGAGACTTTTTTAAAACCCATATCTTTTAATGATTTTGCTGCTAATGCAGATCTTAAACCCCCAGCGCAAAATAAAACCATTTCTTTATTTAAATCTAGTTTTCCTTTTTTAAAATATATGCTGTCAGGATCTAACCAGAATTCAAGCATACCCCTTGGGATATGATTGGCATTTTCTACTCTACCCTCTTTTTCAAGTTCTCTAATATCCCTAATATCAATTAAATTACATTGGTTATTACTTGACATTTCATGAGCTTCATCAGTTGAAATAGTTTTTATCTCTTTAAGTGCTTCAGATACAAGAGTTTTCGATGATTTAATTGTCATAATCAGATAAATATCTATACCATATATTTTATATTTATGAAAAAAATTTTTATAAAACTTGCAAGATTGTTAGGTTACGAAATTATTGATCAAAATAATTTTGTATCACCATCATTAGAAAAAGAACTTAATGATCAACTTTCAGTTATTAATCAAAAATCGATAATATTACCTCTAGGAAATGTTAAAATTACAAAAAAAGTTAAATCGTTATTAATTGTGTTACGTATGAACACAGTGGTAGAAATATGGGATCAAAAAAAGAAAAGATTGTTTGAGCAACCAAAAATTGAGTACTCAATAAGATCTATTAATTCATTAATCAAAGCAATAACTGTTTGTCGCAATAAATATCCTGTTATAAAAATCAAGACAATTATTGTTGATGATCAATCAAAAAAAGATAACTTAGATAAAATTAGAAAATTAATTCAAGATCAAAATATTGAAATTATTCCATTAGATCATGAAAAATATAAATCCATAATTAAAAAACAGGAAAAAACAGAAACTTTTTCTAACTTAGCGAGCTTACTCCAGAGTTTTGAAATTGGTAAAAACCAAAGTGATGATCTAATTTTTTTTATCGAGGATGATTATATTCACGCTGAAACAATGTTAGATGAAATGATTTCGTCATATGAAAGAATAGCCTCACAAGTAAAAAAAGACATAATTATGTGCCCGGCTGACTACCCTTATCTTTATATGAATGATGAAAAAACAAATATTTTGATTGGTAGCAATAGACATTGGAGAACAATTAATAAGACCCTATGTACATTTATGTTAAGTAAAAATTTATTGGATAAATATTGGGAAAATTTTTACAAAACTTGCTTAGATCGCCATGATCCTTTTGAAAAATATATTAATGAAATTTATGAAAATGAAGTTTGTATTTCACCAATCAAAAGTCTATCTCTTCATTTAACCAATGTTAATTCAAGTTACGGTTTATCTCCTTTCTTGGACTATAAAAAATTATGGGAGGACAACAAATAAAAAGCCCCCTAAGGGGAGGGGGCTTTTTTTAACTAACTAACTAGAGAGATTTAAGGGGTCCTCCGATGAGTTATCGCGGAGATACAGAGAGCGAAGAACCCCGTAATTGTTATTGTTAACAATTAGTCACGAATTGAGTAAGCTATAACTCCAGTCTCTGATACATCAGTTCCTTTCAGTTCAGCTTCTTTACTCAATCTGATACCCATTGTAGCTTTCATCAATGACCAAACTATAAACGCAGCAACAAATACAAATGCATTTATTGAAATTACGCCTAGTAACTGAGTACCAAAATTTGCACCCGAGTTTGTAGCTGGAACTATTAAAGTTCCCCAGATACCTGCAAACATGTGAGCAGGAATTGCTCCGACTACGTCATCGATTTTTAAAGCAAACAACATCTTCGTACCATAAACAACTATTATACCTCCTACTGCACCAATTAAAATTGAAGCAAACGGTGAAGGCATTAATGGTTCTGCAGTAATAGCAACTAAGCCACCAATACATCCATTAAGCATTTGCACTACGTCTGTTTTACCAGATAATCTAGTGACAGCTGCAGCGGCCATTACACCACCTGCACCAGCTAATAGAGTGTTTATAAATATTTTTGACACAGCAATTGCATCAGGAGCAGTTCCAATTGCTAATTGTGAACCACCATTAAATCCAAACCAACCTAACCATAGGATGAATACACCTAGTGTAACTAATGGAATTGACGATGCTGCAAAAGGTTTAAGTGGTGCCGGAGCTCCAGACTTAGTAAATCTACCTAATCTAGGCCCAATAAGTATTGCACCAGCTAAAGCAGCTGCTCCACCAGTTGAGTGTACTAATGTTGAACCAGCAAAGTCTGAGAAACCAGCTTTAGCTAACCAGCCGCCTCCCCACTGCCAACCCATTACAATTGGATAAATAACACCAGCTAAAATTGCTGCAAATAAAAAGAATGGCCACAATTTAATTCTTTCAGCCATTGTTCCAGAAACAATTGAAACTGTTGTTACACAAAATACCATTTGGAAATACCAATCTGATCCATCAGCATAACCAGTATCGATCTTACTAGCGTCGCTCCATGGAATGAATTTTCCAATGTATCCTCCTTCTGGGATACCATATGCTAGATTATATCCAACCAACCAGAACATTATTGCTCCAATGGATACTAAACCTATATTTTTTGCACAGATCACAGATACACTTTTCGATGTAACCATACCTGACTCTAACATTGCAAATCCACAAGCCATAAAAAAGACCAGGAATCCACACATTAAAAATAGTAGAGTATTAAAAATAAACCCTACTTCTGCAGAAACAGTTGATTCTGCATATCCTGCACTACTCATGTTTAATAGAAAAATTAAACTAATAAGTGGCACACTTATTTTATTTAAAAATTTAGTCATTAAGACCTCCCTGTTAAAAAACGGTTTATATTTTAATGGTTACTTAAAACTAACGCTGATTAGGAAAATTGGATATGCAGATTCTGCATATAGAAACAGCCTCAACGAGAAAAATCGTTGAGGCTGTTAGATATAATTATTTATTAAATACCTCTTTTAAGGCTTTTGCAGGCAAGAATTTTACCTTTTGAGATGCCGCGATTTGTATTTGCTCACCTGTTCTAGGGTTTCTACCTACTCTTGCTTTTCTTTTAGCTACTTTATAAGTACCAAATCCAGCAATTTTTACAGGATCATCACCTTTTAAAGCATCTAAAATAGTGTTGGTAATTGTGTCAAAAGTTCTTTCAGCATCAGCTTTACTTAAGTTTAATGCTCCTGAAAGCTTGACTATTAGTTGTTTTTTATTCATTTTAGCTCCGGTTAATGGTTATTTCTATTCTTATCAAAAGTGTTGATAAATCAAGCTTTTTTTTAGTGTTATTTTTAAAATCATACACAATATATAGTAAAATACTTAAAAAATGCTGATTTTATTGAGTTTTTTATCAATCAATAAAAACAATTTATTTCAACAAACCTATGTCTTTTAAGTCATTAAATGTTGTGAAAAACATCAAAGATAGCAATAAAAACAGACCGATTCGAAAAAAACCCTCTTGAGTTTTTTGTGATAAAGGTCGGCCTAAAATCTTCTCAATAGCGTATAACATTAAATGACCACCATCCAACATTGGTATTGGAAATAAATTTACCAAGCCAAGACTTATGGAAATATATGCCATCATACTTATAAATGCCAAGATACCGAATTCAGCAACCTGACCAGAAATTTTAGCTATTCTAATTGGTCCACCTAGTTGCGAAGTATCAGCTTTACCCATAATCATTCCAGCAACATATTTTAAAGATGAAATGCTTACGTAATACACTTCATTTACAGCGTGATATATGGCCTGGGCTGGGCCTAACTTTACGTGATTTATTTCATTATTATAAGCACCGAGCTTTATTCCAACTATCCGTTTATTGATTTTATTTCCAAGATTATCCTCACTTAAAATCACTTTTGGTTTAATTTTAAGCAATAATTCGTCATAAGATCGCTTTACCTTAAAGTCTATAACATCTGCAGTGGACATTGTAATAAATTTAGAAACATCCATGATGCTTTCAACTTTATTACCATCTATCTCTAAAATGATATCACTTTGCTTTAATCCACCTACCATTGCTGGACTATCTTTTTGAACTTCATTTATTACCGCTGGAGTAAAATCTTTTCCTACAAAAGTGTAAATTGAAAAAAAAATAACTAAAGCTAGTAAAAAATTAGCTAGTGGTCCGCCAAAAACAATTAATGCTCTTTGATACAATGGTTTTAGAACAAATAACTTTTGACGGTCATTTTCATTATATTTTTCAAGAATTTTTTCCTGATCAGCTTGAGAAAAGACATTTCTATCTCCAAAAAATTTTACATAACCACCTAGAGGTATCCAACAAATCTTCCATCTCGTGCCAGATTTATCTTTCCAGCCGAATATTTCTTTTCCGAAACCAATTGAAAAATCTGTTACCCCTACTCCATATTTTTTTGCAAAATAATAATGTCCATATTCATGAATAAAAACAACAACTAAAATTAAAAATAAAAAAGGTAAGATATAACTAAGCATAATTTTTTCTAATTAAATTTATAAACATAGTAAATTAAAAATATAATAATGCAAAAATGACTCCTAAAATTAATATTGATAATATTAAGATTATATAATTAATTTTTATATTAAATTTTTTATAAATTGCTTCATTTATTTTTTCCCAAAATAAAACAACAAGAAAAATAACTACTGCTGGAACAATAAATTTAACCATTGTTATTTACTTTTATCTCCAACATAGACAGAGACACCCCTCGAATTAATATCAACATCAAATTTTTTATGTAAAGGAGGAAAAGCTCTTTGGGAACAGTCTAATCTATCGCATGTTCTACACGATACTCCAATTGGTATTTCACTAGATTTATCGTTAATATTCACATTTTCAGTATATACAAAATCTTTCGCATACTTTGCTTCACATCCAAGACCAATAGACAAAATGCTTTTTGATTGTCCAAATCTGCCAATCCCTTTTTCAACTGTTCTTGCAATACAAACATATTTTTCACCGTTTGTCATTTTACTAACTGCAGCTTGAATAACTCCAGGTCTTGTAAATGCTGAATAGACATTCCATCTTGGACACGCTCCTCCATATCTTGGGATTTCTATACCTGATAATGAAAATCTTTTTGAAATATTTCCTGCCATATCTACTCTTAAAAAGTGAAATGGAATACCTGGTAATTTTGGATCCTGTAAACACGTTACCCTGTGAGCCACTTGCTCAAAGGAAGTTGCAAAAGTATTTTGTAATAGCTCAAGATCATATTTAAGTTTTTTACATTCTGAGTGAAAAGGCTTGTAAGGCATAAGTATAGCTGCTCCACAGTAATTAAGTAGAGCAACTTTACTCAATTTTTTTGACTCTTCTGATGGAAAGGTAAATTTAGACAGATAATGTTCTATGTCATCATTTGCACCTTCTTGAGCTATTTGGGCTGCAGCATGAAGTTTCTTTGTTTCTAATGAACTATAATCACTTAGTAAAAGCTCTTTTTTGTTTTTGTTAAATATTTTGGAAAACAACTTTTCTTGATCTGGAATAACATCCTTAACATGAATATTATATTCTGAGTTTAAATATTCGCAAAGTGCTATGTATCTAGTTCGATTATTTTTTTGAACCTTTTCAAAAACTTTATCTGCAAATTCTTCGAGTTTAGGAAAATAATTTTTATTTTCTTGTAAAAAATCTGAGATCACTTCACCTGGGAAGGAGTTTTTTCTATTATCAACAATTTTACCAGACATTTTCTCAATTTTATTAACAAGCTCATGATCCTTCTTTTTTAAAATATCGCCTAATCTTACTATTGCCTTGCCAATTTTGGGGTTAGTTCCTACTAAATCTTTTACCTCTGGTCCAAGAATGTCTAAATCTTCAAATAATTCATCATCTAAAATTTCAGATAAAGTATTTTCTAAGTTTAAATCAGTTTTTGACGTTAGTTGAGAAAGCTCAATATTTAATTTTTCGCAAATTTTTAACAGAAGGTCCCCATCTATTTTTCTTTTTCCTCCCTCGATCAAATTCAAATAGCTTGGCGAAATATTTAACTCCTCAGCTAATTTGTTAGCTTGAAGACCAAGCTGTCTTCTAAAAGCCTTGATTTTCGGACCAATTTTTAAATTAATTTGACTCATATTTACTATCTGTAAATTTTGTAAATTTATATTTACAATATTTTTCCACTATTTACAACCTTTTTATACTTTTTTATAGATTTTGTAAATCTTGTAAATTATAAGATTTACATGACTGATAAATTAAAAAATAGTGAAAATGAAGCTCAAATCATAAGACATGAGGACCTTGCCAGACATAGAAGCAGGGGAATTTACATGAGAGATGATCATTGTGATTGGGGTTCAAGTGGAATGCAAGATCTAGTTGAGACCCATAACGATTCAAACTAAACTTAATTTTCAACTAAATTTCATTTCAACTACTAACACTAGACTAACACAGGATTATTTGATGAGTGCAGAAAACGTATCTTATGATTTAAAAAGATTTGCTGGAATAAAAAGAGATTATACACCAGAAGAAGTTGAGAGATTGAGAGGATCAATTAAAATTGAATATTCATTGTGCAAACAACAATCAACAAAATTATGGAAACTACTAAACACAGAAAATTATGTTAACACTTTAGGATCTTTATCTGGAAATCATGCTGTTCAACATGCTAAGGCAGGTTTAAAGGCAATCTATTTAAGTGGCTGGCAAGTTGCTGCAGATGCAAACAGTGCTGGAGAAATGTACCCAGATCAATCATTATATCCTTATGACAGTGCTCCAAAATTAGTAGAGTCAATGAATAATGCTTTAATTAGAGCTGATCAAATTCAACACATGGAACTTCTAGATGGAGATATGAAAAAAGAAAAAAGAATAGATTATATGCTTCCAATTATAGCTGATGGTGAAGCAGGTTTTGGTGGACCTTTAAATGTATTTGAATTAGCAAAAAAATTTATTAAAGCTGGAGCTGCAGGTGTTCACTTTGAAGATCAATTAGCGAGTGAAAAAAAATGTGGTCATATGGGTGGAAAAGTACTTGTGCCAACAAGCACTATGATTAAAAATTTGAAAGCTGCTAGATTGGCTGCAGATATTGCTGATGTCCCACTTATCATATTGGCAAGAACAGATGCTAATGCTGCAAAACTTATTACTAATGACCATGATGATAATGATAAACCTTTTATGACAGGTGAAAGATCGCCAGAGGGATTTTATTATGTTAAAGCCGGAATTGAACAGGCAATCTCTCGAGGATTAGCTTATGCGCCATATTCAGATTTAATCTGGTGTGAAACTGCTACCCCAAATTTACAAGAAGCAAAGAAATTTGCAGATGCCATACATGAAAAGTTTCCTGGTAAACTTTTAGCATATAATTGTTCACCGTCATTTAATTGGAAAAAGCACTTGTCAGATTCAGAAATTGCTTCTTTTCAAAAAGAAATTAGTGCTATGGGTTATAAATTTCAATTTATTACTCTCGCTGGATTTCACACTCAAAACATTGCAATTTTTGAGCTTGCAGAAAAATATAAAAAAGAAGGTATGTCTGCTTATTCAAAAATTCAAGAACAAGAATTTGCTCGTGAAAAAGATGGTTACACAAGCGTCAAACATCAAAGAGAAGTTGGTACTTCTTACTTTGATGCTGTTTCTAATACGATAAGCAGTGGAAAGAGCTCAACCACGGCTATGGCTGGTTCTACTGAGTCAGAGCAATTTTAAAACATATATATTCCTCTTAAAAATGTTTTAAAGGCCCAGATCAAAGGTCTTTTTTATTTAATTAATTTTTCTAGCTAAAATATTTTCTTTATCAATTTTAATAATTTCAAATCCATTTGATGCCAATTTTTCTTTAATTATCGTCATTTTTGGCCCCTCAAAAAAAGTTCCATCAAAATGTTTGGCTTCGAATTCTAATATTTTTATGTCTATTTTAGTAAAATTAATTGTTTTTAAAATTTCAAATTCAGCACCTTCGGCATCTATTTGTAGATTTTTAATAGATTTAATTTGATATTTTTCAATTAATTTATCAAAATTAATGAATTCTATTTCTATATCCTCAATATCTTCCTCAGTAATTAAAAATCTTTTATTTCTATGATTTAAAATATGTTGTTTATCAAAAGAGCCTATACCACTTGCCCAATGTTTGCCTAATTTATGTATTGATTTTTCTTTAACAAAAAAAAATTTTTTAGTTTTGTTTTCAGAAAAAATTGCATTTTCACAGATAAAAATATTTTTTCTTTCTGAAAAATTTTTCTTTAGAATTCTATTATTATACGGAACTGGTTCTACTAAAAGTATGTTTTCATTTCCACATTTATTTATCTTGTCTTCAAGCCAAACACCAAAATGTGCTCCAATAACTACTAATCCAAAATCTTTCACTTAGGAAATTAACTAAATGCTTCTACCCATGTCCCTTGTGTTGATGCTTTAGAATACTCTGTCGCACGACCTTCAAAAAAATTCATATGCTCAACCGCATTTAACATTGTATCAAGCCATCCTAAAGGATTCTTCTGTACATCATAAATTGGTTCTAAGCCTAATTGAACTAATCTTCTGTTACCAATAAATCTAATGTAATCTTTAACTTCCTGTGCTGTTAGACCTTCCATAGGACCCATTTCAAAAGCTAAATCAATAAAAGCATCTTCATGTTCAATAATAGTCCTACAAGCCTCATAGAGCTCTTTCTTTAATTTGGGTGTCCAAATCTCTGGATTTTCTTTTATGAATTCTTTAAAAATTCTTATCATTGAGTTACAGTGAAGAGTTTCATCTCTCACAGACCAAGTAACTATCTGACCCATGCCTTTCATTTTATTGTGTCTTGGGAAATTTAAAAGAATTGCAAAACTCGCAAATAATTGCAATCCCTCAGTAAATGCACTAAACACTGCAACTGTTTTTGCAATATCTTCCTTAGAGTTTACATTAAAGCCCTGCATATAGTCGTATTTATCTTTCATTTCTTTATATTTCATAAAAGCTGAATACTCTGACTCGGGCATACCGATTGTATCTAACAGATGAGAGTAAGCAGCCACATGAACTGTTTCCATCGCAGCAAAAGCTGTCATCATCATAAGAACTTCTGTAGGTTTAAATACAGTTGTGTAATGTCTTAGATAACAGTTATTAACTTCTACATCAGCTTGAGTAAAAAATCTGAAAATTTGTGTAAGAAGATTTTTTTCTGGTTGTGATAAGTTTTTTTGCCAGTCTCTTACGTCATCGCCAAGAGGTACTTCCTCTGGTAACCAATGAATTCTTTGTTGAGTTAACCAGGCATCATAACACCATGGATATCTAAATGGTTTGTACACTGGATTCTCAACTAGTAATCCCATTTTCTTTGGTTGAATTATCTCTTTCTTTTTATCTCCTATTTTTTCTACTACTGACATGATAGACACTCCTCGTATTCTGGTTGTTCATTGGTTTGTTGATTTTTTGATTTATATACATTAGCTGTTATGTCAGTCGATTGAGCGTTATTGACATTTTCAGCTCTTTGAATTGATTTTGATCTACAGTAATAAAGGCTTTTTAGGCCTTTTTTCCATGCATCAAAATGAATCCTATGTAATTCTTTTTTGTGAACATCTGCTGGTAAAAACAAATTAACCGATTGTGCTTGTGAAATAAAGGGCGTTCTATCTCCACTTAATTCAATTATCCATTTTTGGTTTAATTCAAAAGCAGTCTTAAATACATCCTTCTCTAGGTCTGATAAAAAATCTAAGTGTGAAACTGAACCCTGATTAGTTGTGATTGTGGACCAAGTCTCATCATCATTTTTATTATGGCTTTCTAAGATTTCTTCCAAATATCTATTTCTAACATTAAAAGATCCAGACAAAGTTTTGTGAGTATAACTATTAGCTGCAACTGGCTCAACCCCTGGTGAAGCACCTCCACAAATAATTGAAATAGAAGCGGTTGGAGCTATAGCTGTTTTATTTGAAAATCTTTCTTTATATCCATACTCAGCTGCATCAGGACATGCGCCTCTTTCTTCAGCCAAGTCTTTTGACGCTTGATTAACTTTTTCATGAATATTTTTAAATATTTTTTTATTCCAAGCTTTCGCCATCACCGACTCAAGAGGGATTCTGTTTTTTTGTAAAAACGAATGGAAACCCATTACTCCCAAACCAACACTTCTTTCTCTTTCAGCAGAATATTTTGCATCTTTAAATTGATCAGGAGCTTTATTAATGAAATCAGACAAAACATTATCTAAAAATCTCATAACATCATTAATCATATTTGGATCATCTTTCCATTCGTCATATTTTTCTAAGTTTAAAGATGATAAACAACAAACAGCGGTTCTATCTCTACCATCTTTGTCAACTCCTGTTGGTAAAGTTATTTCACTACACAAATTAGAGGTTTTTACAGTTAAATTTGCCAACTTATGATGTTGAGGTATTTGTCTGTTAACAGTATCTATATAAATTATGTAAGGTTCACCCGTTTCAATTCTTGCAGTTAATAGTCTTATCCATAAATTTCTTGCAGATATAGTTTGTTGAATAGATCCGTCAGCGGGACTTTTTAGTGCCCATTGATCATCATTTTCAACCGCTCTCATAAATGCATCTGAAACTAAAACACCATGATGTAAATTAAGAGCTTTTCTATTTGGGTCACCGCCTGTTGGTCTTCTCATTTCCATAAACTCTTCAATTTCAGGATGATCGATTGGTAAGTAACAAGCTGCGGAGCCTCTTCTTAATGAACCCTGACTGATTGCCATTGTTAAAGAGTCCATTACTTTTATGAATGGAATAATCCCTGAGGTTTTTCCTACTTTACCAATTTTCTCACCAATGGATCTCAAATTTCCCCAATAGCTACCTATGCCCCCTCCTTTAGCAGCTAGCCAAACATTTTCACTCCATAAATCTAAAATTCCTCCAAGACTATCTGATGCCTCATTCAAAAAACATGAAATTGGCAAACCTCTTTTTGTTCCACCATTAGATAATACAGGGGTTGCAGGCATGAACCAGAGGTTACTTATATAATTATAAATTCTCTGAGCGTGTAAATTATCATCAGAATAAGTGCTTGCTACTCTAGCAAACAAATCTTGAAAAGACTCGTTGTGACCAAGATATCTGTCTTTTAAAGTTGCTTTACCGAAATCTGTTAGATTTTTGTCTCTTGAGCGGTCAATTTTGATAATTATACCTTTATTGTTCTGATATAATTCTGTTTCATTGTTTAATGAAAAAAGATCAGGTCTTTTATCTTTAATGGTGTCTTTTATTTCTGGGCTATATTCAGAGACAGCTTTCTTTAATGCCTGCGATAGTATTTTGTTCATAAAATATTACTATAAATTGTTATTTTGGCTAAAACAACTAGATGTTGTATGCGCAAATCATTGATATACTATATAATCAGTAAATCAATAGAACATTTATAGAACATAGAAAAAAAAAATCAACAATTAAATTACATAAAATTAACAAATGAAGTATGTCAATAATAAACTTGAACCCCTAAACAACTATTAAGTGATAAATTAGATAATATATGAAGATTTTTGATTGCACTACATTCTATTCTGAACATTTAATGATGGATTTAAGGTTTAATATATTAAATGATTATGTTGAGAAATTCATTGTTTGCGAATCAACTATTTCCCATAGTGGCAAAAAGAAAAAACTTAATTTTGATATAAACAACTATCCTAAATTTAAAGATAAAATTTCTTATATAATTATAGATGAAGAACCTAAGGGTATAATAGGATTAAAAAATGGTTTAGCCAAACCACATGAAAAAAGATCAGATAGCTTAAAAAGAATAAATCTTTCATATGACTATATGATCAAAGCAATAGATAAAGCCTCTGATAATGATCTAATAATGCTAAGTGATAATGATGAAATACCAAATCTAAAATCAAAACAATTTAAAAACTCGACCAAAAATATAATAATTTTTAAACAATTGTTCTTCTATTATAAGTTAAACTTATTATATGATTTAATCCCATGGTATGGCTCTAAAGCGGCAAGAAAAAAAAACCTGGTTTCTATGTCATGGCTTAGGAATTTAAAAAATAAAAAGTATCCTTTTTGGAGAATAGATACACTTTTTTCAAATACAAGGTATATAGATTTAGAAATAATAAATGATGGAGGTTGGCACTTCACAAATATAATGACTGCTGAAAAACTCTATGAAAAATTGGTTAATTTCGGACATCATGATGAATTTGAGTTAAGTGGTATGACAATTGATGATCTTCAAAAAAAAATAGACAATAAAGAAGTTTTTTTTAATCACTTTGTTGATAAAGAAAAATATAAAGAAAGATGGAATTTTAATTATAAATTAAAAAAAATTGATAATCATCGTTTGCCAGATTATTTAAATTCTACTGACAACCAGGTAAAATTTAAAGATTGGTTTGACTAAAATAAACACTGAAAATAAAATATATGAACGATAAGATTTTAATAGATAAATTTGGTTTTCGAGAATACGATGCTAGGTGGATATATAAAAAGGATATAAATAAGGCAGGTATTAAAAATTTAGGAAAAGGTTTAGGATCTCAGATCATTAAACATACGAAAAAAGATAATCCAAGAATTGTTGTTGGTCATGATTACAGATCTTATAGTGAAGAAATTAAAACCGCTCTTAAGGAAGGTTTAAAATCAACGGGCTGTAACGTAGAAGATGTTGGATTATCATTATCTCCGATGGTTTATTTTGCACAATTTGAGTTAAATACTGATGCGGTTGCGATGGTAACAGCTAGTCATAATGAAAATGGTTGGACAGGTGTGAAAATGGGAATTCAAAAAGGATTAACACATGCGCCAGGTGAAATGAAAGAATTAAAAGAAATTACTCTAAATAAAAAATTTCTAATTGGAAATGGATATGAAAAACAAATTAAAGATTTTGATAAAATTTATAAAGAAGATTTAATTAAAAATAATAAAATAGGAAAAAAAATTAAGGCTGTTGTCGCGTGTGGAAACGGTACAGCTGGAGTTTTTGCTCCTGATATTCTGAGAGGAATTGGTTGTGAAGTAATAGAACTTGATTGCAAGTTAGATTGGACCTTTCCCAAATATAATCCAAATCCAGAGGATTTAGAAATGTTACACGCTATAGCAAAAGCAGTTAAAAATAATAATGCTGATATTGGATTTGGTTTTGATGGAGATGGTGATAGAGTTGGGGTAATTGATGATCAAGGAAACGAGATTTTTTCAGATAAAATAGGATTATTAATTGCGAGAAATTTAGCACCAAATCATAAAAATTCTAAATTTGTAGTTGATGTAAAATCAACTGGTCTTTATTCAACAGATGAGGTTTTAAAGGATTGCAATTGTGAAACAATATATTGGAAAACAGGACATTCACACATTAAAAGAAAAGTAAATCATGAAAAAGCGCTTGCCGGATTTGAGAAAAGTGGTCATTTCTTTTTTAATAAACCTTTAGGATATGGGTATGATGATGGGATAAATTCTGCGATCCAAGTTTGTCATTTACTGAACAATCAGAATAAAAAAATGAATGAAATTATAAGTGAATTACCAAAAACTTACCAAACACCTACAATGGCTCCTTTCTGTAAAGATGAAGAAAAATATAAAGTTGTTGATGATCTTGTAAGAGAGGTTCAGAAAATTAAAGAGGATAAAATTCTTATTGATAATCAAGAAATTAATGAGGTATTAACAGTTAACGGAGTTAGGTTTTCTTTTTCAGATGGATCATGGGGTTTAATAAGGGCCTCTTCAAACAAACCTTCATTGGTCGTCGTTACTGAAAGTCCTACATCAGATGAAAGAAAGAAAAAAATATTTGATTTTATTGATAGTTTGCTTCAACAGACTGGTAAAATTGGTGAATACGACCAAAAAATTTAGTTTTAAGTTAATCAGATTTGTTTAATTTTTTGTATTATGAATGAGATTTTCTTGAGGCTTTTAAAAATACTATAAAATTTAAGTCTCAAAACAATTTCATATATTTAAAAAAAAGCTTAATAAACTTCAAATACAACTAATAAGTGTTAAAAAAAATTTATAGAATCATTTAAGTTTTACTTGAGGTGATGGAGGGAGACTGAAGTCACCTCTTTTTTTTAGAATTAAGATTTAATTAATCAAGAAATCCTTCAATGGCTGATAAAAAAATTAGATCAGTAGCAAAAACTTTTTCATGGAGATTTTTAATATTTATTTATTGGATGGTATTTGGCTATATATTTACTGGTTCAATAAAAGTTGCTGGAATTCTTGGAGTCGGATCAATAATTCCTTTATTTTTTTATTATTTTCACGAAAGAATTTGGAATAAAATAAAATGGGGCACTGATTTAGAAAAAAAATAAGCCTTATAACTTTTTCTTCAATTTTTCTGAAATAATTATTTTTTTATGGTTTATGTAATCCTCATGATTTTTTTCTATATTTTTAAGCTCATAAAGATAATTGACCATAACTCCAAATGACCTGTTAAAACCTACCTCTGATACATTTGCGTTAATAACTATATCGTCAATTATAGCTCCATTGCCTAAATGAAATCTACAAACATCATTTATAGGAAGATTTTTTTTGTTTTTTTCATTGATTAAATAATGAGCTACTAATTTTATAATAGCGTCTTTATTGTCTATAATTCTTTTATCACCAATTTTTAAATCAGATGATTTTAAAAAAAATACATTTTCGAAAAATTTTTGACCAACAATGTTTTTAATTTTACTATCCTCTAAGTAAGAAAACCAATTCCTAAATCCAATTATCGGTGAAAGAGTGCCAAAATTTTTAATATTTGGCAGTTCTTCCTGAATTTCAAAAACAACTCTTTTGATTAAAAAGTTTCCAAGAGTTACTCTTTCAAGACCCTGTTGGCAGTTGCTTATTGAATAAAAAGTTGCTGTGTCATATTTCTTTTCTCCTTCTGTTCTTGGTTTCATTATTTCTTGAATAGATTTACCTAATCCATTAGTTAAAGCAACTTGTACAAAAATTATTGGCTCATCCTCTAGTGCTGGATGAAAATAAGAAAAAAATCTTCTATCTTCACCTAATCTTCGTTTAAGTTCGTCCATATTCTTTATTTCATGAACCCTTTCATATTTCATGATTTTTTCTAGAACTGCAGCTTTAGTATTCCATGTTACTTTATGCAGCTTAAGGAAACCTGGATTAAACCAGGATTTAAATAACTCACGTAAATCATTATCAAGAGGTTTTAATTCTTGGTTATCTTTTAAAATTTTTAACAAATCCTCTCTTAAATTAACAATTGTTGAAATTCCATTAGGTGACATATTCATTCTTCTAAAAAGTTCTCTTCTTCTGCCCTCGGTAACAATAAATAAATTGAAAAGATTTTTTTCATCTTGTTTTTCTTTATACGTATTTATTGCTTCATTTACTTTTGTATGATTGGGTTTATATTTTTCATTTATTTTTTTAAAAAATAATAATTTATTTTCAGGAGTTAAAGTATGGTATAGGTCTGTTATATCTCTTGCTACAGTAATCCCAAATGCAGCACCTTTATTTGAAATCAAATCATCACATAGTGAAATAATTGATTCTAAATTATTTTTTTTTACTACGCTTTTTTTAAATAACTTTTGACCTACATCGGCAATAGATGAAATTATTTCTTTTAAATTGAACATGACATACTCAAACGTATAATTGCATCATCTTTAGTTTATTGTTAAATATTCTATGAATGATCTAAAAGAGACAATAATTAAAAATGTTCCAAAGATTTTACTTAACAAGTTTTTATTGATTTTATACACTGCTTTCGCCCCAATTCTAGCCATAATCATCGTCACAGGAACAAATACAATAAAACCTAATATGTTTATATATCCTAAACTAAAAGGCGCATTAACATTATCAATTATATTTCCACCTATTATCATCGTGATGGTGCCACTTAAAGCAATTAAAAAACCAACCGCAGCTGCCGTACCTATAGATTTTCTTATATCATAACCAAAAGTTCTCATAAAAGGCACCATCAAAGATCCGCCCCCGATCCCAAGTGGCACAGATATGAAGCCAATAATTACTCCAGATACATTTTTTACAATATTTGAAATTTTTTTTGGATTTTCCATGAGTTTTTCTCTAATAAAAATAAAGAATAACCCCACAATAAACGCAAATATTGAAAAAAATAAAACTAAGGCGGGTGTTTTTAAATTTACAGCTAAAAATGTTCCAGCAATAACACCTAAAAGAATAAAAATTCCAAATGATTTTACCATTTTAAGATCAACTGCATTGTATTCCATATGTGTCCTGGTGGATATAACAGATGTTGGAATAATTATTGCTAAAGATGTTCCAACGGATAAATGCATTCTAGTAACAATATCAAAATCTAAAACTGTGAAAGCATAGTATAAAGCTGGAACCATAATGATACCACCACCAACACCTAACAAACCTGCCATAAATCCTGCAACAGCTGCAGCTGCAGCTAAGACTAACAAAAGATTTAGTAATTCCCCTGAATTAACACCTTCCATTATGGACTCATTTGATTGGCTTTTTCATTATTCTGAACAATAGTCATAATATGCTTAGCTTTCTGAAAATCAGAGTCTCTTGCCATCATATTATCACTTAAATATCTTTTCCATTTTTTTGAACCAATTTGCCCATGATATAAACCCACAGTATGTCTCATAATATGATTTACTTTAGTTCCTAATTTTACTTCCTTATCAACATACTCTAAAAGTTTTTCAACGACTTGTTCTCTTGTGGGATTTTTTTTGGTTTTAAAAATTTCTTTTTCAATTTCTATTAAAGAATAAGGATTTTGATAAATTGATCTTCCAATCATTACGCCATCACAATATTTTAAATGACTTTTAATCTCCTCAATTTTCGTAATTCCACCATTTATGATGATTTCTAGGTTAGAATTTTCTTTTTTAATATCATAAACCATTTTGTAATTTAATTTGGGAATATTCAAATTTTGCTTTGGCGATAAACCAGTTAATATTGCTTTTCTAGCATGCAAAATGAAAGTTTTTGCACCAGCATCTCTCATCTTATGAATAAAATTGTTCAAATAATCAAGCTCTTCGGTATTGTCGAAACCAATTCGAGTTTTGGCTGTAACCGGGATTTTACATGCATTGACCATTGAATTGATACATCCTGCAACTAAATCTGGTTCCTTCATTAAACATGCTCCAAACTTATTTTTTTGAACTTTTTTACTCGGGCAACCAAGATTAATATTTATTTCGTCATAGCCCATATCCTCTGCTATTTTAGCCACTTCCGCCAATTCTTCCTTATTTGATCCACCCACTTGTAACGCCAAGGGTTTTTCCTCAGGACTATAAGATAAAATTTTTTTTCTATCTCCATAAATTGCTGATTTTGTAGCAACCATCTCCGTATAAAGCATTACATTTTTGCTCATCAGTCTTAAAAAGAAACGATCGTGTCTGTCAGTGCAATCCATCATTGGAGCAACAGATATTTTTCTATTTATTTTTTTTTTAAAATCCAAGATCTTTACCCATTATTTTATCAGGCAACCATGTAACAATCTCAGGAAAGATACATAGGATTACTATGGCTAAAGCCATAATTATCATAAATGGTATAGATCCTTTTAAAATTTCTGACAAACTAACATCTGGAGTAATTCCTTTAATAATATAAAGATTTAATCCGACTGGTGGTGTTATTAAACCAATCTCCATATTAATTGTAAATACGATTGCAAACCAGTACGGGTCAAAACCTAAAGTAGTAATAACTGGCAATAATATAGCTGAAGTCATTACAATAACTGCAACTGGCGGTAAAAAGAAACCAGCTATTAAAAGAAATATGTTTATTAGAATGAACACAACCCATTTGTTAGAGCTTAATTCGACCATACTCTGTGCTAGTGACTGAGTTACATACAGTTGTGAAAGAGTAAAAGCAAAAAGATATGATGCAGCAATGATAAACATTATCATCACACTTTCTTTCATCGAAACTTTAACAATGTTCCAAATTTTACTTGGCTGATAAATTTTATATACTACGGCAATCAATACAAAAACTAAGAACGCTCCCACTCCGGATGCCTCAGACGGTGTAGCAACGCCTCCATAGAGCACATATAAAACACCAGCTATAATCGCCAAGAAGGGAAGTATTCTTGGTAATACTTCAAGTTTTTCTTTTAGGGTTGGTCTAACTCTATTTCTTAAAGCTTTTGCTGCATCTTTATCAATGAAATAACTATGAATAAGTGCCCAAATTGCAAACATTCCTGCCAACATGAAGCCTGGTACAAGACCACATAAAAATAATCTACCGATTGAAGTCCCTGTTGCAATTCCGTAAACTATTAAAACAATACTTGGAGGAATTAAAACTCCTAAAGTTCCACCAGCTGCAATGGTTCCTGTTGCGATCTGGTCAGAGTAACCTCTTTTCCTCATTTCTGGTATTCCCATTGTACCAATTGCTGCACAAGTTGCTGGGCTAGATCCACTTAATGCTGCAAAGATTGAACAAGCACCAATATTAGAAATTACTAATCCACCTGGTACTCTCCAAAGCCATCTATCTAATCCTGTATATAAATCTTTACCCGCAGGTGAGTTAGCAACAGCCATACCCATTAAAATAAACATTGGTATAGAAAGTAAAACAAATGAGTTTAATCCAGCAAAAAATGTTTCAGCAAATACATCAAGCATTTGAAAACCCTCAAATGTTACTAACAAAGCTATCGAAACAAAGCTCAAACCAAAAGCGATTGGAATGCCAGAAAAAAGTACTAATAAAGTAAAAACCGCAACAATTAGTGCTATAATAAGTGGATCCATTTATTTAAAATCCTCTTCATCAGTTAATTTTATAATTTCTGCTATATACTGTAATATCATTAATAAAGCCCCTAACATCATTGATGAATATGGTATCCATAGAGGTGGATCCCAAACAGTTCCTGTTGAATAATTTTTAGTAAATGCTTCTTCGAACATTAAGAATCCAAAATAAAATAAAATTAGAAAAAATAATAAACTTATAGAAGATGTAAATATTTTTAATCTAATTATATTTTTTTTTGATAAAAAATCGTAAATCCATTCCATGCTAACATGAGCTTTTTCGCTTAGGACGTATACACTTCCTATAAAAGTTGAAGCAACTAACAACATAGTTACAAGTTCTGTTTGCCATGTAATTGCTCTTTGAAAAAAATATCTTTCAAAAACAAGTTCAACGATTACTAAGATTGATAAAAGCAATGCTAATACAGCAAAAGCACCACATGCTTTAGCTATTAGATCACAAAATTGAAGATACTTTTTTTTCATAAAAAAACCCCTATTTAATAAGAATAAATAGGGGTTCTTTATATATTATTTTATTTAACTGCTAAAGCCATTTCCATTAGCTTATCGCCACCTGGAACTTTGTCAGCAAATGCCTTATGAGAAGATTTTTTCGCAATCTCTACCCATGCAGCATGGTCTTTTGCATCCATGTATACTAATTTTACACCTGCAGCTTTATAAGCATCTTCAAACTTTTTGTCTAAGTTTTCTACTTGAGCTGTCATGTACTTCTCAGCAACTTTACCAGCTTTCATTAAAGCTTTTTGTTGCTTAGAATTTAAAGCATCATAAGACTTTTTCGACATTAAAATTGGTTCATACATAAACCATAGTCCAAATTTTCCTGGAGGAGTTGCACATGAAACTTGCTCATAA
>CACJMP010000011.1:0-32736 GCA_902594595.1 uncultured Pelagibacteraceae bacterium | reverse complement strand
ATTACAACTTCTGATGATCAAAAGTTAGAAGAAAGTCAAAATCAATCTCAAAGTGATGAAAATGTCGAAAAAATTGAGAATCAACCAAAAGTTGATGAAAATTTAAATGAAAATGTAACAGAAACGCAAAATTCTCCAGAAGAAACAGGCATAACGTCGGAAAATAATCAAAATCAAACTACTGAGCATCAAGTTATACATAAAAAAGACGGCAGACTACATATATATGTAAGACAAGATAAGTATAAGGGAGAATTAAAATCTAAAAATTGGGTAGGAAGACTTTATATTGATGGAAAACAAAAAATTTCATCATCTGGGACACAAAATTTAGATGAGGCTATACCAATTTTAGAAAAATGGTTTGATGATGTGCAGGCTGAAAGTGAAAAATTAAAAAAACTTACCGAAGAAGCACAAAAAAACCTGGCATCAACTCAAGAACAGCCTGCAGTAACAACAAGTGCTGAAGAAAAAATAAATCAAACTGTTTCAACAGAACCAAAGCCACAAGAGAAGACAGAAAATATTAGTCCTCAAACAACAACAAACGCTAATGAGACAACGTTAAATAATAATGAAGTTGAAAAAACTGAAGAAAGCGTTGATGCGGCGCCAAAAAACAAAATTTCAAATATATTTGGAAAATTTAAAAATTTAAAAATAAAAAAACCATCATTAAAAGGCATTAAACTTCCAAAATCTCCAATTAAAAATAAAGATAATCCATTCAGTAAAGTTGTTGATTTTTTTAAATCTAAAATTGGAAAATCTTCAATCCAAGGTGAAGAAGTTATTGGTGTTGAACTAACTAACAAAGAAATAAGGTTAGCTCAAATAAATTCTAATAAATCAAATCAATGGGTATTAGAAAAATTTTATACACATCCAATTGATCTGCCCGATGAAACTAGCGTTTTAGATAATGCTGAAAAAGTAACAACAGAATTGAATTTAGCAATACAAAAATCAAAAGTAGATGTCAAAAACGTTGCTATTTCAATACCTGTGACTAGTGCAATTATCAGAGTAGTCACTGCACCCTTAATGAAAGAGGAAGAGTTACAAAAAGCAATTGAAACAAATTCTTTATGGGAAAATTTAGTACAATTAACAGATAATTTAGATGACTATTCTATCTTTCATCAAGTGATCAATAGAAATGAAAAAGATAATACAATGGATATTTTATTTGTTGCATCTAAGCTGGCAGATATAAATAGCTACGTTGCGATTGTAAAAAGTAGTGGTCTAAATCCAGTTATCATTGATGTAAAGTGTTTTGCTTTAAAATCTGCGGTTGATCAAATTAATCAGATATCAAATAAAACTGAGGATGCAAATCTGACTGCGGTTTTAGAATTTGGTTTGGACGAAAACTATTTAATGATTTTATATGATAATAACCCAATAATTACTGATATTTTTTTAAGAGGCCAAGATAGAAAAATTTTATTAGAGTCTCAAGATGCTCAAGAAAAAGAAGCATTGGTTAGAAGATATGTTACACAAGTAAAACAAGCTGTTCAAGACTTTGAAACAAAATACGAAAAAAGAATAAGAAATATCAAAGTTGTTTCAGATTTAAAAAATGTTGAAGAATATTTATCTTTCTTCAGACAATCTTTAATGAATGTTGGATTTAATTTATTTGATCCGATTGAAGGTTTACAGATCCCGCAACAGATAAATGAAAGAGTGAGTTTAGAAAATAGATCTTACTTTACAACATCTATTGGTTTAGCTTTTAGAAAGCTTGACGTATTTGGATATTACAAATTTGTAACTGCTGCAAAAAATATCAATTTGCTTCCAAACAGAAAAAGCATGTTCCAACAAAAGAAAATGAAAGCGATTTCAAGTTTTGCATTTAAGGGCTTAGCTGGAGGTATAGCTGCAGTCTATCTACTGTTATTTGCTTTATCTTTTTGGAATATTTATTCATATAACAAAAAATTGGAAAATTATGCCGAAGTTAAAAAAACTCATCAAGTAAAGACTGCAGAACTTAAAAAAGTATCTAAAGAATTAAGATTAATGGAAACTACTTTACAATTAAGTAACTCTTTAAAATCCAACAAAGTTTTAACGTATAGAATATTAGCTCAAGTTGCATCTAGCGTACCAACAAGACTAAGATTTGATAAAGTAGATTATAATGGATCAAATCTTTTAACCATACAAGGTGTAGCTGCTAGTGACCAAGATATTTTAAAATTTATAGAAAATTTAGGAAAACAGACTCTCGTTGAACAAGCTTCTTTATCCTCAATGAGAATGCCTGGTAGATCTCGAAGTGGTGTGACAATGAAAGGATTCAGAGTTTTTGTAAAAATTAAGAGGACATAATTATGAATTTTAATATTGATTTGAAAAGTATTGATTTAAAAAATATTTCTTTAGAAGACATACAAGCTAAACTTAAAAATGTTGAAAAGAAAACTTGGATTAAAATTGGTTCTGTTGTCGGAGCTGTAGTTTTATTTTTAATTATTTTCTACGGTGTTTTAAATCCAATTGTAGAAAAAAAGAAAGTTCAACTTGATGATATGAATTTAAAGATGAAAGAAACGGAAGAAATTAATAAGAATATTGTAATTGCGAAAAAGAAAATTAAAAAAATTAGACCACAATACGAACAGTACTCTACATTATTTCACTCAAAAGCAGAGGTTGAGGGCCTTTATCAAACTTTGAGTGTGTATGCAGGAAAAAACAATCTAATAATTTCTAAGATTGAAAAGAAAGACATTAAAGCAACATCTAAAGCAGAGGCAATCGCAAAAGCAACTGGTAAAAAGAAGAAGAAAAAAGGGAGTGATGTAAAGAAAAAGCAAAATGTTGCATACTATAAGATACCTGTGGATTTTGAGATAACAGGCAACTTTTTAGGCTATATCAAGTTTAAAAGGGAGGTATCTCTCTCGCAAAAAATGCTAAATTTTGACAAAGAGTCAATACAAGTGTTAAAAGGAGGAGATACAACCGGAGCGATAAAAGTAAATGGCACATTAACAATAGTGGGATTAGCAGATGAATTTTTTTAAAATTATACTAATTACTATTTTTCTGATTTTTTCAGCTTATAGCGTTCAAGCGGACAATCATGATCAACAGCAAAACATTGTTGATAAAGCTAAAGAGATAAATCAAAAAGTTAAAAAACAACAAGCATTAAAAGAAGCAGGTATAAAATCAGAAGTTGGTGAAGAGCCATTACCTTTGAATGATCCTTTCGTTGGCGATGGATCATTAGGCGGATCTAGTGGAGGAGTTAAAGTAATTGCAGAGACTGAAGAGGATAAAAGAAATTTAAGCGTATTTAATTTTAAATTAGTTGGAATAATTGAAGGAACTGATGAAAGTTATGCATCTATTATAGATGAGAGTGGTGAGATTATAACATTAGCTGCTTATGAGGAAATAGCACCAGGTGTTTCTCTTGTTGGAATAAGTTCAAAAGAGATCGTTTTTGATAGAGAAGGTGGATCTCAAGTGGTTATTAATTTTAAAAATCAAATTATTGAGAGAGACAACTAATGATTAAAAATTATTTAAAAACAATTTTGAGTTTAATTATTTTGGTCTTGTTTGTTTCAGGTTGTACTACAACAGGTAAAAAAGGATCTAAAGGATTTAAACATGATACCCCATTGATAAAAACTGATGTAAAAAAAATGGGTAAAGCTGAATTAGAAAAAATGGCTGAGATGGGTCCTGTGCCAGTAGAGGCTGATGTTGTAAAACTTAAAAAAAGAAAAAAAATATCTTCTGTAAAAGAAAAAAATTATTTACTGATCCCTGATGAATATCCAACTCTTAAACAAAATGTAAGTTTCAGATTCCAAAATATGGATTATGCCGAAGTCATGACATTAATGGCCAAGATTGGCGGTGTTAATATTTTAGTTGGAGATGATGTTGCAGGAGCAATTTCTGCAGAGTTAGATAATGTTCCGTGGGATAAAGCCTTTAATGCATTATTAGATATGAAAAATTATGCAGCTGACATTGATGTAGCAAGTAACATAATTAGAGTTGCTACACCTGCTACTTTAACTTCTCAAGAAAGTTATAAATCTGCGAGAGCACAGGCTGTTAAAAAAAAGGTAGAGCTTGAAGATTCAGTTGAACCAATAATCTCAGAAATATTTAGACTTTATTATATTTCCCCAGCTGAAGCTAAAGCAACAATAACCGAATTGTTTACTGCAACGGGTGCAGCTGGATCCTTTATTCCTATTCAAGTCACAGAAGAAAAAACCACAAGATCAATAATAGTTAGAGGTAAAGAAAAAGATTTAGATGTTGTAGATAAAGTAATTCGAGAGATAGATGTTAGAACTAAGCAAGTTTTAATGGAGGTATTCATTGTCGAAGCAACTTCAAGTTTTGAACGTGAACTAGGAGCTAGACTTGGTGCAGCTTATTCAAGAAGAGGAGTTAGAGCTGGAGGTCAACAAGATGGAAGTACCGTTCTAGCGCCATCAGGTGCCAATTCTAGAATAGGTGATGATACAACAGTTGGAAATGATAGTTTATTTAATTTTCCAGCTGCAGCAGCAACAAGTGGAATCGGAGTTCTTAGAAAAACTGGATCAGCTGTTTTAAAAGTTGAACTTGAGGCTCTTGAATCTCAAGGCTTATCTAAAACAATATCTAATCCGAAGTTATTTTCTTTAGACAATCAAACAGCAACGATCAAACAAGGTGAGCAAATCCCAGTTTCAGGAGGAGAAGGTGCAGATACTTATAAAGATGCAGCATTAGTAATGACTGTAACACCTAGTATAATCGGAGATGGAAATGTCTTATTAGATGTTAAAGTAAATAATGACTCACCAAATAGACAAAACGCAGGCAGTGTAGCGATTAATACTATGGAAATTAACACTAAATTACTGGTGGCAGATGGAGATATTGTTGTCATAGGTGGGATTAAGAAAAACACGATTGGAGACAGTAAATCGGGAATTCCAGGGGTTTCAAATGTTCCAGTTATAGGAAAAATGTTTTCAGGAACAAGTAAATCAGATACACTAAATGAATTATTGGTCTTCATAGCACCAAGAATTTTGTAGAATTATGCTTAAAATAAGTAGAGAAAGTGAAATCAATTTAATCAATGTATTAATTGATAATGATGTTATTTCTGGAAAAGATTTAATCAATATTAAAAAAACTAGCTCAGAAGGAAATAAGTCTCAAATCGAAGCAGTCTTTGACCTGAAACTAACCGATGAAAAAAGAATTCTTGATATTTTAGTTAAAGAGCAAAATTTAGAAATTATTGATTTAACCAAAGTAGAAATTTCTGAAGATGTAAAAACTGTTCTTCCATCTAATTATATAAAAGTAAATTTCGTTGCACCATTTAAAATTGATGGCAAGACTCTTCACATAGCTATTCCTGATAGTTCAAAACTAACATTAATGAGAAATCTAAAAGCTATCACAAAAAAAAACATTGAATTACATGCAGCGCCATTAACGCAGATTTCCGAATTCATTGAAAGAATTTCAAATGAAAGTGGCGAAGTTACAACAGCAACTATAAGAAAAGAAAATAAAGAGAAACAAAAAACTTTTGACTCTGATCTTGGAGAAGCTGGTGAAGTTTTAGAAAAACCACCTGAAGAAGATATAGAAGCAATAGAAAATGAGTCTGAGGTTATCAAATTTAGTACTGCAGTTGTGGCAGACGCTATCAAAAATGGAGTGAGTGATATTCACATAGAGCCCTATAGATTTTCTTCAAGAGTAAGATATAGGCTTGATGGAATGCTTCAAGAACAAGAACAATATAGACAATTTTTACATGACAATTATGGAGCTGTAGTTACTCGTTTTAAAATTATGGGTAAACTTGATATTGCGGAAAGAAGATTGCCTCAGGACGGAGCAATTAATTTTAAAATTGAAGGTAAAGTGGTTGACCTTCGTCTTTCAATTTTGCCAACAGCAAATAATGAAAGAATAGTTATGCGGGTATTAAATAAAGATGCAGGTGATATTACACTTGAGCAATTAAATTTTGAGGATCAAGATTTAAAAAGTTTAAGAAAATCTATTCATTCAACTCAAGGTCTTATTCTTGTTACTGGTCCAACTGGATCTGGTAAGTCAACAACACTTTACAGTATTTTAAAAGAGGTAAGCAAACCACATTTAAATATTCTAACCGCAGAAGATCCTGTTGAATATGAACTAGATGGAGTTGGTCAAGTTCAAATCAAAGATGATATTGGTTTAACATTTGCCTCAGCGCTGAGATCATTTTTAAGACAAGACCCAGAAATAATTCTAGTTGGAGAGATGCGGGATAAAGAGACTGTTGATATAGGTCTTAAAGCTGCACTAACAGGTCACTTAGTTTTCAGCACATTGCATACGAATGATGCACCAAGTACTATTACTAGATTACAAAATATGGGAACTCCTGATTATTTAATTAGTGCTGCATGTCAACTAGTTGTCGCTCAAAGACTTGCAAGAAAAAATTGTAAAGATTGTAAAGTTCCAGATGATGATGTAAATCCAAAAGTTTTACAAGATTTAGGTTTTTCAGCTGAGCAAGCAACAAGAGTTAAAGCTATCAAAGGTAAAGGTTGTGCTAAGTGTAGTGATACTGGTTACAAAGGAAGACAAGGTATTTATGAAATATTAGTGGTATCAAAACCACTAAAAGAAGCAATTTTAAGAAAAGCAACTACACCAGAATTAAGAGAGATTGCGATCAAAGAAGGTTTCCAAACCATGCAAGATATGGGGAGACGTTTAATTGCAGCAGGTGAGTTAAATTTTAGAGAGTATGAAAGAGTTCTCTCTAATGAATAGATAGGATTTTGTTATGGAAGCTTTTGCTTACAAAGGTATTTCAGATGGCAAATATGTTGAAGGTGATATTGAAGCCTTAAATTTAGACGAGGCATCCCATAAGCTTAAAGAACAAAAAATAATCATTACCAATTTAGTTAGAACTTCAAAAAAAAAGAAGGAAACTAAGGATAAAAAAGAGAAAAAAAAATCCTCTTTATTTGGCAAGAAAAAAGCCAAAGTTGAGGATGTCCTTATATTTTCAAAGCAATTTGCTACCATGGTTAAGGCTGGATTACCGATTTTACAGGTTTTAGCAATGTTAAGAGATCAATTAGAAAGTCCAGCTATGAGAGATGTAGTTGAGGATATTAGAAAAAGTTTAGAGGGTGGTGTTACCTTGTCGACTTGCTTTAATAAGTATCCAGAACTTTTTGACAATGTTTATGTCAACTTAATAAAAGCTGGAGAGGCTAGTGGTAAATTAGATGTATTCTTATTAAAGATTGTCGAGTCTTTAGAAAAAAAAGAGGGAATTAAGAAGAAAATTAAGGGAGCATTAATGTATCCAAGTATTATGTTTACAGTTGCAATAACTGTGAGTGTATTCATGCTTATAAAAGTCGTTCCTGTTTTTGCTAAAATGTACGATGGTATGGGAATTGAACTGCCAGGCTCAACCGCTGCAATTATGGGAATGAGTGATTTTTTAAGAGGCACTGGTGGTCAATTAATGTTTTTGTTTTTAGTAATATTTTTTGTAGTCTTTAGATATGTAACCACTAAAAATGAAAAAATTAAATATTTATGGCATAAGCAAGTATTAAAACTTCCAATTTTTGGCGATATGATTTTAAAATCGATGTTAGCAAGAATTTCTCTGATCATGGGAAACTTGAGTGCAGCCGGTGTTAATTTACTAGAAAGTTTAGAGATTGCAAAATCTGTTAGTAACAATGTTGTAGTATTGGAGTCTTTGGAAAATGTTAAAAAAGGAGTTTTCTCTGGTGATACTTTGACAAAGCTTTTTTTAAAAGACAAATTGTTTCCACCAACATTTAGTCAGCTTATTTCTGTTGGAGAGCAAACAGGTCAATTAGATGAAATGTTTGGATCGGTTGCTAAATATTATGAATCTGAATTTGATACTGTTGTAGAAAATTTATCAAGCTTAATTGAACCGATTATGATCGTTTTCATGGGTGTTATGATCGGAGGACTTATGATTGCGATGTATTCTCCAATTTTCAACGTTGGAGCTTTGATAGGAGGCTAATCACTTTATAATTGTTTGGTTAAAACTAAATGATTAATCCAGGGCTTCTTTCCATCTTTAAATTCTACAGCATCCATTATCTCTTGAATAAAAAAAGTACCTAACCCTCCAGGCTTAACATTATCAATTTCTCTATGTTTCACTTTATTTGGATCGACAGGTGTTCCCATATCATAAAAACCAATTTGCAGTTTGTTATCTTTACAACTTATTTGCACAACCATTTTATCATCAGTTTGAGGATCATTTTTATATGCGTGCTTAACAATATTTTGTGCAGCCTCAGCGATAGCTAATACTAATTCGTCTTTCAAATTTTGTTCGATTTGAAGTTTTTCAAATACCTCTCTGCAAAAAGTTCTTACATCTTTCAAACTTGATGATCTGACTAAAAAATCCTTTTTTTCTGTATGGTTAGATTGAGCTGTTTCACTCATGAAAAATTATTCCAAGTTTAATATTTGTTCTAACTTAGCCATCATGATGACTTTAAGAACTGATTTACTTACATCTTTAATGATTACTTTAGTATTTTTTTCTAATGCTTTTTGATGACTTTCAATTAAAACAGAAATACCTGATGAGTCCATGTATTGAACATTACTTAAATTTAGGTGAACTTCTTTTCCAGCTTCAATATGAGGAAAAATTACCTCTTTAGCTTTTTCAGTAACATCCATGTCTATTTCACCATCAAGATGAATAGTTGCTATGTTTCCATCCTCTGTAACTTTGTAACTCATAAAAATTTCCTCGCCATTGCTAAAACTTTTTCTACAGGTTTACTTACTTCAATCAATTCAAATTTTGTTTTTTTTTGTTCTGATAGTTTTTTACTTTCAATTAAAACAGAAATACCTGATGAGTCCATGTAATCAACTTTGCTTAAGTTAATTTGAACTTCATGTCCGGCTTCAATTAATGGCAATATTGTATTTCTAGCTTTATCTGAAACTTCCATATCTATTTCACCATTTAAGTGAACTACTCTTTTATTATCAATTTCATCGACTTTATAGGACATACTATAATTCTAAAAGGCTCATTATGAGCAGATATTGTTTATTTTCCACAAAAAAAGTTGCGTTTATTAGTCTTCTAAATGTGTTTACAAACAAAAAAAAAACAATAAAAATTAGCTAATTTTTAAATTAATTTAAAAAAAGAGGAATAATGAAAAATAATAAAGGTTTTACACTTATCGAATTATTAGTTGTTGTAGCGATCATTGGTATTCTAGCTGCTGTAGGTACAGTTGCATACCAAGGTTACGTGGGTGGAGCTAAAGTAAGTTCTGCTGCAAGTAACCATGCATCTGCAACAAAATATATTGCTGCAGAATTACAAAAATGTTCAATCGGAGAAAGCGAGTCAATGGATGGTAATTTTGATTGCACCGTAGACGCAGCGGATGAAGTATCTAGTGCTGCTGCAAGTGCACTATCAGATTTCAAAAATCCATATGAATCTGGGGAAGCTGCTGTAGAGAATGCTTCTGGAACAGTTGTAGGTGTTACTTACATCGACGATGATGGAACAACAATAACAATTACTACAAAAACTAAAAACTCTACTGAGAGTAAGTTTAATTTATCAAATACAGTAAAAGTTGAATAACTGTTAAAGTTTGTTTAATGAAATCTAAAAGTTCTACTGGTTTTTCACTAGTAGAGCTTTTAGTTACAATAGCAATAATAGGCATTCTTTCATCAATCGGAATTGTTACTTACACTGGCTATGTTGAAGGTGCTAGAAAAAATTCAGCTGAAAATATAGTACAACAAATCGCTTTAGCACAATCAGAGGAGTATGCGAATTCTGGATCTTATTTCGTCACAGGAGGGGCTCCTCCAGTAACTTCTTGCTCGCCAGATAGTTCTACTTCAACAGAAATTGAAACATCATTATTTAATGGTGATAATATTATTCCAGATGATATTGATTTTGAAATTTGCGTCAATGGGTCTGGTTCAACTTTTGAAATTGTTGCTTTATCTACAAAATATGACAACTGTACAATAAGCTTAGCAAGAAACGGTGCTGTGCTGAGGGATAATTGTTAGATAAAACTCAAAATGGCTCCTTTATTATTTCATAAAATCTTGTAAATAAAATAGCTTCAGATTATGAAAAAAATTTTATTATTTATTTTAATGATACCGGTTCTAAGCAACTGCGGTCAATATTCTGCTATGATTGGACCAAGCTATACTTTAGTTGAGACAGGTAGTGTTTTGCAAGCCACAAGTTCTTTATCAAGTTCTTTGGCAATGAATAATGTAAAGCAAAGTATAGTTGACGACATTAATAATGATACGTGTCCAATAGTTCATTCAGCAGAGCTAAATAAAATCTTTTTTGAAACTTTGGAGCACATGGATTGTTTTAATGATCCAATGAGTATTTATAGATAATAATTTTTCTTAATGATGCCCCAAGACGTTATTGATATTCTAACGAGTAACATCGATACTTTATGGGTTATAGATTGCGCAATCCTAGTCTTCATTATGCAAGCAGGATTTATGTGTATGGAAACGGGTCTATCCAGACACAAAAACAGCATTAACGTAGCGTTAAAAAACGCCGCTGATTTTGGGGTGTCGGTAGTTATTTTTTGGATTTTTGGTTTTGGCTTGATGTTCGGAACTTCTTATAATGGATTCTTTGGTACCGATTTATTTTTCTTTAAAACAGATAAAGCTGAGTACATGACTTATTTTGTCTTTCAAGCAATGTTTGTTGCAACTGCTGCAACAATTATTTCTGGTGCTGTTGCTGAAAGAATGAAATTTAATGGCTATTTAATAATGACAGTTTTAGCTACTGGAATAATTTATCCTATAGTTGGTCATTGGGCATGGTCTTCAAGTTATCTGTCAAAATATGACACTGTTGATCAATTGTTGAGTGTAACAGGAGAAGTCAAAACAACTGGATGGCTTTCCGATTTAGGTTTTGTTGATTTTGCCGGAAGCACAATTGTTCACTCTGTTGGAGGGTGGATTGCTCTTGCAGCAGTAATCATTTTAGGCCCTCGAATAGGAAAATATTCAGAAGCCAACAAAGGTAAGTTTACTGGTTCTAGTTTCCCTTTAGCGGTTTTGGGAACTTTAATTTTATGGTTTGGTTGGTTTGGGTTTAATGGTGGAAGTAATGGTGCAATGGATGAAACCGTACCATTAATTTTGATTAATACTTTTTTAGCTGCAGCATTTGGTTTGTTAACGGGTTTAAGTATTTCTTACTATAAGTTTAAAAAACCCGATCCTTTTTATATCATATTAGGACCATTGGCAGGTTTAGTTGCAATTACAGCTGGATGTAATTCAATGACATCAGTTACTTCAATTTTTGTTGGAATTGTCGGTGCGATTATTGCAATCATAGTAAATGAGATTTTAAACAAATTCGAAATCGATGATGTAGTTGGTGCTGTACCAGTTCATTTAGCTGCAGGAATTTGGGGAACACTAGCAGTTGGATTTTTTAGTGATTTAAATATTTTAGATACTGGACTTGATAGATTTTCACAAATTAAAATTCAGTTAATTGGAATAATTAGTATTGGAGCTTTTACATTTATTTCGTCTTTTATAGTTTTAAATTTTTTCAATAAATTTTATCCATTAAGAGTTAGCCCCGTTCAAGAAGAACTAGGATTAAATATTGCAGAACATAATGCAGTTTCTATTGAGCATGATTTAATTTCTATTTTAGACAAACAATCAGTTTCAGGTGACTTAAAGATAAGAGGCCCCCAAGATCCATTTACTGCAGGGGGTGTCATTGGTCTTTATTATAATAAATTAATGAGCAAACTTGAAACAACTGAAGAGGAAAAAAATAAGTGGCGTGAAAGAATTTCAAAAGAAGTTAAACTTGCAGTCAAAGTTCAAGAAAATTTTTTACCAAAAAGAAATTTAAAAAATTATCCCGTTCATGGAATTAATATTGCCGCAAGAGAAGTGTCTGGTGATTTTTTCAGTTTTTATCCTCACAATGATAGCATTTATTTTGTAATTGCTGATGTCGCTGGCAAAGGTATTCATGCTGGAATGGTTATGGCTAAAGCATCAACTTTATTTGAAGTTTTATCTCAATCAAAAGTAGATCCAGATGAAATGGTTTTTCATATGAATAACGATTTAAATAATACTAAAACTGCAGGAATGTTTGTGACTTCAATTGTGGGCGAATACAATTTGATCACTGATGAAATAAGATGGGTCAATGCTGGCCATCAACCAGCAGTTATTAGAAACAGTAATGGTGAATATGATCAAATTGAAAGCTCTGCACCACCACTTGGAGTTATTAAACAAAAAGATAAAGATGTTTATAATATTCATAAAATGAAATTAAATGGTTCAAGATTTTATGCTTTTACCGACGGCTTGTCTGAAAGTTTAAATGACAATGGAGAGGAGATAGGAATTGATGGCTCAATAAAAATAATTGAGCAGAACTATAATAAAGAAACTACTAAGCAATTAGATAACATTACAAAATCAGTAATAAATGTTAGCAAAAGTCAGAAACTTTCTGACGATTTGACATTAATTTGTATTGGTAAATAACATTTATTTAAAAAAATTATTAATTGAAAAAAAGGGTAGACCTAATATCTTCCGTTTTTATGATTTTAAGCTTATTCAGAATTAAAATAATTTTAGCCTCAACTATATTGTTGATGACAACATCAGCATTATCTTCAGAAAAAAATATTACCTATATGCAAATTTTACAAAAACCTAATGATCTAGATTTAAATTTAAAATATGCACAACAACAGGGTAAGATGGGAAATTTCAAGCAAACAATATCTACTTTAGAGAGATTGACTATGATTTATCCTGATAATGTTGAAATTAAATTATATTTACTTTCTGTATTAGTACAAGTGGACTCTCCAGAAAAAGCTAACACTATTATAGAAGAGATGAAATTAAGAAGAGATTTAGATCCAGAAGATCTTGAAACTTTAGTTGAGATCGAGGAAGAATTAAAAGATAGAGAGCCTAGTCTTTGGACTATAACTGCCGATTTATCTTTTGGTGCTTTATATACAGATAATGTCAATAGCGTTTCAAAAACAAGATTACAAAGTGAGAGTGATAGTGTTGTTGGTTTTAATTCTGCAAAGTATGATAGAACATTAAGTGGTGGTTTGGGTTTATCAGCTACAAGACCTCTTGGAGAAGAGTCTTCTTTATTATTAAATGTCTCTCACTCAAGTTCAGAACAACACGCAGAAACCGACGATGATTTTCAAAGCTATGGTTTTACACTAGGTTTAGATACAACACTTGGCAATCAAAGTTTAAGCCCATATTTGATGTTAAGTAAAACTGATTATCAAACAGATGCAGACAGTTTTTCAAAGATGTATGGTATTGGAGGATTTTTTTCAGTGGGGGAAAGAAATTCATTTAGTTATGGTTACTCTTATGCAACCTCTAAAGGTAACCACAATTCTGAGGACGACACTGCGATGCAAACAAATTCAGTAGCCCATGGTTTTACTTTCGGGCATGACTTAATTATTACAGAAATTATTTCATCGAGTCTTAGTTTTGGTTATTCCGATACAGATGCAAGAGTAGATGCTGGAAATGATTATGAAACATATGATGTCGGTTTTGGTTTAAATTTTGCATTTCCCTGGGCATACATTGCTGTGAGTAACTCATATGGTTTTAATGATTATAAAAAAGAAGATAGTTCAGTTGACTCAACAAAGTTAAGATCAGATTATACTAATACTTTTGATATAATGTTAACCAAAGCTATCGGAGACATTTTTCCAGCTATTGATCCTAATAGAAGTCTTTTTATAAATATGTCTTATGAAAAACTTATATCTGAGGGAAATATTCTAAATTACGACTATATAACCGATTCTTTTTCTCTAAGTTTCTCTAAATCTACCAGACTCAATTGATTTCTATTATTATAAAAATTATCATCAATAAATCCCCTTAAAATTGAGCATTTAGGCTGTTCAATTTGAGTTATTTATGGTTTCTTTTTTTATGATTTTTGATACTTTTTCGATGTATGAAAAAAATAATATCAGCTTTATTAAGCTTAATTTTTTTATTCAGTATTAATGTAAATGCTGAAGAAAAATTAACGATTGAAAAACAACTAGTAGGAATAGTTGGGGCTATTTCTGGTACAGTTAAAACTGAGACAAGAGAATTAAAAGCTGGTGATCAAATTTATTTAAATGAGACGATTTATGCAGGACCTGGTTCAGGAACTCAAATTTTACTTTTAGACCAATCAACTTTTACCGTTGGCGAAGATTCAGAAGTAGTAATGGACACATTTGTTTTTGATCCTGAAACAAATGATGGAAAAATAGTTGCAAGTGTAAAACAGGGCAGTTTAAAAGTTATCTCTGGACTTATCAGTAAAAAAAATCCTGACAGTTTAACTGTAGAAGTTCCAGAAGGTACATTAGGTTCTAGAGGAACAGAATTTCAAACGATAGTTTCAAAAGGAAAAACTGACACTTTATTAATCGGTCCTGGAAAAAATAACACTTTAGGAATGAGACCAGGAGCAGTTCTAGTTGGGAATAAACTTGGCTCAACTTTACTCGATAATCCTTATAGCATGACTTCAATGACGAAGGGAAAAGCACCAGGACAAGCTAAAAAAATTACTAAAAACCAATTGAAGAAATTTAATAAAAAAATGAAAGCCTTAAGAGTTGCCAAACTATCTCCAGATGAAGCTAAAAGTGAAAGAAAAGTTTTAAGAAAGAAACTAAAGAAGGAATTAAAATCGTTAGGTTTTGAAAAAGAGGAAATTAAAACAATTATTAAAGAAAATATTCAAAAAGATAAGGAAAAGAAAGTTGCTATCAAAAAAGAAAGAGCTGAAGAACGAAAAAAAGCAAGAGCAGAGAAAAAAGCTGCTAAAAAAGAAGGCAACGTAGAGAAGAAAAAAGGTAAAAAGAAAAAAGGCAAAGCTGAAAAGAAAAAAAGTAAAAAGAAAAAAGGCAAAGCTGAAAAGAAAAAAGGTAAAAAGAAAAAAGCTAAAGCTGAGAAAAAAGATAAGAAAAAAGCTGTAAAGAAAAAACCAGCTAAGAAAAAAGCAAAAGCAGAAAAGAAAAAACCTGCTAAGAAAAAAGCTGTTAAAAAGAAAGCAGCACCTAAGAAGAAAAAAGCTGTGAAAAAGAAACCAGCACCTAAAAAGAAAAAAGCTGTTAAGAAAAAACCAAAACCTAAAAAGAAAAAAGCTGTTAAGAAAAAACCAAAACCTAAAAAGAAAAAAGTTAAGAAGAAGCCTAAAAAGAAAAAAAAGATAGCTAAAAAGAAAAGAATTGTTAAAAAGAAAAAAGCAGCTAAGAAAAGAAAAGCTAAGAAAAAAAGAAATAAGAGATAATTAGTTCTTTTCCATTAAGTTTTATTTACTTTATCTGAATTCAATATAAATTTGACGTGTGAAAGCATTTTTGCAAAAACACTTAAACTATTTTACTTTCTTAGTAGTTTTATTACTTCTAATTTTGCTAAAAATCATAAATCCATCATTCATAAAATCAGTTTCATATCTAAGTTTTGATTTATATCAAAAAGTATTTGCTAAAAAAAAAGATAGTGAAGTAGTCATTATAGATATTGATGAAAAAAGTTTAGGAAAATTTGGACAGTTTCCCTGGAACAGGAAAGTTTTTGCAAAAATTATAGATCAAGTTAATTTATCAAATCCAAAAGCGATTGGCTTCGATATTTTTTTTACTGAAAAAGACAAACAATCCCCAGATGAAATAGTTAAATCTTATAATTTAGTCCCTAATGATATTAAAGATCTTTTAGATTTAAAAAGTCCCGATGATGTTTTTTCTGAAAAATTAAAAGAGTCTAAATCGGTAATTGCTGTTTTAGGTAGTGCTGTTCCATCGCATTCAAATTATGATCGAAAAGCTAAGGCAAGATTTTTATCTAAAGGAGGAGACCCTAAACAATTTACTTATAAATATCCCTACTCAATAGGTTCACTTGAAAAGTTAGAACAAAATGTAAAGGGATTAGGTTCAATCTCCTTTTTAGATCAATTAGATGGAATAATAAGGTCGCTACCTCTCATTGTTCAATTTGATAAAAAATTGTATCCCACGATGGGATTAGAAATGGTTCGTGTCGGTGCTAAACAAAAAAATGTTTACATAGAACTTAATGAAGTTGGAATAAAAAGAATAAGCACGAGACCTTATAAAATTAATTCTGATCCTAATGGTATTATTTGGATCAAATATAAAAAATCAGACAAGAAACAATATATCTCAGCTGAGGATGTTTATGACGGAAAATTTCAATCAGATTATTTTAAGGATAAATACGTTTTAATTGGTGCATCAGCTCAAGGACTTTTCGATTTAGTTAAAACTCCACTTGGAATAACTGTGCCTGGAGTTGAAGTTCATGCGAATGTGATTGAAAATATTTTGGACCAATCTTATTTAATAAGAAATCCAAATACCTATATTTTTGAATTGTTATTTTCTATAATTGTAGCTTTGTTAACATTTATATTATCTCAAAAAACAAAACCTAAATATAGTTTATCAATTTTTTTTGGTAATATTCTAGCAATTATAATTATTGGATTTTCAATTTATAAATTTAGATCTGAACTGGTAGATATTAGCTATCCGATATTTATTGTTGCTATAACATTTTTAACAGGTCTTTATTTTAGGTTTATTGAAGAAAATAAATTGGCTTTAGCCAATTTGCAAAAAGAAGCTAAGCTTTTAAAAGAAAGAGAATTAGCTGCTGGAGTTCAAAAAAGTTTATTTCCAGATATCTCAAAATTTGAAAATTTCATTTTTGCTAAAAACGTTCCAGCTCGAGACGTATCAGGTGACTATTTTGATGTTGTTAGATCGACACCTGAGGAATATTTTTTTACCTTAGCCGATGTTTCTGGCAAAGGAGTTAAGGCTGGAATGTATATGGCAAAAGCATCCTCAATATTTAGAACTCTTACTAATTTAAAATTCCCTTTAGAAAAAGTTGTCTTTGGAGTAAATAATGAATTAGTTGAAGCTAAATTTAAAGGGATGTTCGTAACAGCTGTTTTTGGTAAATTAAACATAAAAACAGGTGAGTTAGTTTTTATAAACGCAGGTCATGAGAGTATTCTCACTTTTGATAAAGATAAAAACTATGACTATATTAAATCGGATATGCCACCTATTGGAATTATAAAGTATTTTACAGAGTCGATGGTAAAATCAAACACTATAAATCTTAAAGATAAGACATTTGTTGTCTATACTGATGGTGTAACAGAGGGATACTTAAAAAATGGTGAGGAATTAGGTGCAGAAGGGGTACAAAAAATCATTGATGGCATGACAGATGTAACACCTAAAAACATTGTAGAATCTATTGAAAAAGAGTTAAACTGGGGAGCTGAAAAATTAAGAGATGATATTACTTGTATGGCTATCAATATAGAAAATACTGAGCTGATCAAAAAGAAATAAATCTCAACACCATGAAAATTATTAAAAAATTAGATATTAAAAAAACTTTTAAGTCTTTAACAACAGGTGTTTTAAATACTAATATTTTTTTTCTCTTATTTGGAGTTTTCTTTTCTACACTAGCTCTAGCCGCCACTTTAACGCTTACACATAAAGATAATAGAATTCCTAACGGTGATGCTAATTGCTTTAGTTCTCAAACAGGCGCTCAACTTAATAACGACTCAACCCAAGAAGCACGAGATGTCATATGGAGCAAAGATGGTACAATGATTTTTAGTGTTAATAAAAGTCAGTTTCATGATCTTGATTTATCAATGAATAAAGTTGCTACTCCATTTGAATTAAACACTGTAAAAGCTATTACTACAGATGATATACCGAACACTTGTGATGATGTTGATCGTTTTGATATTGACCATAGCGACTTTCGGGCGCAAGGTATGAGCGTTAGCTCAGGTGCGTATAGAAGTATTCATGCAGCACAAGGTGGTAAAATTCTTTTTATTATGAGTGCTGAAGCTGAAGTACATAGATTTGATTTGAGCATACCTTATGATTTTAAAACAGCAAAATATGTACATGAATTTGATCTTGGCAGCTCGATAGGTGGTTTTTCGATGAGTAAAGACGGTACAAAACTTTATTCTATGGATGCCACTAGTGATGTACCTATAATAAAAACTTTTTCATTATCACCAGCGTTTGATCTCACTTCTGCTACGGAAATAGATAGCGTGAACTTGTTTACTGACCTTGGAGTAAACAATCCTACTGGAAATCAGTCATTTAGAGATATTGAATTTAATGATGATGGTAGTCAAATGTTTGTCTCAGAATTTGATACAGCTGATTTTACTAATAGAATTCATCAATTTAGTTTAGGTAAAAATTTTGATGTTTCATCAGCAACTAATTTAGGAAGCCATACATTTCTTTATCGTATTACCCCTGGAGGAGCACTTCGAACAGCATCTCCACCTCAGGTAGCGGGTCATGGAATAAGTTGGGGTTTTTCTTTTTCTAGCGATGGTATGAAACTATTTATGCTGCAATTAGATGCTCCGTCGTCTGAGGCAGTAGATAATATTTATCAATTTGACCTTCAATGTCCTTATGGTATTGTTTCATGTTCATCTGATGCAAGCCAAATTATTGTTTCTCAAATAGAATTAGCCAAACAAAATATCAGCTTAAATATTGATACTATTTTTAAAAGGTTTGAGTGGATCAAAAGAAATAGAGATGATGAGGATTTAACTAGTCATAATTTTAATATAAATTACCCAAATCCTCTATTAAGATCATTGGCTAGTAAATTTGAGCCTTCTTTAAAAAATAACTTAGCAACCCTTGTAAGCAATACAAAAAAAAAGGAAAAAAAGAAAAAATCCAAATGGTCATCATGGAGTATAGCAGAAATTTCTGTTGGAAATTATGATGAAACAATTTTGGATAAACCAAAGGATATTTATACCAAAGGACTAACATTTGGTTCAGATAGAAAATTTGGAGATGATAAGTTTTTTGGCCTGGCGTTAAGATATGGAAATAGCGAGTCTGATATTAGAAAATCTGTTCGAGAAGTAGATTTAGAGTCTTTAACATTGAATATTTATGGAGTTATTCCAACCAGTAACACTCAGTATATAAATGCAGTTTTAGGCTTAAGTGCACTAAGATTTGACAATAAATATTTAGGAGGATTATCTGGTGAAAGAAATGGCAAACAAGTGTTTGGAACAATTAATTATAGAACAAAAACTACTTATAGTAAGTTAAATATAACGCCAACTGGAAAATTTACTTATGGAGTGACACAATTATCTGAATTTACTGATTTTTTAAGTAACACAATTGATGGCCCTACTACTGATAGGAGATACGCCAAAGATACTTTCGAAAGTGGAGAATTTGCTGGTGGTCTTTTATTCGAAATGGAAAAATATGTATCTGATCAAGGAACTCTCCAACCGATGGGAGGAATTGAAATAATTTATGATTTAACAGATGATATTACTTATAAATATCAAAATGTTGGAGCAACTGCTGTAAATAAAGAAATTCTTTCAGGAAAATATTCAAGACAGAATTTAAAAACAAATATTGGGTTTGAAGCAATACACACAAATGGTTTTACTGTATCCACCGATTACCAGAGGACAATTCGATTGAACGACAAGTCTGATGCTCCACTTTTTACAAAGGAAAAATTTATAATTAAATTTAGCAAATCAAAAGAGGATGATACTCAGTTTGCTTTTGATTTTGATCCTCTGTCGAACAATTCTGCAAATTTAAGTTATGCAAAAGATATTGGTAACTTTAACTTAAAATTTAATTCTAATTATAGTCATATTAATAAAATTTCTGATTACGGTGCTAATATAGAACTCTCCGGAACTTTTTAAATTTAATTAATCCGTATAAATCGTGATTTTTCATAAGTTCTTAATTATAGATAATTAGCTTTTTTGATTAAAACATTAAATTAATGAAGAAATAACAAAAAACAAATTAATAACTATACAGACGGTGTAACAGAGGAATATATTAGAAATGGTGCAGAATTAAGAGCGGAAGGTGTTCAAAAAATCATAAATGGTATAAATAAGGTAACGCTTAAAACCATTTTTCAATTTATTGAAAATCAATTAAACTAGGGTGCAGAAAAATTGAGGAATGATATTACTTGTATGGTGATCAATATTGCAAATACTGAATTAATTAAAAAGACTAAATAAATGTTGAAACAATCTAAAAAATTTGAAAGATTAATTTTGACTAGTGCTCTTAAACCTAAAGCATTTTTAATTTTATTTAGTTTATTTTTTTCAACATTCGCATTTGCAGCTGCTCTGACGGTCAAATGGGTAGATGGTCGTATTCCATTGGGAAATGCAAGCTGTACTAGTTCTCAAACTGGTGCCTCACTTGGTAATGACAGAACAGAGGATCCTCATGATGTTATATTTAGTAATGATGGTCTTCAAGTATTTGCAGCAAACCATAACCAGCAAGGAGAACTTGATTTATCTATGAATAGGTTAAGTGTACCTTTTGAATTGTCTACAGTCAAAACTGATAACGGAAGTAAAGATTGTAATGATCTCGATGGATTTGATCCTGGACTACTTTCTGGCAAAGGTGCTGGTGGTGGAATAGATCAAGCATTAGAAGACATAAATATTGTTAATAATGGAAAAATATTTTTCTTTTTAGATACTGCTGGAAGATTGGGTAAATTTAATTTAAGTAAATCTTTTGACTTTAGATCAGCTACTTTTGAAAATAGATTCATTACTCCAGACAACACACAAGATAGTGCGTCTTTTAGTAGAGATGGGAAAAAAATGTTTTTATTAAGCTCACAAGACAACACTCCTAATTTAAGAAGCTACTCTCTAACAGGGAGTTTTGATATTTCCTCACCAACTCAAACTAACATTGTTAATCTAACTACAATTGGCATTGAAAACGACGCAGGTGATACAGAAAAAGCACGTGATATTGAATTTAATGATAATGGTAGCGCTATGTTTATTATGATTTCTACAGATAACGTCGGTGATGACTTTAGTAATGCTTCCATTTATCAGTTTAGTTTAGAAAAAAATTATGATGTATCAACGGCAACACTTGTCGGTAGACATAAGATTGACAATTTTGGAAGTACACCAGGTGGCTTTGGGAAGCCAAGAGGATTTTCTTTTTCAAGAGATGGAATGAAATTGTTTATTGTACAAATTATGACTGGTGAAGGGGTAGATCAAATAAATCAATTTAATTTAGAATGTCCTTATGGTCTGGTTGCTTGTGTATCAGATCCAAACGCAAGTATTAGTTCTCAAGTTGAATTGGCTAAACAAAATATTACCTTAAATGTTGATACTATTTTTAAAAGGTTTGAGTGGATCAAAAGAAATAGAGATGATGAGGCATTATCATCTAGTCATAATATAAATATAAATTACCCGAACCCTCTATTAAAATCTTTGGTAAATAAATTTGAGCCATCTTTAAAAAATAACCTGGTTAGACTGGTAAGTAATAATGAGAAAAAAGAAAAAAACGAAAAATCTAAGTGGTCATCATGGAGTATAGCAGAAATATCTGTTGGAAATTTCGACGAAACGATTTTGGATAAACCAAAAGATATTTACACTAAAGGACTAACCTTTGGTTCAGATAGAAAATTTGGAGACAATAAGTTTTTTGGTTTGGCTGTAAGATATGGTAATAGCGAGTCAGATATTAGACGTTCACAAAGAGAAGTCGATCTCGAGTCGTTAACTTTAAATATATATGGTGTTGTTCCAACAAGTAATACTCAGTATATAAATGCAGTTTTAGGATTAAGTGCACTAAGATTTGATAATAAGTATTTAGGGGGATTATCAGGCGAAAGAAATGGAAAACAAGTATTTGGAACAATTAATTATAGAACCAAAACTGCCTATAGTAAGTTAAATATAACGCCAACTGGAAAATTTACTTATGGAGTGACACAATTATCTGAATTTACTGATTTTATTAGCAATACTATTGATGGCCCAACTACGGATGTTAGATATAAAGAAGACACTTTCGAAAGTGGAGAATTTGCTGGTGGTCTTTTATTCGAAATGGAAAAATATGTATCTGATCAAGGAACTCTCCAACCGATGGGAGGAATTGAAATAATTTATGATTTAACAGATGATATTACTTATAAATATCAAAATGTTGGAGCAACTGCTGTAAATAAAGAAATTCTTTCAGGAAAATATTCAAGACAGAATTTAAAAACAAATATTGGGTTTGAAGCAATACACACAAATGGTTTTACTGTATCCACCGATTACCAGAGGACAATTCGATTGAACGATAAGTCTGATGCTCCACTTTTTACAAAGGAAAAATTTATAATTAAATTTAGCAAATCAAAAGAGGATGATACTCAGTTTGCTTTTGATTTTGATCCTCTTACAAATAATTTTGCAAATTTAAGTTATACTAAAGATATTGGTAACTTTAATTTAAAATTTAACTCTAATTATAGTTCGATTAGTAGAATTTCTGATTACGGTGCTAATATAGAGCTCTCTGGAACTTTTTAAATTTAATTAATCCTTATAAATCGTGATTTTTTCATAAGTTCTTAATTTGAAAAAATAAAATACCTATACAGATGTATATAAATAAATTACTTATTGTATATGAAAAAAATTTTAATAATTTTAATTTCATATTTAATGATTTCGACATCACACGCAGATGATGTATCTAACCAAGTTTCAAAGTATATAAGCAATATTATTCCAGGCGAGGGATTAACTGAGACATCTATTAAATTAAATGATAAGGATGAAGATCAGATAAAATTTTCAATTTTAGGCCTTAGAAATATCCTTGAGGATGATAATTCAAACTTATTCACGCAATTCAGCTTGAGAACCAAAGAGGTAAATAGTGATGGAAGAATTCATGGTAATTTAGGTATTGGTTATAGAAAATTAACTGATGATAATTCAATGATGTATGGCGCAAATACTTTTATTGATGCAGACACATTCGAAGGACACAGGAGATTGGGATATGGACTTGAAGCAAAAGCATCGTTATTAGATCTATCTTTAAATCGATACCAAAAGATAACAAATATGAAAACTATTGATGGAACAGCTGAACAAATACTTAGTGGCTGGGATTACTACTTAACCACTCAAGTTCCTTATACACCCTGGGCAAAATTTAGTTTTAAAGGTTATAAATGGGAGGGTGAAAAAACTTCGAGAGACTCAAAAGGAAATAAATATATTTCAGAATTAAATATAAACCCTTCATTACAATTGAACTTATCAATGGATGACTCTTCTCTTCCTGGTGTAGATGATGTTATGGAAGCTGAATTATTATTTGTTCATCCACCTAGAGAAAATATAAGAACGATGGATGAAGGATTTTCTGATGTAGCTTTTGAAAAAGAGGATATGCAAGCAAAATTATATGAAAAAGTTAGAAGAAATAACGATTTAACTATAGAAATCCAGGGTTCAGTAATAATTACAAGTCAATAATATGAGAAATATTTTTTTAATAATTTTATTTATATTAACTTTTTTTAACACAAGGTCTTTTGCACTTGAAGCTGAGGCAACAACCTATAAAATTACAATAACAAGAATTGAAATTTGTGACAGCACCAGCACTGATGCCTCATGTAATAATCCTATAGTTTTATATTCTGGTAATTCTGGGTCTATTGATATTGCATCTACTTCGGCTGGTGCAGCAGCAGCAAGTTTAGGAGATTTATCAAAAGTTGAATTTGGAAAAACTTATACTTATTTTCAGATTACTATGAATAGAGCCTTTACAGTTGCTGGTAGTGTTACAAGTGGAGCAACAACTTGTAATACTATTGCAAGTTCAACTGGTTCCGCCAGTTTAAACGGAAAAGGAAGCAAAACTTCAGGAGCTGCAGTTGCTGGAACTTATTATGCAGGTATACCAGGTGGTACAAATCATGGAGATGTAATGAATAGTACTACAGCTGGTGACGGAACAGGTACAGACTCAGCAACAGGAACAGTTGATGCTGGTGATGCTTTTTTTGAGTATAGAGAAGCATTATCGAAACCATTTACTATGGAGGCTGGAAAAATTCCAACAGTTAAAATTGCTTTTGGAACATCAACAGCATTGGGATATTTAGAAAATGCTGGACTAGCAACCGATTGTGCTTTAGCCGCTGCTGCAAATAGAGGTTTTTATGCAAACCGACCTGATGTAGTTCTTACACTTGAGTAATTAATTTACTTTAACAAATCTTGAAGTTTTTTTTCTTTTTCTAAAGCTCTAACTTCATCATACCCACCAATGTGTTGATCATCAAAAAATATTTGTGGTATTGTTCTCTTTCCATTAGCTTTCTTTATCATCTCGTCCATCGCTCCCTCAACTTTTGCAATATCTATTTCTGTGTAAGTTGCATTGTTTCTAGTTAATAATCTTTTTGCTGCTTCACAATAATTACACATTGGACCAGTATAAATTGTTATTTTTTTCATGAATTACAGATAATCACCTTTTTTAATTTTACTAGTTATTTGTTTTCGAGAATATTCAAATTTTTTTCTATGTTTAATGCTTTTTTGATTTACTCTTTTTCTCCACAATCTAAATGAGGATGGTTTAAGTGACCGTCTCATAATTTTTATGACATCAGATTCTCGGTAACCTGTTTTTTTTTCAATTTCCTCAAAAGTGATCCTATCTGCCCATGCGGCCCATATGACCCAATCTGGACTTTCTAGATTTGGCTCGGGATTTTTGACGCGGGTGACTGGCCTGTGACCTTTTTTTTTCATAAATCCTTTATATTTGAAAAAAAACAATAATGCATTTTTTTTAGGATCTGATATATTTAGTTTGATAGTCCTTCTTAGCCATCTTTAGCTCCCGGTTTTTAAGGACTATCTTTTTTTTTATGCTCCCCTTAGATTTTATCCTATTTTTACAAATTATAATTTTTTTATTCATTACACCGGGTACCCCTAGAATAGTAATTATTTCCTATTCAATGAATTATGGTGTCAAAAATTGTATTTGGACTGCTTTTGGAGATATTACTGCAAATTTATTTCAAGCAACTTTAGTAATTTTTGTTATTGGAACTTTTTTATCTGATAATCCTAATTTTTTAAATTTTTTTAAATGGCTTGGTGTAATTTATTTAATTTATTTAGCTTATGATGTTTATAAAACGTCACCAAAAGATATTAATTCCAAAATAATTATTACAAAAAGTATTTTTTCCTTTTTTAAAGATGGTTTTTTAGTTGCAGGCACAAGCCCTAAGGCTTGGTTGTTCTTTCCTTTAATATTTCCACAATTTATCGACTTTAATGGTAATTATGTAATTCAATTTATCATTTTAATTACCACTTATATCGTTTTAGATTTTTTATCTCTAATCGCATACGCTATGTTGGCACAAAAACTTATCACTTGGATCAAAGCAAATCCAAAAACAATTAATACAATCTCAGCGAGTGTTTTAATTTTAATTGCCTTTATTATTATTGCTACACAACAATATTAAAATTTATCTTAAGTAACTTTTGCCTCTTGCAATAGTTATAAATTATTTATTTAATTAAGGATTAATTAATTAATAACAAAGGAAATAAAATGAAAATAAATAAAATAATCTTGAGTTTTATTTCTGCAGTAGCAATTTTGCTTTCAACTTCTGTTGTTTCTTTAGCAAAAGTAGTTGGTGATAAAATTGTTTTAGGTGCTGCTATTTCATTAACTGGAAAATATTCATCTAATGGTGTTCATACTCAAAACGGCTACAACATGGCTGTTGATAGAATTAATAGCATGGGTGGAGTTAAAGTTGGTGGAAAAACTTATAAGTTTGAGATCATTTATTATGATGATGAATCGAATCCAAAAAGAGCAGCTCAGTTAGCAGAAAGATTAATCTCACAAGATGGTGTTGAGTTTATGCTTGGACCATATAGCTCTGGTTTAACAAAAGCTATTGCACCAGTAACTGAAAAATACGGTGTTCCAATGGTTGAGGCAAACGGTGCTTCTAGATCTTTGTTTACAAAAGGATACAAATATCTATTTGCAGTTTTAGCTCCAGCTAACTTATATCTTGATGTAGCTATTAGAACAGCAGTTGAACTAAATGGTGGAAAAGGTGTAAGAATTGCACAAGCGTTTGAACAAGATGCATTCTCACAAGACGTTAGATTAGGTATTTTAGATGCAGCTAAAGAGACTGGATCTGAAATCATCATAGACGATAAGCTTCCAAAAGAGCTTAACGATATGGCTGCTACATTAGTTAAAGTAAAACAAATGAAGCCAGATGTTCTTGTAGTGTCAGGTCATACAAAAGGTGCATTGACTGCAATCAGACAAATTGCTGAGATGAAAGTTGATGTTCCAATGCTTGCAATGACACATTGCGATGCTGCGAAATTATCAAAACAACATGGTAAGAACTCTCAGTACGCTTTATGCGCATCTCAATGGCATAAAACACTAACTTATAAAGATAACTTCTTTAAGGATGGTATGACTTACGCGGCAGATTTCCAAAAAGAATTTGGATATGACCCGCCGTATCAGTCAGCTGAGTCTTCTGCAGCATTGTTAGTTTTCAAAGATGCATTTGAAAGAGCAAATTCTTTTGATCAAAAGAAAGTAAGAGATGCTCTTGCAGCTACTAACATGCAAACATTCTATGGAAATATCAAGTTTGCACCAGGTGGTCAAAATGTTGACAAACCGATGGTACTTTTCCAAGTAATGTGCGACGGCGCTGGGAAGTGTGAAAATAAAGTTGTAGCTCCTTTAAAATGGGCTTCAGCTAAATTGATCCACCCAATTCCTAAGTGGTCTGACAGATAATAAAAATCTTTAAATACCCCCTAAATTTTAGGGGGTATTTTTTTTTAAAGGCAAATTATGGATTTCATGGTTTTTCAGTATCCTATGATTACAATACAAGCTTGCTTGGATGGCATCTTGTTAGGAGTTTTATTTGCATTGATTGCATATGGAATGGCTTTGCAGTGGGGAGTAATGAATATCATTAATATTGCCCAAGGTGATTTAGTTATATTAGGTGGATACATCGCTTACTTTATGTATCTTTTTGGAATTCATCCTGCTTGGGGCGTAATTGTATCACCATTCATAATGTATTTTGTTGGTATTGGAATTTACAAATTAGTTATCAATAAAGTTGTAGATAGAGATTTATTTATATCAATTTTAGCAACATTTGGGATAAGCATTCTTTTTATGCAGCTAATGAACTTTGCTTTTGGTGCAGATGTTGTTTTAGCTAATTCAGGTTATGGAACAACATTTTTATTTGATAGCAATGTAGTTTTACCTAATTCAAAAATATTTTCTGCGGTTGTAAGTATCGTATTTGCGATTTGTTTAGTTATTTACATGAAAAAATCTAAACTTGGTCGAGCGATTAGAGCTACTGCTCAAAATGCTAGAGCTGCAAAAATTTTAGGTGTAGACACAGAAAAAGTTTATGCTGCTACTTTTGGCATCAATGCTGCTTTATGTGGTGTTGCTGGAGCTTTAATTTCAATAACTTTTACAATACATCCATATATGGGCCTACCGTACACAATTAGATCATTCATGATTGTAATTGTTGCAGGATTAGGAAATTTACCTGGCGTAGCTTTATCAGGCATGGGGTTAGGTGTTTTTGAGGAATTTGCAGACTACCTTCTAGGTACAGAATTTAGAATCGGATCTGTCTTTTTATTATTAGTTTTAATTCTTGTTTATAGAAGATTTAAACTTTCTAGAAAAAGAGAGTACTTGAAATGAAAAAAATATTCTTTTTAATATTCATATTTATTTTAACTAATTCTTCATATGCTAAAGAAAGGTTTATACCCATTGAATTATGGCTTGGAATATCATCAACAGGATCAAATGAGCTTAAATTTTATGAGGTAAATAACAAACAACATGGCGGTAAATTAAAGGTTTCAGGACCAATTAATTGGAAAAATAAGAAAACAGGTGAAACAATTCAAGTTTATGAGAGAAAAAGAGGCTCAAAAATTCAATACTTCACAATTACAAACAATGGTCAATGTTTAGGCAGAGTTTGGGATAGTAGAAAAAGAAAAAATGGTGTTGTAATTGCTATAGACAGGGGATGTAAATTTCCCCTTGGAGTTTGGAAAGAAGGTGAAACACGTGAATTTTTTTCTGGTTATGATTATCCAAAAAAAAGAATTGGGATGAAGAAAAAATTAACTATTAAAAAGATAGGCGATGAAGAAAAATGCCTAACTTTTAGATGGGTTCTTGTTCCTATGGGAGGAAAAAAATCAGGAAAAATAATAGATGATAATGATTATACTTACTGTCCAGATAAAGGATTTACAAAACTGGTATCTAGAAAATAATGAATAAAAATATAATATTATATGCTGCAATATTAATATTTGGACTAGCAGCTCCATTTATTTTTCCAGCATTTAAAGTTCAATTATCCATACTTTGTGTACTAATTATTCTTGCCGTTACCTGGAATATTCAAGGTGGTGAGATGGGTTATAATTCATTTGGAAATATTCTTTTTTATGGACTGGGAATGTATTTATGTGCCTCGGTACAAGTTGGAATGTTTTTTCCATTAGCTGAGTGGACAGAAAGTGGTGGCGAAAAAACTTTTGTACACACACCAACTCAATTTTTTCAAGGAATGGCAGTTGGACTTTTAGTTGCAGCAGTTGTTCCCACAATAGTTGCAGGTTTAATTGGTTATTCAATTTTAGGATTAAGAGGTCATTATTTTGCGATATGCACTCTAGGTTTAGGTGTTGCAGCAGGTGAAATCTCAGGAGGTATTGAAATCATTGGCGCAGGCCAGGGATTTACAACCCCACCTTTTCCAAACGTTGGTGGGCTTGAGGCAAGAGGTGAATTTTTTTACTTTTGTAGTTTTTTTGCACTCGTGATTGCATTTGTTACCATAAGAGCAATTTACTCAACTCGTTTTAAATTAATTTTAAATGCCATAAGAGATAACGAGGACAAAGCAGAAGCGATGGGTATTGAAACAATGAAATATAAAATCATTGGTTGGATGGTTTCGGCATTCTTCTGTGGTTTAGCTGGTGGAATAATGGGAGGTCTCGTTGGTTATATAGACTCTACAGATGTTGCTTTTGATGGAAGAGAGATGGGAGTGTTTATGGTTCTTATGGCAATCTTAGGAGGTAAAGGAACTTTATGGGGGCCGATCATTGGTGCAACTGTTTTTCATATTTTTAAAGAGGGCTTTTGGACTTTCTTCCTTGGTTGGCAGTATGTTGCATTGGGAGTTCTAATAGTTGTAATTGTAATTTATTTCCCAGAGGGAATTATGGGTTGGTTAAGAGAAAAATATCCTGAGAGATTTGGAGAAGTTGTGGATGAGGCAGATAGAAAAGCACAGGTGGAATTAAAATGACAATTTTAGAGGTTAACAATGTGAGTAAATCTTTTGGTGGAGTAAAAGCTAATGTTGATATCTCAATGTCAGTTGAGAAAGGAAAAATTGTCGGTTTAATAGGTCCAAATGGATCTGGCAAAACTACTTTGTTTAATTCAATAGTTGGAACCTATCCAATAGATAATGGCTCCATCAAATTTAATGGTAAAGAGGTTTCTGAATTACCAGTACCAGTAATTGCAAAACTTGGTTTATTAAGAACTTTTCAACAAACAAGAATTTATGGAAAACTTAATTGTGTAGAAAACATGTTAATAAGTCATAAAGGTAGTGATGAAAGTATTTTTAAGATTTTTTCAAAAATACCAAAAGAACTAACTGAAAAAGCTGAAAATCTATTAAGTTTTGTTGGATTATATCAAAAAAGAAAATTAAGGGCTGGGGACTTATCATTTGGCCAACAAAAATTATTAGAACTTGCTATGGCTTTAATGAATGAGCCGGAAATGCTTTTATTGGATGAACCAACGGCAGGGATAAATCCAACATTGATAAATGGAATTATTGATAGATTAATTAAAGTAAACCAAGACTTTGGAATTACGTTATTGGTCATTGAACATAATATGAGAGTAATTATGCAATTAGCAGAAAATATTTTTTGTTTAGCTCATGGTAAAATGCTGGCTAATGGCACGCCAGATGAAATTAAAAATGATAAGCGAGTAATTGACGCTTATCTAGGAGCACAATAATGGCAAATCAATATGAAGTTTTAGGAAAAGCTCCTGGCCCTGATGAATTAAAAAAACTTTCAAATTCTGATATTCACTTAACTATTAAAAATCTAAACGCTGGTTATGGAAAAATGGAAATTTTACATAATTTTGATTTATTCGTTAGTAAAGCTCAGTCTTTATGTTTAATTGGACCTAATGGAGCTGGTAAATCAACAATACTTCACTCAATTTATGGATTTACTAATATTTTCTCTGGAAAAATTGAAATTGATGGTAAAGAAATTACCTCATTAACTCCAGCTGAAAAACTTAAATCAGTTGGAATAGCTTATATTCTTCAAGATAACTCTGTATTTCCTGATATGACAGTTGAGGAAAATTTGTTAATGGGAGGTTACATTAAAGATAAAACAGACGAGTCTTTTGAGGAAGCTGAAAGAATTCTTCAAAAATATGAGAGACTAAGAAATAGAAGAAATCAACCAGCTAAAGTGTTGTCTGGTGGTGAAAGAAGATTATTAGAAATTTCAAGAGCATTAGTCATGAAACCATCAGTCTTATTGGTAGACGAACCATCAATTGGATTAGAACCAAGATATATTGAAATGGTGTTTGAAATTTTGAGAGACCTTCAGGAAAATGAAAAAAAAACAATTATTCTAGTTGAGCAAAATGCAAAGAAAGGTTTAGAGTTTGCTGACATTGGTTATGTTTTAGTATCGGGACAAACTGCAATCGCTGGTAAAGGAGATGAGTTATTAAATAATCCTGACGTTGGTCGCCTATTTTTAGGCGGATAATGATTGATTCAAAATATTTTCTAAAAGGATTTGCTTCTATCAGAGGGGTTAGAAGTCCAGCAATAGCATTAGGTGCAAGTTTCATTGCAATTGGAGCACTTTTAAAAAATATTGGATTTACTATTCAAGAAAGTATTTTTTCAACTTTCTTAACATATGCATTACCCGGTTCACTAGTGATGGCAGAGTCAATGATAATAGGTGCATCGTTAATAAATATTTTTATTGCTGTTTGGTTGGTTAACGCAAGGCTTTATCCAATGACAGTTTCTTTAATGCCTTTATTAATGCATAAATCCCAACCAAAATGGAAATATTATCTGTCTTGTCATTTTATTGCTGTGTCTTCTTGGCTGATAATGAAAGATAATTATGAGCAGATAAATAAAGAGTCCAGAATAGATTTTTGGATAGGAATTGGTGTAGCAACCTGGTCAGTAGCAATTTTTTCAACAGTTATCGGATACCTGGCCTCTGATTTTTTAAATGAAGATGTTTTAATTGGATTAGCAATTATCAATCCGATTTATTTTACTTGTATGATGGTTGGTGCAATGAAAACAATTAAAATAAGCTTATCTATAATCTTAGGTGCAGTTCTGGGCCCTGCTTTTTATTTTGTTTCTCCTGAATGGTGTATTTTATTTGGTGGTATTACAGCTGGAACTGTAGCGTTTCTAATTGGAGAAATAAATGACAAGTAATATAGTTTTAGTAATTTTAATAACTTCTTTTGCAACATTTTTATCAAGATTTTTGGGAGTTTTAAGTTCTGAAAACATTAAAGAAACCTCTAAAATATTTAGATGGTTTAATTGTTTAGCCTATTCAACATTAGCAGCTCTGATCGCTAGAATTGTTATTTTTCCATCTGGACTATTGTCAGAAGTAGATTATTTTGTAAGAATAATTGTGGTGATTTTATCTATTGGACTGTTCTTTATTACTAAAAAAAATTTAGTTTACCCAACAATTTTCTCTGCTATCATACTTTCACTTTTTAATAGCTATCTATGAAAAATGAAATTGAAGGATTTGATATTAATCAACACGAAAAATCATCAAGAATTGTAAATATTGATATATCTGATGAAATAATTAATAAATTAATATTTCCATTTAATAAATTTGATTTAACTGCATTAGAGTATAAACCTTTTACAAGGTTTACAATTGCAAAAAGTTTTGACGATTTGAGCAATAACAAATTGTCTAAACTTTTAAACGAGATAATTAAAGACCGTGCAACAGGATGCTTTATAATAAAACCAAAAAATATTACCTCGAAAATTGATGATATTTTTTTAGTAAAACTTTCAACTGCTATAGTTCATTTAATTGGAAAGCCAAACCATGATGCAATGGCAGGAAAATATTACGCAAGATTCCATGTCAAACACGAAGATAAAAGCGACTCTTACTTAAGAAAAGCCTACACAAATATGGATCTTCATACTGATGGTACCTACGTTAAGGAAAAAACTGATTGGCTTTTAATGTCAAAAATTGAGGAAAAAAATGTCCAAGGTGGAGAGACTGCAATGCTACACCTTGATGATTGGGAGCATTGTCAGGAATTGTATAATGACCCGGTAGCTAAAGAGGATTTT
>CACJMP010000010.1:0-34651 GCA_902594595.1 uncultured Pelagibacteraceae bacterium | reverse complement strand
TGGTAAAAATAAGTTTGAAATTATTTTTTTACTTGGTCAGGATAATTTAAATTTTAAAAAAAAAGATGAGTTTATAATTTATTTGGGAAGCCATGGAGATAAAGGTGCTGAAATTGCAGACTTAATTTTACCAGGAGCAGCATTTACAGAGCAATCAGGTCATTATACTAATTTAGAAGGCAAAATTCAAAAATCTTATAAAGCATCATATCCACCAGGTGATGCCAAAGAAGATTGGCAAATTATTAATGATCTTGCTGAGATATTAAATAATAGAAAACTTTTTAACGATAAAGATGAGCTACAAAGCAGCATGTTTAATTATCTTAAAATAAAAATGGATCAAAAAAACTTGAATACGATCTACAAAAAAAGCAATGATAGTTTTACAAATGAAAATCTAAAAGTTGATTTTAAAGACTACTACTTCTCTAACGTCATCGCTCGATCATCAAAAACAATGCTCGAATGCAATAATTCAAAATTAGATTTTAAAAAAACTGGAACTGATGGTTAATTAATGGAATATTTGAGTATTATTTTTCAAGAAACTTATAAAATTTTGTTTTTATTAATACCTGTTTTGGTCTCAGTTGCTATGATCGTATGGTTAGATAGAAGAGTATGGGCCTTTGTCCAAAAAAGAAGAGGTCCAAACGTCGTAGGCCCTTTTGGATTACTTCAATCATTAGCTGATGCTCTTAAATATATTTTTAAAGAAATAATAATTCCAGCCAGTTCTAACAAAGTTATATTTATTCTTGCACCAATAATAACAATGACCCTAGCTTTAACGGCATGGGCTGTAATTCCATTTAGTGAAAGTAAAGTTCTAGCAAATATTAATGTTGGGATACTATATATATTTGCAGTTTCATCTCTCGGAGTATATGGAATTATAATGGGTGGTTGGGCATCTAATTCTAAATACCCCTTTTTAGGAGCAATAAGATCTGCTGCCCAAATGGTTTCTTACGAAGTATCTATTGGAATTATTATAATAAATGTTTTGCTATGTGTTGGATCATTGAATCTAAATGATATTGTTTTAGCACAGGAAAACATGTGGTTTATTTTTCCATTATTTCCCATGTTTGTAATTTTTTTTATTTCAGCATTAGCTGAAACAAATCGACCTCCTTTTGATTTACCTGAGGCGGAGGCTGAATTAGTAGCAGGTTATCAAACAGAATATTCTGGCATGATGTACGCTATGTTTTGGTTAGGTGAATATGCAAATATTTTATTGATGTGTGCTTTAGGATCAATATTATTTTTGGGTGGATGGTTGTCTCCGATTGATCTGTATCCATTTAACCTGATACCTGGTTTTATTTGGTTAATTTTTAAAATATTGTTTTTATTCATGCTTTTCGCACTAGTAAAAGCTATAGTACCAAGATATAGATATGATCAGCTTATGAGATTAGGTTGGAAAATATTTTTACCATTATCTCTAACTTATGTTGTATTGACAGCAAGTTTCCTCTTTTATTTTAATCTTTTACCAACGATTTAAATGAAGATAACAAGATTTTTTAAAACCGTACTAATGACTGACTTTATCAGTGGGTTATTAATTGCTATAAAAGAACTTTTTAAATCAAAAAAAACTATTAATTACCCCTTCGAAAAAGGAAAAATTAGTCCAAGATTTAGAGGCGAACACGCGTTGAGAAGATATCCCAACGGTGAAGAAAGATGTATAGCTTGTAAATTATGTGAAGCTGTTTGTCCTGCACAAGCAATCACAATTGAATCTTCTCAAAGGTCTGATGGAAGTAGAAAAACAACTCGTTATGACATTGACATGATGAAATGTATCTATTGTGGTTTATGTGAAGAATCTTGCCCTGTAGATGCGATAGTTCAAGGACCAAACTTTGAATTTTCTACAGAAACTCGAGAAGAGCTTTATTATACAAAAGAAAAACTCCTAGATAATGGAGATAGATGGGAAAATATTTTAGCTGCAAATATCAAATCAGATAACCCATACAGATAATTTATGATTGCACATGCAATATTTTTTTATATTTTTTCTATAATTGCGGTTATCTCAGCTATAATGGTAACTGTTTCAAAAAATACAGTACATTCAGTTTTTTTTTTAATTCTTGATTTTATAAGCATCTCTTGCCTTTTTATAATGATCGGAGCAGAATTTTTAGGAATGATAATGTTAATAGTTTATGTTGGCGCAGTAGCAGTATTATTCTTATTTGTGGTGATGATGTTAAATGTTGCTCAGCAAAAAAATCAATGGTTTATCTCAAAAGAGAGCTCTGGTCATATACCTGTAGGGTTAATAATAAGTGTAATCATATTTTTTGAATTAATAATTGTTATTGGTGGATGGAAATATAAGCCTGATTTACTTAATTCAACAAATTTATTTATTGAGAGAGGAGTTAGCAATACTCATTCTTTAGGACAAGTGCTTTATACAGATTATATTCATGTTTTTCAAATAAGTGGAATGATTCTTTTAATAGCTATGATTGGTGCTATTGTTCTTACATTTAGACAAAGAGAAGGTGTAAAAAAACAAAGTTATTTAAAACAAATTTCAAGAGAGAGAGCTGAAGGTGTTGAAGTTCTTGAAGTTGCTTCAAATAGAGGAGTTAAAATTGATGATTGAAATAGGTTTAGGACATTATTTAACTCTAGGAGCAGTTATTTTTAGTATCGGAATAATCGGAATTTTTTTAAATAGGAAAAATATTATTGTAATATTAATGAGCATAGAACTTATATTATTGGCTGTTAACATAAATCTAGTATCTTTCTCTATATATCTAGGAGATTTATCTGGCCAAGTATTTACGCTGTTTATATTAACTGTTGCTGCAGCTGAGGCTGCAATTGGTCTGGCTATTATAGTAGTTTACTTCAGAAATTCTGGGACTATTCGAGTAGAGGAGATTGATAAACTAAAAGGATAAAATGGAAATTTCAATATTAGCATTACCATTAATAGCCTCAATTATTTCTGGTTTTTTTGGTAAGTTTATTGGAGATAGAAGTTCAGAAATTGTTACAAGCTTGCTGGTATCAATATCAGCTATATTTTCATTTCTAGTTTTCTATGAAGTCATTGTCAACCAATATCAAGAAAATATAATTATTGCGACCTGGATAAGCTCTGGATCTCTTGAGGTAAACTGGTCAATGAATATAGACCCGTTATCTTCTGTTATGTTGGTTGTGGTTACATCAGTGTCTGCGTTAGTTCACATCTATTCAATTGGGTACATGTCGCATGACCCTCATAAACCAAGGTTTATGGCTTACTTATCCTTATTCACTTTTGCAATGTTGATGTTAGTTACGTCAGATAATTTTATTCAATTATTTTTTGGTTGGGAAGGAGTTGGTCTTTGCTCATATTTTTTGATAGGTTTCTGGTTTAAAAAAGAGTCAGCTAATAAAGCTGCAATCAAAGCATTTGTAGTTAATAGAGTAGGCGACTTTGGGTTTGCACTTGGAATATTTTTAATTTTTTATTTATTTGGAACAGTAAATTATTCTGAGGTTTTTAACCAAATTTCAAAAATTACTGATAAAAATTTATTATTTTTAGGTATTACGTTTAATGCAGTAGATTTAATTTGCTTACTTTTATTTATCGGTGCAATGGGTAAATCAGCACAAATTTTACTTCATACTTGGTTGCCAGACGCTATGGAGGGCCCAACACCTGTTTCCGCTCTAATTCATGCTGCCACAATGGTTACAGCTGGAGTTTTTCTGGTTGTAAGGTGTTCACCAATTTATGAGTACTCTGAATTAGCATTAAATATCATAACAATTGTTGGAATGAGTACAGCATTCTTTGCTGCAACAGTAGCCTTGGTTCAAAATGATATTAAAAAAATTATTGCCTATTCTACTTGTAGCCAACTAGGTTACATGTTTTTTGCTACAGGAGTGGGTGCATATAATGTTGCTATGTTTCATTTATTTACTCACGCATTTTTTAAAGCTCTATTATTTTTAGGATCTGGTTCAGTTATCCATGCCTTTAAGGATGAACAAAATATTAATTATATGGGTGGAGTTTGGAAAAAGCTTCCATATACCTATTCACTGATGATAATAGGAACTTTAGCTTTAACTGGTTTCCCATTTTTGTCAGGTTTTTATTCTAAAGATGCAATAATTGAATTTGCTTATCTAAGAGGAAATACAGCTGGTTATTATGCTGCTGGAATCGGAATATTTACAGCTTTTCTTACATCAATTTACTCTTGGAGATTAATTTTTAAAACTTTTCATGGTGAATATAATAATAAAGAGATAAGGATAGATGAAACACACGAGTCTCCAATCGTGATGTTGATACCTTTGGTCCTATTATCAATTGGCGCTTTATTTGCAGGTTTTTTATTTAAAGATCTATTTATTGGGTATGATGTGCTGAATAATTTTTGGCGTGACTCAATATTTTTTTTAAAACCCTTAAGCACTGATCACCCTCCATTATGGTTTTTATTACTTACTCCAATTTTAGTCATTTTATCTATTCCATTAGCGTATTATTTATTTTTAAAGAACAAGAATTTACCTGATCAAATTGCCAACATTAATAAACCGCTTTATAATTTTTTATTAAATAAGTGGTACTTTGATGAACTTTATGATGTTTTGTTTGTTAAACCATCAAAAAAACTTGGTTTATTTTTATGGAAGTTTTTTGATATAAAAGTTATTGATGGTTTTGGTCCAGATGGTATTTCCTTACTAATTAAAAAATTTTCATTGAGAGCTAACAAATTTCAAAGTGGATATATATATCAATATGCTTTTGTGATGTTACTTGGCTTCTCTGCTTTATTAACTTTTTTAATCGTAAAATAATGAACTTTCCTATTCTCTCCTCTTTGATTTTATTACCATCTATTGGAGCTTTATTTTTATTTTTTACCAGGGGTAATAAAAAAAATAATTTTACTATTAAATATGTTGCTTTATTTACTTCAGCTGTAAATTTCTTTTTGTCAATTTATTTATGGATTTCATTTGATGCATCAACATCGGATTTTCAATTTGTTGAAGAAAGAATTTGGATTGAAGATTTTATAAATTACAAAGTAGGTGTTGATGGTATTTCGATACTATTTATTTTATTAACAACATTTATAACACCTCTTTGTATTATTTCTGTGAATAACTCAATTAAAGAGAGACTAAGTGAATTTTTAATAGCTGTTCTTATAATGGAGTCTTTTATGATAGGAGTATTCTGCTCATTAGACCTTGTTATTTTTTACTTATTTTTTGAAGCAGGTTTAATTCCGATGTTTTTAATAATTGGAATATGGGGAGGTGCTAGAAGAGTCTATTCTGCATTTAAATTTTTTTTGTATACTTTGCTTGGTTCAGTATTAATGTTGGTGGCCATAATTACAATATATTGGTTGAACGGAACAACAGATGTAGTCGAGCTTTATAATTCTGGAATTGATATTAAATATCAAAATCTTTTATGGTTAGCTTTCTTTAGCTCTTTTGCGGTAAAAACCCCTATGTGGCCTGTACACACTTGGTTACCAGATGCTCATGTTGAAGCACCAACTGCTGGGTCTGTCTTATTAGCAGCTATATTATTAAAAATGGCGGGCTATGGTTTTATTAGATTTTCTCTTGGATTATTTCCTGCTGCATCAGAAATTTTTACTCCATTGATTTATACTTTAAGTGTAATTGCAATTATTTTTACGTCTTTCATAGCATTAATGCAGGAAGATATGAAAAAGCTAATTGCTTATTCATCAGTTGCACATATGGGTTATGTCACTTTAGGAATTTTTACAATTCAACAGCAAGGAATTGAGGGAAGTATTATTCAAATGATAAGTCATGGATTAGTTTCTGCAGCGCTCTTTTTGTGTGTTGGCGTTGTTTATGACAGAATGCATTCGAGACTTATTAATACGTACGGTGGAATTGTGAGCATTATTCCAAAATATTCAATTTTATTTATGTTATTTACTCTTGCAGCTTTGGGTTTACCAGGAACGAGCGGTTTCGTTGGGGAATTCTTGATCTTAATAGGTGCATTTAAGGATAATTTTTTGGTAGCAGTGATTGCCAGCCTAGGAGTAATTATTGGAGCCGCATATATGCTCTGGTTATATAAAAGAGTTGTTTTTGGTAAACTAGTAAATACTGATTTGAAACAGATGTTTGATTTAAATCGATCCGAGCTATTTATTTTATCTTGTTTGGCTGTGCCAACACTATTTTTTGGATTTTATCCAGATCCTCTTATTAATACAATTGAAGTATCCATCTCAGATTTAATTGATCAATATAACTTTAAATTAGCAAGTCAAATATAATGGAAAATTTACAACTAGTCTTACCTGAAATATTTCTTTCATTATCGATAATGTTTTTATTAATATTTGGTGTTTTTAAAAAAAATAGTTCAAGATTAGTTCAGAGTCTTTCTCTGGCTGTTTTGATTGTAACTGCTGTTATTATATTCAATGAAACTATTGGAACTAATGAAACAAAATTATTTAACAATAGTATTATAATTGATTATTTATCTTCATTAATGAAGATAATTACTTTGTTGGCTGCTTTTTTAGTTTTAATTATATCATCAAACTATCTTAAAACTTTTAAAATTTTTAAAATTGAATATCCAATTTTAATTTTAAGTTCTGTATTAGGAATGATGGTTATGATTAATTCTAATGACTTAATTGTATTTTACATGGGACTAGAACTTCAGTCATTAGCTTTATATGTATTAGCAACATTCAATAGAGATCAAATTAAATCCTCTGAAGCTGGATTAAAATATTTTGTTTTAAGTGCCTTATCTTCTGGTTTATTGCTTTATGGTTGTTCTTTAATTTACGGATTTACTGGTTCTACTAATTTTGATGTAATAGCCAGTCAATTAAATTCAGATGTTTATGCTTTGACATTTGGTATAGTGTTTGTTTTGGTGGGGTTAGCGTTTAAAATTTCTGCTGTTCCATTTCATATGTGGGCACCAGATGTTTATGAGGGTTCACCAACTTCTGTAACATTATTTTTTACAATGGTTCCAAAAATAGCAGCACTAACGGTGTTTATAAGATTTTTATATGTACCATTTCTAAATTTGATTGATCAGTGGCAAACGATTTTAATTTTTTTATCAATCGCATCAATGCTATTCGGTGCAATCGCAGCTATAGGGCAGACAAATTTAAAAAGACTTGTCGCTTATAGTTCGATTGGGCATGTTGGTTATGCTCTTGCTGGTGTAGCTTCAGGCACTAATGATGGAATTCAAAGCTCAATTATCTATATAACAATATATGTGCTTATGAACCTAGGATTGTTTTCATGTTTATTAATGCTGAAGAGAGATAATCAGTATTATGAAAAAATAGATGATTTATCAGGTTTATCGAAAAATCATCCAATGCTTGCAATATCATTACTTATAATTTTATTTTCATTAGCTGGAATTCCTCCTCTAGCAGGTTTTTTCGCAAAATTTTATGTTTTTAAAGCAGTCATTGAACAATCAATGTATTTCCTTGCAATCGTAGGTTTATTATCAACAGTTGTTGCAGCCTTTTATTACTTAAGGTTAATTAAAATTATATATTTTGATAAGGAAAAAGAAAAATACGATACAGACCATGGTTTTTGGTTAAAATTTTCACTAACTGCATCCACATTGTTAATTCTGATATACTTTATATTCCCAGGTCAATTAATTGAAGTTGTTTCTAGAATTAACATTATTTGATGAAATTCAAAATTTTTAAATTTAAAAGATTAAGAAGTACGAATGATACAGCTATAAGAATAATTCGAAACTCAAATTTAAAGTATGGAATGGTAATTGCCGAAAATCAAAGTCATGGACGTGGACAATACGGTAAAAAATGGTTGTACTTTAAAGGTAATTTATTTGTAAGTTTTTTTTACAGTCTGGACAACTTAAATTTAACTTTATCTCAAATTACTAAATTAAACTGCTTGTTAGTTAAAAAAATGATTTCTAAATATTATAAAAAAAAAATTACGTATAAGAAACCTAATGATTTATTGATAAAAGGAAAAAAAATAAGTGGAATTTTACAAGAGACTATTAATAAGAATAACAAAAAATCTCTTATAGTTGGAATTGGCTTAAATTTAGTAAAAAACCCTATAATTACCAACTATCCAACTACAAATTTAAATGATTTAATAAATAAAAAAGTCTCAAAAAAAAAAATAGAAATTGAATTAAAGAATGTTTTTGAAAAAAACTTAAGTAAGTTTGTAGACATAGGAGTTAGTAGATAGTTAAATGTACATTTTTGGTGATATAGGCAATTCAGAAACCAAGTTATTTTTAGTTAATAAAAAAGAAAAAATTCTAAAAAGAATAAATTTACCAACTAGTTATATTAATGATCGAAATTTAGATAAAAAGATTAAATTTTTAACCAAAAATATCAATGATATCGAAAAGATATTATTTTGTAGTGTGGTTCCAAAGTTTTTTACTTTGATTAAAAAATATTTTTCTAAAAGAACAAAAGTTAAGTGCTATGAAATAAAAGATCTAAATTTAAAATCACTGATAAAAATAAAAGTGAATTTTAGACAAGTTGGCTCTGATCGTTTAGCTAATGCAATTAGTTTACAAAATAGTAAAAAAAATTTTATAATATTAGATTTTGGAACTGCTACAACATTTGACGTAGTTATAAAAAATGATTATAGAGGTGGAATAATAGCACCTGGTATTAAGATCTCACTTGACACGTTATCAGATAAAGCTTCTTTGATACCTCGAATTAATTTAAAAAAGATAAATAATATTATAGCTAGCAATACCAAATCAGCAGTACAATCTGGTTTTTTTTGGGGTTATATAGGTCTGATTGACAATATCATTAATTTGATTAAAAAAGAGACAAAAAAATCTTTTAAACTTGTAATAACAGGTGGTTACTCGGACTTGTTTAGAAAATCTTTAAAAATTAAAGTAATACACAATAGAGATATCACAATTAAAGGATTAATTAAAATTGCAAGGTTAATAAACTAGATGAAACAAGAATTATTATTTTGTCCGTTAGGTGGTGCTGGTGAAATAGGTGCGAATATGAACTTATACGGATATGGAAATCCAGGTGAACATAAGTGGATTATGGTCGATATAGGTGTTACATTCGCAGATGACACTCTTCCAGGGATTGATCTAATTTATCCTGATCCTGGTTTTATAGTAGATAAAAAAGATAGCTTATTAGGTATTGTGGTAACCCATGCCCACGAAGATCATATTGGAGCAATTGCTCATCTTTGGCCAATGTTGAAATGTAATATTTACGCGACACCATTTACATCAGTATTGATAAAAGAAAAATTTAGAGAAAAACATTTTGATATAAGCAATTATTTAAAGATTGTTGAGCTAAATGGAGTTGTAGATCTCGATCCTTTTTTAATAGAATACGTTGCAATGACTCATTCAATTCTTGAGCCGAATGGATTAAGAATTAAAACTCCTGCTGGAGTAGTTTTGCATACAGGAGATTGGAAGATAGATGAAAACCCAATGGTGGGTAAAAATATAGATGTTGATAGATTGAAACAAATAGGTAAAGAAGGTGTTCTTGCAATGGTTTGTGACTCAACTAATATTTTTACAGTTGGAAGGTCAGGTTCAGAAGAAACAGTTAGGAGAAGTCTTTTAAAGATAATGGAAAGACTTAAAAAAAGGATAATTATTACATCTTTTGCTTCTAATGTAGCAAGAATGGAGACTATTTTTTATTGTGCAGAAAAAACAGGAAGACAAATATCATTAGTTGGAAGATCAATGCATAGAATTTTTAAAGCAGCTAGACAATGTGGATATTTAAAGAATATTATCGATCCAATTGATCCTAGAGAAGCAAAAAATATATCTAGAGAAAAAATTGTCTATCTATGTACTGGAAGTCAAGGTGAACCAATGGGTGCAATGATGAGAATTTCAAATTACACACATCCAGATGTATTTATAGAAAAGGGTGATGCAGTTATTTTTTCATCAAAAATAATACCAGGTAATGAAAAAAAACTTTATAAATTACATAATCAATTAGTAAAAGACGGGATGGAGGTAATATCAGAAGAAAATGAGTTTGTTCATGTATCAGGTCATCCTAATCGAGATGAAATGAAAGATATGTATAACTGGATAAAACCTAAATGTGTTATACCTGTTCATGGTGAGCATAGGCATCTAATAGAGCATATAAATTTTGCAAAAGAGATGCAAGTACCGAACCCTGTTCTAGTTGAGAACGGAGATATTGTAAAAATTTTTCCTGGAGACAAACCCGAAGTTTATGACAAAGCACCAACAGGACGACTTTATCTTGATGGAAATATAAGTGTACATGAACAGTCTCAATCTATAAAAGATAGAAAAAATCTGAGTTCTAATGGTTATCTAGAGGTAACAATTTTAATAAATTCAAAAGGCAACATTCATGATAATCCAATCTTATCTTTTCGGGGTTTGCCGATTAATGAAGAAGATGAATTTACTTACGAATTAGAAAATGAAATAGAAAAAATAACAAAATCATTTAAAATCGGTAGCAGAAAACAAGAGCATAACCTCATTGATGTTCTCAAAATTACATGTAGAAAATTTACTAAAGAAAAAATAGGAAAAAAACCGTACACAAATATTAATTTAGTAAATATCTAATGAGCATTACAGGACTAGCTATAATCTATATTATTATATGGTGGATTGTTTTTTTTGCGATTTTGCCAATTGATGTTGAGAGACAGAAATCAATCAAAATTGATGGGGAAGACCCAGGATCGCCAGAGAATCCAAAAATGTTTAAAAAATTCATTTATTGCACTGGAATTACAACAGTTTTATTCACAATTATATATCTGTTAATGAAATTTGAATATTTAAATTTAAGAAATATACTGATTTAGCATGTATATTTCTAAATCTTTTATACCTATACTTAAAAATATTCCCTCCGAAGCGAAAATCAAGTCACACCAATTAATGTTAAGGATTGGAATGATAAAACAATCTTCTGCAGGTATTTATTCTTGGTTACCATTGGGATTAAAAGTAATGAAAAAAATTGAACAAATAGTCCGAGAAGAACAAAATAAAATTGGTGCTCAAGAAATATTAATGCCAACTATACAATCTTGCGATATATGGAAAGAGAGCGGGCGATATGAGGATTATGGCGAAGAAATGCTTAGAATTAAAGATCGTCAAAATAGAGAGATGCTTTACGGACCAACTAATGAAGAGCTTGTAACAGATATATTTAGAGGTTCAGTAAAGTCTTACAAGTCGCTTCCACAACTTTTATATCACATTCAATGGAAGTTTAGAGATGAAATTAGGCCAAGATTTGGAATCATGAGGTGCAGGGAATTTTATATGAAAGACGCTTATTCGTTTGACATTAATGATGAAGAAGCTTTGTTCTCGTATAATAAATTTTTTTTATCCTATTTAAAAACTTTTAAAAGACTAGATCTTAAAGCTATTCCAATGGCTGCAGATACAGGACCTATAGGTGGAAATCTTTCACACGAATTTATAATTTTGGCAGAAACTGGTGAAAGTAAAATTTTTACTGATAAAAGAATTTTTGAAGTAGATAGTAGCGGAAGTAAATTAGAGAAAAAATCTCTCGAAGATTTAAGAAATAAATTTGAAAAATTTTATTCAGTAACTGATGAAAAATTTGACAAAGAAGAATTTGAAACAAAGGTGATTGAAGAGAATCGTTTGATAACAAAAGGAATTGAAGTTGGTCATATTTTCTATTTTGGAGACAAATATTCTAAACCAATGGATGGTTCTGTTGATTTACCAGGAGGGAAAAAAGATTTTGTAAAAATGGGCTCTTATGGAATTGGTGTTTCGAGACTTGTTGGAGCTATAATAGAGGCAAAATATGATGCAAAAAAAGAGGTCATGAAATGGCCAATATCTGTTGCACCATATGATATTTCAATAATTCCAATGATTAATAAAAATGATAAATCATGTTTAGAAAAAGCTAATAAAATTAACTTAGAATTAGAAAAAAATAATATTGAAACTTTAATTGATGATACTGAGGAAAATTTTTCGTCTAAAATTAAAAAGATGAATTTAATAGGTATCCCATATCAAATAATTATTGGTAAACAAACTGAAAATGATCTTATTGAATTTAAAGAAGCCGGAGAAATGTCTCAAAAAATTAAATTGAGTGAAATTATTAAGATTGTAAAAAAACGAAAAGAAGAAAATTGATTTCTACATTAGAAAAAGAAATTACATTCAGATTTCTTAAAGCCAGAAAAAAAGATGGTTTTTTGAATGTAATTTCAATCTTTTCGTTCATAGGTATAGGTTTGGGAGTGGCAGTTTTAATAATTGTCATGTCAGTGATGAATGGTTTTAGAACTGAGTTAATTAACAAAATAGTTGGTTTTAACGCACATATAACAGTTAAACCTTACGAAAAAAAATATATTAATCCTGCAAGATTTAACAGTGTTCAATTAAATTCAATAAGTAAAAATTTAATGTCGAGTAATTCAGGCGAAGCAATAATAATTCAAAGAAATATTTCAAAGGGTATAGTTTTAAGAGGCTATTCTCAAAATGATTTTTCAAAATTAAATATAATAAATGATGAAAGTTTTGTAGGTGACAGAAATAATTTAAAAAAAAATTACATATCAATAGGTAAAGAATTAAGTTTCACTCTTGGACTTAAGATAGGAGATGATGTCACAATAATGTCGTCTTCAGGAATTGAAACTGTTATAGGCAGTTTGCCTAAGAAAAAAATTTTTACTGTTATCTCACTATTTGAAAGTGGTCTCGCTGATTTTGATAATAACATTGCTTTTGTTAATTTAGATACATTAGATGAGTTTTTTAATTTGACTGATAATGAAAGGAATTTAGAAATTTATTTAAAAAATCCACAAAATATTGAAAATCAAAAAATTATTGTTGAAAAAATATTTCCAGAAGAAATTGTTTTTAGTTGGGCTGACACAAATAGCTCATTATTTTCTGCGCTTAAAGTAGAAAGAAATGTAATGTTTATAATCTTGACTTTGATCATAATAGTTGCAGCCTTCAATATTATTTCAGGTTTAACAATTTTAGTAAAAAATAAAACTCGTGATATAGCAATTTTAAAGTCAATAGGTGTTTTAAATAAATCTATAGTGAAGATATTTTTTTTAGTTGGTGTAATTATTGGCACTTCAGCAACAATTTTTGGAATTTTATTAGGAGTTATTTTTTCAATGTACATTGAAAATTTCAGACAATTTTTAAGTGATGTATTCAATATTAGTTTATTTCCAGAAGAGATTTATTTTTTAAGCACTATGCCATCAGAAATTAATCCATCTTCAATATTTTTAATCTCTTTATTTTCAATATTAATAACTATAATTGTTTCAATCTTTCCCGCTTTAAAAGCTGCAAAATTAGATCCTGTCCAATCTCTCAAATATGAATAATTTAATTAAACTTTCAAATTTAAACAAAACCTTTTTTACGCAGAAGAAAGTAAATGTATTAAGAAAAATTAATTTTAAATTTGAAAAAGGAAAAATTTATTCTCTTATAGGACCATCTGGTTCAGGTAAATCAACTCTTTTAAATTTGCTTTCATTAATTGATCGTCCCACCTCAGGCTCAATTTCAATAGAAAATAAGCAGATAGATTTTGAAAATTCAAAAAAAAATGATTTAATAAGAGCAAAAAAGATAGGTATAATTTATCAACAAGATAATTTACTTTCTGATTTTACAGCAATAGAAAATATTTATTTGGCAAGTTTAGCTGCTGGTAACAATAAAGACACTGCTATTACAAAATCTAAGATTTTATTACGAAAAGTTGGCCTTACTAGTAGATCAAATCATTATCCCTCAGAATTATCTGGAGGTGAAAAACAAAGAGTCTCTATAGCAAGAGCTTTAATTAATAACCCCCAAATAATTTTAGCTGACGAACCAACTGGAAGCTTGGATTTTGATACTGCAAAAAGTGTTTTTGAAATATTAAAAAAACAAATAAACCCTGACAGATTAATTGTATTTGCAACTCATAATAGATTTTTTGCTGATAAGTCAGATTACTTGTTGGAAATAGTTAATGGTAATATAAATACCATTAATGCCTGAGTCTAATTTTCAAAATTTTAATCATTTAAAGATACATTCTCAATATTCGATTTGTGAGGGAGCGGTTAAAATAGACGACTTAAAAGATTTTTATAAAGATAAAAATATTAGAGCTTTAGGTCTAAGCGATACATCCAATTTATGTGGCGCTCTAGAGTTTGCCGAAAAAATATCTAAAACCGGTGTTCAACCCATAATTGGAACTCAAATAAATTTTAAATTCAATGACACAATAGGTCTTATACCCCTGTATGCTTTAAATGAAAATGGATATAAAAGAATCATTGAACTTTCATCGTTATCGTATCTTAATGATATTGAGATAAATGAACCATATTTAAATTTTAATGAGTTATTAAAACCAAACGAAGGTGTTTCATTATTTTCTGGCACAGTAAATGGTTTATTTGGTCAATTATTTGAAAAAGGAAAATTTAAAGAAATTGAGAAATTATACTCAGATCTTAAATCTTTATATAAAGACAGGTTTTATATTGAAATACAACGTCATGGAGATACTAATGAAAAAGGATTTGAAAAATTTAACTTATCTAAGTCTTTAAACTTAGAAATACCTCTAATAGCAACAAATGAGGTTTTCTATATTGATAAGAATATGCACGAGGCACATGATGCTTTAATTTGCATTAAAAATAAAACATATGTTAATGAAAAAAATAGAGTAAGATTAAGTGACCAACATTATTTGAAAAATAATTCTGAAATGTCAGAATTATTCGCAGATTTACCTGAAGCTTTAGAAAATAATTACAATTTTCCATATCGTTGTAGTTTCAGACCGATATTTTCAAAACCAATTTTACCTAATATTAGCTCTGAAAAAGGTGGTGATGCAGATGAAATACTAAAAAGAGACTCATTAGAAGGATTAAAGAATAAATTTGAAAAAGTTTTCAAAATTAAAAACAGTAATCTTTTATCGAATAACCATTATTTAAAGTATAAAGATAGATTAGATCATGAGTTGAATATTATTATAGAAATGAAATATGCCAGTTATTTTTTAATTGTGTCTGATTATATCAAGTGGGCAAAAAAAAATGATATTCCAGTTGGACCTGGAAGGGGTTCTGGGGCCGGATCATTGGTTGCATGGTGTTTATCTATAACAGATGTCGATCCAATTAAGTTTAATTTAATTTTTGAGAGATTTTTAAATCCTGATCGAATATCGATGCCAGATTTTGATATAGATTTTTGCGAGGAAAAAAGGGATCTTGTTTTTGAATATCTAAATAAAAAATATAAGGATAGTGTTGCGCATATTGTTACCTTTGGAAAATTAAAAGCTAGAATGGTAATAAGAGATGTAGGTAGAGTTTTAGGTTTGGCCTACGGATTTGTTGATAATATCTCAAAAATGATACCTTTCGATCCTTCAAGACCTCAAAGTTTATCCGAATGTATTGCTGGTGAACCTAGACTTCAAAAATTAATTAAGGATGACCCTAGAGTTAAGAAACTTACAAATCTTTCACTCAAGCTAGAGGGCTTGAATAGAAATTTTGCAACTCATGCTGCAGGCGTTGTAATCGCAGACAAAAAATTAACAGAAGCAGTTCCTTTATACAAAGACTCTTCATCAAATTTATTATTACCATCTACACAATTTGATATGTATTCTGCAGAAAATGCCGGATTAATAAAATTTGATTTTTTAGGTCTTAAAACTTTAACAGTGATCAATAATACACAAAAATTAATTAGAAAATTTAATCAAAATTTTGATATTGAAGAAATAGATTATGATGATCAAAAAGTTTTTGATCTTTTATCCTCAGGTAATACGGTTGGTCTATTTCAAATTGAAAGTGCTGGTATGAGAGAGGCCTTGACTCAGATGAAGCCAAATCACATCGAAGATATTATTGCTTTAGTTGCTTTATATAGACCAGGACCTATGAATAATATCCCAACCTACAATGATTGTAAAAATGGAAAACAAACACCTGATTATTTGCATCCTTTACTAGAGGAAATTTTAAAACCAACTTACGGAGTAATTATTTACCAAGAACAAGTTATGCAAATAGCCCAAAAACTATCAGGTTTTACAGCTGGTCAAGCAGATCTATTAAGGCGTGCGATGGGTAAAAAAAAAAGAGCTGAATTAGAAAAGCAAAAGCAGAACTTTATAAATGGCGCTGTTAAAAATGGTATTAACAAAGAAGTTGCAGCTGGAATTTTCTTAAAAATCGAACCTTTTGCAGAATATGGATTTAATAAAAGTCATGCAGCTGCGTATGCGATAATTTCTTATCAAACAGCCTTTTTAAAAACATACTATCCAAATGAGTTTATTGCAGCATCAATGACCATGGATATTTCAAATCAAAATAAACTAGGCGAATTTTATGAAGAACTCAAAAGACTTGGGGTCGAAATTATCAGACCAAATATAAATGAGTGTTATGCTGATTTTAGAACAGAAAACGGAAAATTTTATTATGCACTTGGTGGTATTAAAGCTGTTGGCTATGAATCGATTTCTAACATAATTAAAGAAAGATCAAAAAATGGAAAATTTAGCTCAATAAGTGACTTTATAAATCGTGTTAACCCAAAAGATATAAATAAATTACAACTTGAAGGATTGGTAAAGGCGGGTGCATTTGACGATTTAGATTTAAATAGACAATCATTATTCAACTCTATTCCAAATTTGATAACAAAATCAAAAAATATTTACGAGAATAAATTTAATAATCAAATTGAATTATTTGGGGAAAAGGAGTCTCATGAAAATGAATTAACACAAGATATAACAGACTGGAAATTTGAGGAAAGGCTTTCCAAAGAATTTGAGGCTGTTGGTTTTTTTGTATCAGATCATCCTTTAAACCAATATAAAAATTTTTTTGAAGATTTTAACATTATAGATTTTAACAAATTTAATTCTAATTTAAATATCAACGAGGCAAACATTGCTGGAACACTTTTAAAAATTCAGGAGAGAAAGACCGCAAAAGGAAATTCATATGCTGTTATTAAACTTACTGATTTAAACAAAGTTTTTGAATTATTTATTTTTTCTGAAACTCTTCAAATGAATAGAGAAATCTTAAAAGAAGGAAATTCTTTGTCATTAACTTTATCAAAATCTATTGCCAATGATAAAAATAGACTCACAAGAATAAACGTTCAAAAAATAACATCATTAAAAAAACTATTTGATAGACCAATATCTGAAGTAACATTTAAGGTTAAATCAAAAAAACAAATTGAAAAATTGTCAAAAATTCTCAACACAAAAGGAGAAACTAAAATTTCAATAGAATTACAAAATGAAACGAGTACATTATTTTTTAAATTAGAAAACCCTAGAAAAGTCGACCATAAATCTTTAAATTTGCTTAAAAATGAGGAAATACTCTCAAATATAAGATAATTTTTCTTGTCAAAAATATTAAATATAGTAAATAACCTTTAAATTAATAAATACGCACACAGTATTTGGTTTTATACCTCCGGTCCTTTTGGAAATTACTGTGGTGGCTCAACCGGGAATAAATATGAAGATACCTAACGTTACTATTCAACAACTTTTAGAAGCAGGAGTTCATCTAGGTCACAAAACACTAAGATGGAACCCTAAAATGAAAAAATATATATTTGGCAAGAGAGACTCAATACACATAATAGATCTTACGCAAACACTAGAACTTACAAAAACAGCTTTAGCAAAGGTTTTTGAAGTTATATCAAATAATGGAAAAATATTATTTGTCTCTACTAAAAAACAAGCGTCAGAGGCAATTGCTGAAGTAGCAAAAGAAACAAATCAATATTTTGTCAATTACAGATGGTTAGGTGGAATGTTAACAAACTGGGGAACTATATCAAATTCTATAAAAAAATTAAAAAAACTTGAGCTAGATTTGGTAACAGAAAATAGAGGATTTACGAAAAAAGAATTATTAAAGATGAGTGTTAAAAAAGACAAACTTCAAAGATCTTTAGGAGGAATAGCTGATATGAAAAAGATACCTGATCTTGTATTTATAATTGATACTAATTATGAATCTTTAGCTATTCAAGAGTCAGTTAAATTAGGCATACCTATAATTGCGATATTAGATAGCAACTCAAATCCTGATGGAATTGATTTTCCAATTCCTGGTAATGATGATGCAAGAAGATCGATCGATCTTTATTGTAATTTAATAAAAGAAACAATAATTTCAGCAAAAAATGCTGCCCCAACAGAAAACCCAAAGAAAATAGTTGAAAAAAAAGATGAAACTGAAAAGAAAATAAAAACTATTGCAGAAAAAGACAGAGATAAGCTAGACAAAAAATTCTCTAAATCAAAAAAAAAACTTAACTAAATTTATGAGTGATATTGCAAAAGTTAAAAAGCTAAGAGAGGCTACTGGAGCTGGTTTTAAAGATTGTAACCTTGCAATCAAAGAGTCAAATGGTGATTTAGATAAAGCTGTAGAAATTTTAAGAGTTAAGGGAGTTTCAAAAGCATCAAAGAAGATGACTAGAGATGCCAGAGAAGGAGTTGTAGCAATTAGTGGTAATGAAAAAAAAACCTCAATTATCGAAGTAAATTGTGAGACAGATTTTGTAGCAAAAAACGATGATTTTATTAGTTTTGTTAAAGAAATAAGTGAACTTAATAATGAAAATGACTCAAATGTTGAAAAATTAAAAAAAGTTAAAATGAAAAATGGTATTTCTGTTGAGGAAAACATAGTAGCGTTGATAGCAAAAATTGGAGAAAAAATTACAATTGGTAAAACTAAAACAATTTCAAATTCAGCCTCAGTTAATTATCAATACTTACATACTGTCGTAAAAGATAATTTAGCTAAACTAGCAGTTATTGTTTCTTTGGAAACAAAAGATAATTCTGATATTGTCAAAACATTTGGTAAACAATTATCAATGCATATAGCTGCATTAAATCCTTTAGCTTTAGATATTGATTTAATTGATAAAAAAATTATTGATAAAGAACAAGAATTAGTTACTGAAGAACTGAAAAATTCTGGCAAACCAGATGATATTATAAAAAAAATTAGTATAGGGAAAATGAATAAATTTAAAGAAGAAAATTCACTTTTGACTCAAGCTTGGGTGATGGAACCAAAAAAAAAAGTAAAAGATGTTTTAAAGGAACTGGCTATTAATGATCTAAAGATTAAGGAGTTTAGTAGAATTAAAATAGGTGAATAAATGTTTGATGAAAAATCACTTAGCCTCAAGATGAGTAAAACAATTGATGTCTTTCAAAAAGAGTTATCCTCATTAAGAACTGGCAGAGCTAATGCAGCTATGTTAGATCTTGTAAAAGTTGATGTTTATGGTCAACAAATGCCCATTAATCAATTGGGCAGCATTACAACACCTGAGCCTAGAATGATAAATATTCAAGTTTGGGATCAAAATAACGTGACCTTAATAGACTCATCGATTAAAAAATCTGAATTAGGTCTTAATCCACAAATTGATGGTCAATTAATTAGATTGCCGATACCTGAATTAAATGAAGAAAGAAGAAATGAATTAAAAAAATTGATTAAGTCAATGGGAGAAAAATGTAAAATATCTATCAGAAATATCAGAAGAGATGCAAAGGAGGAGCTTAAAGGACTTCTTAAATCTAAAGAGATTGGTGAAGATGATGAAAAATCTCATGAGAAGAATGTTCAGAATATAACAGATAAACATATCTCAATTGTTGATGAGAAAGTTGCAACTAAAGAAAAAGAAATAATGACAATATGAATCCTTTGAAACACGTGGCCATTATCATGGATGGTAATGGGAGATGGGGAGTAAAATATAAGAATTCAAGAAATGCCGGTCATAGAGAAGGTTTAAATACAGTTGAAAAAGTTATTAAATCATCAATAAAGCAAAAAATTAAATATCTAACTCTTTATGCTTTTTCAACAGAAAATTGGAAAAGACCGAAAAAAGAAATAAAATATTTATTTGATTTATTAGAAACATTTTTAATTAACAAAATTGAGGAACTTCATAAAAAAGGAATAAAACTTAAGATAATTGGTACTAAAAATTTTTCTAAGAAACTAAATGAACTTTTAAAAAAATCTGAAAAAAAAACTCAAAAAAACAAAAAACTTCAAATTAATTTAGCTCTGAATTATGGTTCTAAAAACGAGTTGGTTAGTGCCTTTAAAAATCTACAAAAAAATAACGATTATATTAGTGAAAAAAATTTATCAAAATATTTGTTAACTAAGAATATACCTGATCCAGATATACTTATAAGAACTGGTAACACAAAAAGATTAAGTAACTTTTTATTGTGGCAATTAGCATATACAGAAATCTTTTTTGAAAAGAAGTTGTGGCCAGATTTTAATGAGAGAGATTATAATAAAATAATTAAAAAATTTAAGAATGTTAAAAGAAATTTTGGAAAGATATGATGAATATGGAATTACAAAAAAGATTATTAAGTTCATTAATTATGGTGCCAATAGCTCTTTTCTTAATATTAAAAGGTTCAATTTTTTTTACATTCTTTCTTTTTGTTGTTTTCATTGCAACAATTAAAGAATGGCTAGAAATGTGTAAAAAAAATAAATTGATGAAATTCTTAGGTGTTATTTTTTTGATTATATCATTTTATCTAGCTTTTATATTAAGAATTAAGGAAGGAGCTTACGTTTTTATTTTTATAGTTCTAATTTCTGTATGTACTGACATTGGAGGTTATATTTTTGGAAAACTATTAAAGGGACCTAAAATAACTAAGATTAGTCCAAATAAAACATTTTCAGGTGTTGTTGGTGGTTTTATAATCTCTTTAATTGGAGCATTAATTTTTTATGAGTACATGCCTATATCTTTCTCATTCAATTTTGAAAAATTTATAAGTTTTGATTTATATCTTTTTTTTATTATTTTAATGATTTCGATGATAAGTCAAGTAGGGGATTTAATAATTTCTTACTTTAAAAGACAAGCAAAAATAAAAGATACGGGCCAGTTATTACCTGGTCATGGCGGTTTCCTTGACAGAGTTGATGGAATGATTTTTGCAATACCTTTTTCTTTTTTAATCTTAAATTTATAAACAGATGAAAAAAAAGATTGCTATACTTGGATCTACGGGTTCTATTGGTTCAACAACATTAGATATTATATATAAAAATAAAAGATCATTCGAAATAGAGCTGTTATCAACAAATAGAAATATAAAGAAGATAAAATCCCAAATTAAAAATTTCAAAGTGAAAAATATCATTATTCACGATAAAAAAATTTTTTTTAAAAGTAAGTCTTATTTTAAAAAATTGAATATAAAAATTTATCAAAATTTGACAGATTTCAGAAAAGAATTCAAAAAAAAAATTGATTATACAATGTGTGCAATTACTGGACTTGATGGTTTGGAGCCTACATTAGAAATTATTCAATTAACAAAAAGAATAGCAATAGCAAATAAAGAGTCAATTATTTGTGGATGGAATTTGATTAAAAGAAAATTAAAAAAACATAAAACAGAATTTATTCCAATCGATTCAGAGCATTTTTCGATTTTTGAACTTATTAAAAATGAAAAATCAGAAAATATTAAAAAAATTTATATTACGGCCTCAGGTGGTCCTTTTCTTAATACTGATAAATCAAAACTAAATAAATTTGTTCCAAAAAATGCAGTTAAACACCCTACATGGAAAATGGGAAAAAAAATTTCTACTGACTCATCAACTTTAATTAATAAGGTTTATGAATTAATTGAAGCAAAAAAAATTTTTGAATTAGATTACAATAAATTTGAAATAATTATCCAGCCATCTTCTTACATACATGGAGTTGTTGTGTTTAAAAATGGATTTTGTAAAATTTTATCACATCCAACCTCAATGAAAATTCCGATATATAATTCTCTTTTATTTAATAAAAAAATTTTAAAAATATCCGAAAGTTTTGATTTTGAAAAAATGAACAATTTGAATTTTCAAAAAATTGATAACAAAAAATTTCCTGTTTTTAAAATATTAAAAAAACTAACAAATAATGATAGTTTATATGAGACTGTTTTAGTCACTGCTAATGATGTTCTGGTAGAATTATTTCTTAAAAAGAAAATTAAATTTTATGATATTTATAAAATTTTGAATCGGATCTTGGACTTAAAAGAATATAAACAATATAAGATTTTAAAGCCTAAAAATCTCAATCAAATCAATAAATTATCAAAGAATGTTCGATTGAAAACGTTAACTTTAAGTGTACAATCCAGGGTTTAATTTTTTTATGAAATACGTTTTAACCACAATATCATTTTTACTTTTTTTAATAAGCTCATCACATGCTGTTGTAATTAAGAATATTGAGATTAATAACAATAAAAGAATTTCAGAAGAAACTATAATCACATATGGTAAGATCCAACTGAATAAAGAATATAATCAGAAAGAATTAAACAATATTGTCAAAGAATTATATGATACAAATTTTTTTAAAAAAATATTAATAAAGATTGATGGTGAAACATTAGTATTAAATGTAGAAGAAAATAAGATTATTCAAAGCGTAAGAGTAGAGGGTGTTAAATCTAATAGAATTAAAGAAGCAGTTTTAAAAAATTTATTCTCCAAAGATAAGTCTCCTTTTTTAATTGAAAAAGTAAAAATAGATGTAAATAGAATGAAAACATCTTTAAATAGTATCGGTTATTATTTATCAGATGTTAAATCTAAAATACTAGAAAATGATAATGATACTGTTGATCTGATATTTGAAGTTAATTTAGGAGATAAATCTAAAATCGCAAAAATAGAATTTATCGGTGATAAAAAAATTAAAGATCGAACTTTAAGAGGTATTATTATTTCTGAAGAAGCGAAATTTTGGAAATTTATTTCAAATAATAAGTTTGTAAATCAAGACATTATTAACAGAGATAAAAGACTTCTAAGAAATTTTTACTTATCTAGAGGATTTTATGATGTTGATATTCAATCTGCGACTGTCCAATTTCTTGATGACAAATCTTTTAAATTAACTTTCAAAATAGATGCTGGTGAAATATATACTGTCAACGATACAAAATTAGTTTTACCAATTGATTATGATGAAAATAATTTTCTGGAAGTCAAAAAAGAGCTGAGTAAATTAAAAAATAAAACATATTCTCTTAACAAGATATCCAGAGTAGTAGAGGAAATAGATAAAATAACTTTATCAAGAGAATATGATTTCATAAACGCTGGTTACGAAGAAACTATTATTGAAAATAACAAAATAGATATTGTTTTCACTGTTACAGAAAGTGAAAAATTTTATGTAGAAAGAATAAATATATTTGGAAATAATATAACGCATGAGTCTGTAATTAGAAATAATCTTGAAATTGATGAGGGTGATGCTTTTAATGAATTATTAAGTTCTAAGTCAATTAACAATATTAAATCTACAAATTTATTTAAATCTGTTAAAAGCTCTATAACTGAAGGTCAAAATTTAAATACCAAAATAATTGATATAACTGTTGAGGAAAAACCAACGGGTGAAATAATGATTGGTGCAGGTGCTGGATCAGAAGGTGGAACTCTTGGATTTTCTGTTACAGAAAATAATTTTTTAGGAAAAGGAATCCAGCTCTCTTCAAGTTTGGATTTAACTGAAGACAGTATTAGAGGTCTTTTTTCAGTAACAAATCCTAATTTTAATTATACCGATAAATCATTATCGACTTCTGTTGAAAGCACAAATGTAGATAAATTAACTGATAGTGGATATAAATCTACTAAAACAGGATTTACTTTTGGTACTGGTTTTGAACAATTTCAAAATGTTTTTTTTACCCCAAGATTGTCAAATTTTTATGAGGATATATCTACAAAAGATACAGCAAGTGCAAATTTAAAAAAACAATCAGGTTCTTATTTAGAGTCTAAATTTTCTTATGGACTTGATTATGATATGAGAAATCAAAGATTTCAAACAACAGAAGGATTTAGAAGCAAATTTAATCAATCTATTCCTATTGTTTCTGAGGAGTATTCTTTTGGTAACACCTATGATTTTAAAACATGGTATAAATTACCTAATAATATGGTTACTAGTTTTAATATTTATGGAAGATCAGTAAATTCACTTACAGGAGATGATGTAAAGATTACAAATAGATTTTGGTTACCGCGTAATAAACTTAAAGGTTTTATTACAAGAAATGTAGGACCTGTTGATAATAATGATTATGTTGGAGGAAATTATGGTGCAGCAATTAATTTTGATACATCTTTACCAATGATATTTTCAAATGTTCAAAATGTTGATGTTAGGTATTTTTTAGATACTGCAAACTTGTGGGGAGTAGATTATTCAGATGCTGTTGACCAGTCTAATACAATTAGAGCCTCAACAGGTGTTGTAGTTGATTGGTTTACACCTATTGGACCGTTAAATTTTTCTTTAGCCCAAGATATATCCAAAGCTGATGATGATAAAACAGAAACTTTTCAGTTTAATTTAGGAACAACTTTTTAAAAAATGCCTAAAATTTTTGGGATTATATTCATAATTTTTATAAGTTTAATAGAAACTTCATTTGCAGAAAAAAAAATTGCCTTCATTGATATTGATATGATTATTAATGAGTCTGAATTTGGAAAAAAATCTTACAAAAAAATTGATGATGATTTTAAAAAAGAGAATGAAAAATTATTGAAGATTGAAAAAAATTTAGTTTCTAAAGAACAAGAAATTTTAAATCAAAAAAATATTCTTTCAGAAGAAGAATTAAATAGTAAAGTGACAGACTTAAAAAAAAAAATCAATGATTTTCAAAAAAAAAAAAGATTGATCAATGAAAAATTCAACAAAATGCGACTTGATAAAACAAACGAAATGGTACAAAGCCTTAATCTTATTCTCTCTAAGTATGCAGAAGAAAATGACATTTCATTGGTTATTCAAAAAAAATTTATAGTTATTGCTAGGTCTGGATTAGATATAACCAATGAAATATTAAAAATATTTAATAAAGAAAATAAATAATTTACATAAGTATGAGTGAAAAAGATAAATTAAATAAAGAAGATATTATAAATTTGTTACCTCATAGAGAACCGATGTTGTTAATTGATGAGTTAAGAGATATTAAAACACTTCATTCTGCAACAGCAATAGTTAATGTTAAGAAAGATAGTTTTTATGTTCAAGGTCATTTTCCTGATAATCCAGTAATGCCAGGTGTTTTAATCGTTGAGGCCTTTGGTCAAGCAGCTGCAGCTTTAACAGCTCAAGGAATAGATAAAAAGGAATATGAAAACAAATTAGTTTTCCTGATGAGCGTTGAAAAAGCTAGATTTAGAAATCCTGTAATTCCAGATTGTAAATTAGAATTGAAGATTGAAGCTATCAGGTCTCATGGTCGAGTTTGGAAATATAAAGGAGAAGCCTTTGTCGAAGGGAAAAAAATGGCAGACGCTCAATGGTCTGCTACAATAGTTGATAGAAAATAATCAGTAACATTTATTGATAAGTATTCTTAAAAAGTTTTGATATTAAAGATTATTAATGAACAATCCTTTTTTTAAGAATACTGGGCCACATGATATTAATTATTTATTAAAAAATATTGATTTAGTAGATCAATATTTCTCAGATGAAAAGGTTCAAGATATTAAAGACCTTCATTCGTCTCAAAGAGATGAAATTACTTTTTTTCATTCAAAAAAATATGAGTATTTAGCTAAAATAACCAAAGCTTCGTTTTGTCTTACAACAGAAAATCTAAAATCAATTTTACCTGATACATGTAAACCTATAATTACTAACAAAGTTTTGTTGCATACTGCACAAATTACAAAAATCTTTTATCCTGACTCTATTACAGATGATTTTGACAATAGCGTTCAGGATATAATTAAAACAGAATATAATGAAAAAGTTAAATTCGGTAAAAATGTTTTAATTGGATCTAATGTAAAAATAGGATCAAATTGTTTGATAGGTCATAATTCAATTATAGAAAAAAATGTTTCTATAGGTGATAATTGCAAAATTGGCTCAAACGTTATTATAAGAAATTCTTTGATTAAAAATAATGTACATATTTTAGACGGATGTGTAATAGGAAAAAAAGGTTTTGGTTTTTTTCCTGATAAAATTTTAAATTTTAGATATCCTCAAATTGGTCTTGTTATTATTGAAGACAACGTTGAAATTGGTTGTGGTTCTACTATAGATAGAGGGTCATTGTCTAACACTGTGATTGGAAAAAATACATTTTTAGATAATCAAATTCATGTAGCTCACAATGTAAAGATAGGTGAAAATTGTATTATAGCAGGACAAGTTGGTTTTGCTGGAAGTTCTACTTTAGGTAATAATGTTATGATTGGTGGCCAAGCAGGAATTTCAGGACATCTAAAAATTGGTAATAACGTTCAAATCGGTGGTGGAAGTGGTGTATTAAAAGATATCCCGGATAATACTAAAGTTATGGGTTACCCAGCCAAAGATTTAAAAAGTTTTATTAGAGAAAATAAATGATAGATAAAACAGCTATAGTCAACAAAAGCGCTAAAATTCATTCAAGTGTTAATATTGGACCATATTCAATAATCGGCCCTAATGTAGAAATTGGAGAAAATACAATTATAGAATCACATGTGAGCATTACAGGAAATACAAAAATTGGTAAGAAAAATAAGATTTATCCTTTTGTTTCAATAAATGACCCTCAAGATTTAAAATATAATGGAGAAGAAACAAATTTGATCATTGGAGATAATAATAAAATTAGAGAATATGTAACCATAAATCCAGGAACAATTAGTGGAGGCGGCAAAACCATTATTGGAAACAACTGTTTATTCATGATTTCTTCACACATCGCGCATGATTGTCAGGTAGGAAGTAATGTTATCGTAGCGAATAATGTACCTTTAGGAGGTCACGCAATTATTGAGGACAATGTAGTTATAGGTGGAAATTCAGCAGTTCAACAGTTTACAAGAATTGGCAAAATGGCAATGATTGGAGGTATGACAGGAGTATTACATGATGTCATTCCTTATGGATTGTCAACAGGAAATAGAAATTCATTAAAAGGATTAAATTTAATTGGATTAAGAAGAGCTAAATTTGAAAATAAGGATATTTTAGGCTTAAGCGAGGCTTATAAGGAGATTTTCGCTACCAAAAATATCAATGAAAATATAAGTAAGTTAAATGGTTCATTTCATGAAAATCCTTTAGTGAAAGAAGTGTTAGAATTTATTACTAAAGATAAAAAAAGGTCAATTTGTACACCATTTTCGTAAAATGATAGGCTTAATTTTTGGTGACACTGATTTTCCAAATATAATTCTTAAAACTATCAAGAAAAAAAAAATTAAATATTTGATCATAGATTTATCAAAGTCAAAAAAATTTAAAAACGATAAAAATTCACACTATGTATCAATTGGTCAATTTGGAAAAATTATTAAAATTCTTAAAGAGAATAATTGTAAAAAAGTCTTATTTGCGGGTAAAGTTAGTAAGCCAAATTTTTCTAAGTTAAAATTAGACTTTAAAGGAATTTATTACATTCCAAGAATTCTTAAAGCATCAAAGCTCGGTGATGCTGCAATTTTAAAAGAAATAATAAAGATACTTTCACAAAATAAAATAAAAACAGAAAATTCACTTAAATTTAATCCTGAGCTTACTCTAAAAAAGGGTAATTATTCCAAGATTAAACCTAATAATAAAGACCAAACAGATATTAAAAAGGCTATTAAAACCTTAAATAATTTAAAACAGTATGATCATAGTCAAGCTGTAGTTGTCAGAAATAAAAAAGTAGTCTTTATAGAGGGAAAAGATGGTACAAAAAAATTACTCGAAAAAAGTAAAAGTAAAAACTTTAGAAATCATGGTGTTTTAGTAAAGTTTCCAAAAAAGAAGCAAGATTTTAGAGTTGATTTACCTACTATTGGATTGGAAACGTTAAAACAAAGCAAGACAGCAGGATTGAAAGGCATTGTTGTAAAAAGTAAACAACATATTTTTTTAGATAAAAATAGATGCATTAGCTTTGCTAATAAAAATAAAATGTTTATCTCGGTTAAATGAAAAAAATTTTCGTACTAACCGGTGAACCTTCAGGAGACAAGTTAGCTTCAACCGTAATTAATAAGCTTAAAAAAAATCATTCCGACATAGAATATTTAAGTGTTGGAGGATCACATTTAAACAAACTTGGTGTCAAATCAATATATGATCTTAAAGAGATAACTTATATTGGTTTTACTAGTGTAATATTGAATTTATTTAAGATCAGAAATAAAATAAATGAAACCGTAAAAAAAATAATTGAATTTAATCCAGATATTTTATTTAGTGTTGATAGCCCAGATTTTACCTTAAGAGTAGCTGAAAAAGTTAAAAGTATAAATCCTAATATCAAAACAATACATTACGTTGCGCCTCAGGTATGGGTATGGAGAGAGGGCAGGGTTAAGAATTTTAAAAAGTTTTTAGATCATGTTTTACTACTATTTAATTTTGAAAAGAAATTCTTTGATAAAGAAAATATTAAGAATACTTTTGTTGGTCATCCATTACTTGAAAATAAAGAAAATGTTAAATCAAATTTATCAAATATAATTGATGACAATAAAAAAATTATATCTTTATTCGCTGGAAGTCGAACTTCTGAAACTAATATTCTTTTACCAATTTTATTAGACTTTATTAAATTAATGAATGAAAAATTTAACAGATATAGTTTTATTTTTCACGCAACTGATCAAAACAAAGATTTAATAAAAGATAAGATTAAAAAAATAAACTACAATAATGTTGAAGTCATATCTGACGATAATATAAAATCAAAAATACTATTAAACTCTGTATTTGCTGTAGCAAAATCAGGAACTGTTTCTCTTGAAATTTGTAATGCAAAAGTTCCATCTATCATTATTTATAAAATGAATTTTATAAATTTTTTTATTGTAAAATTTTTAGTAAAAACGAAATATGCAAATATAATTAATATAATTAACCAAAAAGAAATAATTCCAGAATTAATTCAAAAAGAATGTAATTCAAAAGAAATTTTTAGATCTGTAGTATATTTTTTAAAAAACCCTGAACTTATGAAAAAACAAATCATTGATGTGAACAATACTTTAAATGAGATCAAATCAAAAACTTCTTCATCTTCTGAAGCTTCAACAGTAGTTTCAAGCTATCTTAGCTCTTAGTCGTTTTTGAACTTCCTCTTTTCCTAAGGATAAAATTATATCATAAATACCAGGTCCGAATTTCGAACCTGTTAAAGCAATCCTTAATGGTTGCCCAACTCCCTTAAAATTTGTGTCATGAGATTTTATGAGACCATTTACTATTGGCTCTAATATTTCTCGAGAAGGCAGATCTATTTTTTCAAATTGATCATTAAAATCTGAAATGACTTTTCTTGCTTTATCATCAATTAATTTAAGATCATCCTTATTAAAATCGACCTCATCTTTTATAATATATTGACCATTATTAAATATATCCTCCAAAGTTTTTGCTTTATTTTTTAAGAATGTAAGAGATTTTTTAATCTTATCTTTTTTATCTGATTGAATTTCACTTTTATATAGTTTGCAATATTCAGTTAATTGATTGAATAAATCATTTTCATTAATATTCTTAATATAATGTTCGTTCATTGATAAAATTCTACTCATATCAAGTTTAGATGGAGATTTGCCGATACCTTCTAAATTAAAAAATTTTATACTTTCCTCTAATGTAAATATTTCTTTATCTTTGTAAGACCAGCCTAGTCTTAAAAGGTAATTTCGAAGAGCATCTGGCATGATACCTATTTTGGAATAATCATCTAATGTAGATGCCTGATCTCGCTTTGATAGTTTTTTTCCTTCTATTGTATGTATCAATGGTATGTGGGCAAAAAAGGGTAATTCCCATTTCATAGCTTGATAAATTTGTATTTGTTTGAAGGTGTTTATTTTATGATCGTCACCTCTAATAATATGTGTCATATTCATTTGGTGATCGTCTACGGATGCTGATAAATTATATGTAGGAGTCCCATCATTTCTTAAGATAATAAAATCTTCAATAGTATTATTTTCTATTTCAACATCACCTTGAACCAAATCTTTCAATACCGATGTTCCATTAATCTGACTTTTAAATCTAATAACAGGCTTAATATCTTTTGGAGCATCAGATTCTTTTTTATCTCTCCATTTTCTATCATAAATATAGGGAATCTTTTTTTGCCTTGCTCTTTTTTTTTGTTCCTCTATTTCTTCACTTGAACAATAACATTTGTATGCATGACCATTTTTAAGAAGCTCATTTGCAACTTTTATATGATCGCTTACTTTCTCTGATTGAATATATTCCTCTCCATCATAATTGATACCAATCCATCTAAGAGATTGTATTATTTGATCCTTATATTCATCCTTAGATCTTTCTTTATCTGTATCTTCCACCCTTAAATAAAATTTACCATTATGATTTTTAGAGTATAACCAATTAAATAAAGCCGTTCTAACACCACCAATGTGCAATGCACCAGTAGGTGAGGGAGCAAATCTAGTTGCTACTTTTTTCATTAAAATGGTTTAGACTATTTTATTAGAAGTTTCTATATAAAGATACTAAAACACCCTGTACTTTTATCCTATCAGGCCCAAAAATTTTAGTTTCGTAGTTTTTATTAGCACTTTCAAGTGCTATTACCTTACCTTTTTTTCTAATTCTTTTTAGCATTGCCTCATGATCGTCTATAAGCGCAACAACAATTTTTCCATTGTCTGCTGTGTCAGTCCTTTTTATAATAACAGTATCACCCTCGTTAATACCTGCCTCAATCATCGAATCGCCCTGAACTTTCAGTCCAAAATAATCTCCGTTTTTTTCTAAATTAGCTGGCAAAGGTATTCTCGAAACTTCATTTTGAATTGCTTCCACTGGAGTTCCAGCAGCGATTTTGCCTAAAACTGGAACCTCTGTTTCAGAGGATAAATTTTTTTCGGTATCTAGACCGCCTTTTATTACACTGGGTGAAAAATGATTATAAATATCGTTTGCTGAAGCTGTTTCTGGTAATTTGATCACCTCTAAAGCTCTTGCTTTATGAGCAAGTCTTTTAATAAAACCTCTTTCCTCTAATGCACTTATAAGTCTATGTATCCCTGACTTAGATTTGAGGTTTAATGAAGCTTTCATTTCCTCATAAGATGGAGAAACACCAGAGCTTCTCAACTTCTTGTTGATAAATAAAAGTAGGTTTTTTTGTTTTTTTGTTAGCATTAGAACAAATATCGTACAGAATCTGTTCTACAAAAGTTCTCTTCAGTTCACAATAGTAAAAAAACTAATAAAATAGGGAATTATTTGACTAAAGAACCGAAAAAATAGAATTATTCTCTAAATTTTTTAAAAGTGATTCACCAATCAGAAAAGTTTTAATAGAGGTTTTTTCTGAGAGTTCTAATAGCTCATCTTTTGTTTTAATTCCACTTTCAGAAATTAATGGACCATCATGATTAATTAAAACATCATGAATATCAAAGGTTGTATTTATATCAGTTTTAAGAGTTTTTAAGTTTCTATTATTGATACCAATTAGTGATTCTTTAAATTTCAAAGCTTGTTTTGCTTCCTCAACTGTATGCACCTCAACTATAACAGACATATTTAATTTGAGTGCTTCTTCATATAACTCATTCGCAAGTCTTTCACTTACACCAGATAATATAATTAATATTGCATCTGCTCCATGACTTTTTGCTAATGGAATTTGAAATTTATCTACAAAAAAGTCCTTACAAAGAACTGGCAAATTAATATTTTGCTTAATTTCACTTATATGTGTTAAATCTCCTAGAAAAAAATCTTCCTCAGTCAAAACCGATAAACAAGTAGCTTTATTATCATTATATATACTAGCTATTTTAACAGGGTCATAATCATCTATGATTACACCCGCAGAAGGACTTGCTTTTTTAATCTCAGCAATAACAGAAAATTTATTTTCTTTAATATTTTTTTCAATATTTTCTTTAAAATTAATAAAAGTTTTATTTTTCTCTATTAATTCTTTTAATGAGCCTATTGAAATACTTTTTTTAGAATTTTCTATTTTTTCTATTTTCTTTTTAATTATTTTTTCGAGAACATTTTCAGGCATTTTGAATAGTTTCCAAATGTTCGATAACTTTATTTGATAAAATATGCTCTCTTGCATCTTTATACGCTTCGGTAAACTCTTCATGAGATTCATTAACAATTAATCCAGCTGCAGCATTTAGACATACAGCTTTAGAAAAATCATTATCCTCGCCTTTAAATATGTTAATGGTTTTTTCTGCATTAAATTTTGCATCATCACCGACAAGATTTTCAAATTTATCTGCATTAATTTTTAATTCTTTTGGATCAATAACAATTTCAGAAATCACATTATCTTTTAATTGAATAACATTTGTTTTAGCATATGGAGATATTTCATCTAAGCCATCTTCGCTATTTACAATCCATGCAAATTTAATATCTAAGTTGTTTAAAGCATTTGCAAATATTTTTAAAAGTTTTTTATCAAAGACACCTACCACCTGTTTTTTTACTAAAGCAGGGCTGCTTAATGGTCCTATCATATTAAATATTGTTCTTTTTCCAATTTTTTTTCTAGTTGGACCAACAAACTTCATTGCACTATGATAATTAGGAGCAAACATGAAACCAAAATTATTTTTATTAATTTGATCTTCAATTTCTTTTGGTTCCAGATTTATTTTAATATTTAAAGCCTCTAAAACATCACCCGATCCACATTTGGATGACACAGCCTTGTTCCCATGTTTAGCCACTTTAACATTCATACTTGCAAGTAATAGTGCGGATGCTGTAGATATATTAAGTGTATTCATTCCATCTCCACCAGTACCACATGTATCGACACAATTTTCCACATTTACTCTTTTAGACTTATTTCTAAGTACATAGACACCACCCGCTATTTCATCTGAAGCTTCACCTTTAGCGGATAAAAGTGTCAAAAAATTAAATATTTCTTGATCTTCTGCTTTTCCCTCCATTAATAATTCAAAAGCAGCTTTACTCTCCTCGAATGATAAATTTTCTTTATTTTTAATTTTATCTATAAATTGTCTCATTATTTTTAAATTTTTATAAAATTTTTCAAAATTTTAATACCTAATTTTGTTTTAATACTTTCGGGATGAAATTGCACTCCATGAACATCATATTCTTTATGCTGTATACCCATAATCAATCCATCTTTGCTTTCAGCTGTAATTTCAAGATGTTTTGATAATGTTTTTTTATCAATAATTAAGCTGTGATATCGTGTTGCTTTAAATGACTTTGGAAGATTTTTCAAAATTCCCACTTTTTTTGATATTATTTCGCTTGTTTTACCATGCATTAGTTTTTTAGCTTGAACAATTTTAGAACCAAATACTTGTCCTATTATTTGATGACCAAGACAAACTCCAAGTATGGGAATTTTTTTGTATAAAGTTTTTACTATTTTTAAACAATTACCTGATTGATTAGGATTGCCTGGGCCTGGTGAGATTACAATTTTATTATATTTTCTTTTTAATATTTCATTAGATGTAATTTTATCATTTCTAATTACATCTACGTTAACTTTTAAAGAAGATAAGTAATGATAAAGATTAAAAGTAAAGCTATCGTAATTATCTATTAGAATTATTTTTTTCATTTTAAAGCATTAATTAAAGCTTTTGCCTTATTTACAGTTTCTTCATATTCTTTTAAAGGTTTGCTATCAGCAACTATTCCAGCTCCTGCCTGAACATAGAATCTGCCTTTTTTAGCGACAGCTGTTCTTAAAGCTATACAGGTGTCAAATTCTCCATTCGCTGAAAAATAACCTATACCACCAGCATAAACTTTTCTCTTAGTTTTTTCTAACTCATCAATTATTTCCATAGCTCTAATTTTTGGTGCCCCAGAAACAGTGCCTGCTGGAAAACCAGCTAGAAGTGATTTAAATTTTGAAAATTTATTGTTATATTCACCGATAACGTTTGATACTATATGCATCACATGAGAGTATCTCTCAATAATGAAGCTCTCAGTCACTTTTACTGTATTAATTTTTGAAACTTTACCAGCATCATTTCTTCCTAAATCTAATAACATTAAATGCTCTGAAAGCTCTTTTTTATCTTGAAGAAGATCTTTTTCATAAAACCGATCCTCACTAAACGTTTTGCCTCTTGGCCTTGTACCAGCTATTGGTCTTACAGTAATTTTTTTATCTCTTAGTCTCACCAGTATTTCTGGGCTTGCACCAATGATTTGAAAGTCATTGAAATTAAAAAAAAACATAAAAGGCGATGGGTTAGTTATTCTAAGCTTTTTATAAATCTCTATTGGCTTTTTTGTTAACTTAGATTCAAATCTTTGACTTAGAAC
>CACJMP010000009.1:0-39788 GCA_902594595.1 uncultured Pelagibacteraceae bacterium | reverse complement strand
CTCATGCTGATTTAAGAGAAAATTATAATGGGGAGAAATTTTCACATGCATCAGCTATGAGAAGATGTTTGGATTATAAAAATGTATCGATAATTTCATTTGGAATTAGGAATATATCTCAGGAAGAGATACCATTTTTAAACAAGAACAAGTCTAGGATTAATATTTTTTGGGCAAAAGATAAGGCAAAGTGGGATTTTAAAAAATTTAGAAGGCTTATAAAAAATAAAACTGTTTATCTAACTTTCGATGTTGATGGTTTAGATTCAAGTATTATGCCTGCAACTGGAACTCCTGAGCCCGGTGGCTTATTATGGGACGAAGCATTAAACATTATAAAAATTGCCACAAAAAATTCAAATATTGTTGGAGCTGATGTCAATGAACTTGCACCGATAAAAGGATTCAATTCCTACAATTTTATAGTTGCTAAATTAGTTTATAAAATTCTATCTTTGAAATTCCTGTCAAAAAATTAAACTGGCTTAAGTGTTTTTAATAACAATCTGAATGGAATTAACATTAGTAATGCTACAAAAATTTTTACACTTAAATCTCCCAAAGACAAGGTGACCCAGGGAACACCTGTTCCATAAAAAGAAATTGAAAAAAATATAAATGTATCAACTGTTGAGCCAATCAATGATGAAGTTAGAGGTGCAACGAACCATTTCTTTTGCCTTAATTTATCAAAAATTTGAACATCTAACAATTGTGCAAATAAAAATGCCGTACCCGATCCAATGGCAATCCTTATTGATATTAAATCTGTGAAATTTGTTGAAAATAAAAGGGTAAAACTAATACCAATTGCAAAACCAATATAAACTATTTTTCTAGCGACTACCTTGCCAAATGATCTATTGGCTAAATCTGTTATCAAAAAAGCAATAGGGTAGCTAAATGCTCCATAAGTTAAAATTTCATTTAAACCATAATAATTAATGGGAAACTGTACCAGGTAATTGGAGGCTAATACAACAACTCCCATTAAAAATGAGAGTATTAAAAATATCTTTTTCATTAATTTGTTTTAGATTGAACTTGTTTTTTTTGAAATGGAGATTTAATAAGCAGATTTTTTTTCAATTTTTTTAATCTTGGTGATAAGTTTTTATTTTTAACAGTTTTAAGAAACTCATCAAAACTCCCTTTTTTGTCAACAGATCTTACACCTGCATTACTAACTGTGAGTTTCATGCTCCTTTTTAAAAGTTCACTAGTAAACTTAACTTTTTTTAAATTGGGTAAAAACCTTCTTTTTGTCTTATTGTTTGCGTGACTTACGTTGTGACCTTTAAGAGGGATCTTACCAGTGAGTTCACATTTTTTTGACATAATTACAACGACTATATAAAGAGAGATTTCTAAAGCGTCAAGTTTATATATTTTAAGAAATTGTTTTTTTTCCTATTATTTCACTAAAGTGCTTAACACCGTCTTTTAACATCAATTCCTTTAGCTCTTTTTTAATTAGGTTCACAATATTAGGTCCTCTATAAACCATCCCTGTATAAAGTTGGATGTAACTTGCTCCGGCCAAAAACTTCTTATAAGCACTTATTCCTGAGTCCACTCCCCCAACTCCAATTATTTTAATTTTTTTACCTATAATTTCATAAAATTTTTCAATCAATTTTGTTGATTTTTCCTCTATCGGTTTTCCTGAAAGGCCACCTTTTTGATGTTTTTGAATGTCATTTAGTTCATCTCTAGTTGAGTCTGAGGTATTGGATAAAATTACTGCTTCTATATTATTTTTTAAAAGAACATCAGATATTTTAGGTATTTCTTGATCCTTTATATCAGGCGAAACCTTAACAACAATTGGAATATTCGAATTAAGGACTGTTTTTTCATTATTAATAATTTTTAGTAATTTATTCAACTTATTTTGATCATGAAAATTTCTAAGCTCTTCTGTATTAGGAGATGAAATGTTGATTGTAATATAATCAGCAATTCTATGAAAGACTTTTAAACATTCGATATAGTCGTTGTGTCTATTATTTGTATCTTTATTAGGACCAATATTAATTCCAAGTAAGCCGATCTGTTTGTTTGATAAAATTCTATCAGCAATATTTTTTGCACCCAAGTTATTAAAACCTAATCTATTTATTAAGGCCTCATCCTCTACCAGTCTAAAAACTCTTGGTTTAGGATTGCCATATTGTCTTAGAGGTGTAACGGTACCAGCTTCTACAAAACCAAATCCGAGCTTAAACAATGAATTATAAACTTCAGCATTTTTATCAAATCCAGCTGCTACTCCAATCGGATTAGCTATGTCTTTATTGAATAATTTGGTTTTAAATAAATTATTATCTTTATTCGAATCTAAAATATTTGGAACAAAATTCAATTTTAACGATTTTATTGCTAAACTATGCGCTATCTCAGGATCTAATTTAAAAATTAAAGATCTTAAATTTGAAAACATTATTTAATTCTACTTATTATAAGATCTTTTGTTTCTTTAACACCAAAAAAACTTATAAAAAAACCCATTCGAGGACCATTTTCGTCTCCGAAAACAACTTCATAAATCAATCTAAACCAATCTCTTAAATTTTCTGAGTATCCGTTATCTTTTCCAGTTGAATAGATTAATGTTTGAATATCCTCTGGGGACATTTTGTCATTACATTCATCAAGTGTTTTGATTAATGCCTCTAATGCCTTTTTTTCTTTTTGATCAGGTGTTTTATATTTCTTTTTAGTTTTAATTACATCGTTGAAATATTTTATTGCATATCCAACTAGATCGTCAAATATAGGCTGTTCTTTTTCAGAAATATCATCTTTATATCTTTTAACAAATTTCCACAAAAGTTCTTTATTTTCGGCATTACTCGTTTCAACAAGGTTTAAAAGCATCGAAAAAGACATAATCATTTTTTCTCTAGGAACTTTTCCATTATGTACATGCCAAACCGGGTTCATCAATAATTGAAGTTCGTCTTGAGTTTTAGCCTTTTCTATAAGTTCAAGATATTCATCAACTGCTTTTGGAACTATCTCGTTGTAAAGTTTTTTTGCTCTTTTTGGGTTTTGATACATATAAAGTGATAAACTCTCTGGGGAAGCGTAATCTAACCACTGTTCTATTGTGATTCCATTACCTTTTGATTTAGAAATTTTCTCACCTTTTTCATCTAAAAAAAGTTCATAAGCAAAACCCGCTGGGTTTTTTTTTCCAATCAAGTTAATTATTTTAGTTGATAAAATTGCACTTTCGATTAAATCTTTTCCATACATTTCAAAATCTACATCTAAAGCATACCACCTCATTGCCCAGTCAACCTTCCATTGTAATTTACAATGACCGTTTAAGATACTAGAGGCCAAATATTTACCGCCATTATCAAAGACTATTTCTGACTTTTCTTTATTAATTTCTTTAACTGGAATTTCTAGAACGTGATTTGTGTCTGGACAAATTGGTAAAAATGGGCTGTAAGTTTTTTGTCGTTCCTTTCCTAAAGTAGGTAAAATAATATTCATGATCTGCTCGTAATTTTCTAAAATAATTTTAAGAGTTGAATTAAAAAAACCTGATTTATAAAGTTTAGTAGAACTTTTAAAATCATATTTGAAATTAAAATCATTTAAAAAACTTTTTAATTTTTCATTATTATGTTCACCAAAACTTTTATATTTATTAAAAGGGTCTGGAACTTGTGTCAAAGGTTTATGAAGATTTTTTTCTAAAATTTCTTTATTTGGAACATTGTCTGGAACTTTTCTAAGACCGTCCATATCATCTGAAAATGTAATTATTTCTACTGGAACATCAGTTAAATGTTTTAATGCATTAACTATCATTGATGTTCTTGCAACCTCACCAAAAGTTCCAATATGAGGAAGTCCACTGGGTCCATAACCTGTTTGCAGAGTAATTTTTCCTTTTTTTTCAATAATAGATTTTCTTTCTCTAAGCATTTTTTTTGCTTCAACAAACGGCCAAGCACTTGTTTTGTCTAAATTCTCTTTTTTAATCATGAATAATTCAAATATAATCTAATATTATTGGTTAAGTTTATTCTTATAGAGTTGAAATTTATTTACCATAAAATAATCTCTTTTCAAAATGTCTAATTATAAAACAGTTTTTTTTACCTTAGGAATACTACAGATAATTCTTGGAATTTTTATGTTCATTCCAATAATAGCACAATTTTTTTATCAAGAGATTGACTCATCTTTTTTTGGCGCTTCTATAGTAACAATTATTTTTGGTACATTATTTTTCTTATCAAATCTGGATCACGAAAATAAATTAAATTTACAACAAGCCTTTTTATTAACTGCCTTATCCTGGCTGAGTGTCGCTATTTTTGGTTCTTTGCCTTTTTTTTTCTCGAATCTAGATTTCTCGTTTACCAACGCTTTTTTTGAGAGTATGTCTGGCATTACCACCACTGGATCAACTATAATTGCGAACTTAGAAAATATGCCAAAGAGTATTCTTTTGTGGAGAGCAATACTTCAATGGTTAGGTGGTATAGGAATAATTATAATGGCGATAACGCTTATGCCCATAATGAATGTGGGTGGTATGCAATTGTTTAAAATTTCAAGTAATGACTCTTCTGAAAAAGTACTTCCTAAATCAAAAGAAATTGCTGTTCGATTAATCTATATTTATTCAACTTTAACAATGATGTGTGCATTAACTTATTACGTATTTGGGATGAGCTTTTTTGACAGCGTGACCCACTCTATGACTACTTTAGCCACTGGGGGATTTTCGAATTACAATGAGTCGATTGGTTTTTTTGACAGTTTAGCTATTGAAATTTCAGCAATGTTTTTTATAATTTTAGGTAGTTTACCATTTATTTCATATATTAAATTTATTAATGGAAATAGAGATATCTTTTTTTCAGATACTCAAATAATAACTTTTTTTAAGATAATATTTATAAGTATTATAATTTTATCGATATATCTAATTTTCAATAGCTCAGAGACTTATAATATACGTTCAATATTCTTTAATGTAATTTCTATTCTTACTGGAACTGGTTATGTCAATGCTCAATTTGATAAATGGGGAGGTTTTTCTTTATTAATATTCCTGTCCTTAATGTTTATTGGTGGATGTGCAGGATCAACAACTTGTGGTGTAAAAATTTTCAGATTTCAGATACTATATTTATTTATAACAAATCAGCTTAAAAAGATAATTTATCCTAAAGGAGTGTTTATTATAAAATACAACCAAAGTTCAATTGATGAAAAATTTATCTCTTCTATAATTTCTTTTATATTTTTTTACTTTGTAATTTTTCTTGTACTAACTGCTTTACTCTCTTTAACTGGTCTAGACTTTGTTACAGCAATTTCTGGAGCTGCAACATCAATTTCTAATGTTGGACCAGGACTTGGGTCAGAGATAGGTCCAAATGGTAATTTTTCATCTTTGCCAGATGTATCTAAATGGATCCTTTCATTGGGTATGATCCTAGGAAGATTAGAATTATTTGCAATATTGGTTTTATTTTTACCATCTTTTTGGAGAAATTAATAATGATAGAGTTTAAAAAACAGTCTTTTTCAGAAACTTTCTCAATTTACTTTGATCGTAGAATGTTAAAAATCTTGTTATTAGGTGCAATTTCAGGTTTCCCTTGGGTATTAATTGGAAGCAGCCTTAGCTTATGGTTAAAAGAGGATGGACTAAGTAGATCAACAATAGGATGGGCAGGCTTAATTTTTGGTGTTTATGCGTTTAATTATTTATGGGCACCTCTAGTAGATAGAATACAAATACCTTTTTTTACAAAAAAAATTGGACATAGAAGAGGGTGGATAGTTTTAATGCAGATCATTATTTTATTTTCACTTATTTTATGGAGTATTTCTAATCCAACACTCAATCTTGCTTTTGTAATTTCTGTAGGATTAATTATTGCTGTGGCATCAGCCACACAAGACATCACTGTAGATGCTTTAAGAATTGAACAAATTGGAGAAAATGAGGGAAAATCAATGGCGGCTGGCGCAGCAATGGCAGTGGTTGGCTGGTGGAGTGGTTATAAGCTTGGAGGTGTAATTTCTTTATTATCTGCTGAATTTTTGCAAAACAGAGGAATTGAAAATTATTGGCAATTAACATTTTTAATTTTAGGTATCTTAATTATTTTTATGAATATTGGTTTGATGTTCATAAATGAAAGAGGTGGTAACGAAAGACAAACTAAACAAAAAGAAAATGATGAATTAATCTCAGATCAACTTGGAAATAAAAATTTTTTCCCACAATTTTTGATATGGATTGGAGGAACAATTAGTGGTCCTATAATTAGTTTTTTTAAAAAAAATGGTTTTTCTATTGCAATCGGAATTCTTGGTTTTGTTTTTCTATTCAAGGTAGGTGAGGCTTTTCTTGGAAGAATGTCGATAATTTTTTACAAAGAAATTGGTTTCAGCAAATCTGATATTGCTATTTATTCTAAAACTCTAGGATGGATAACAACGGTAGTATTCACTCTTTTAGGGGGGTTATTTGTTATAAGATCAGGAGTTTTAAAAGCAATGTTTATGGCTGGGATTATTATGGCAAGTACCAACCTTTTATTTAGTGTTTTAGCGTGGTCTGAAAAATCGGAAATCTTATTTGCCCTAGCTGTCATTTTTGATGACATAGCTGCTGCGTTTGCAACTGTTGCTTTTGTTGCTTTTATTTCTCTTTTAGTGGACAGAACTTATACTGCAACCCAATATGCACTGTTAGCATCAATAGGTACAGCAGGAAGAACAACCCTTGCTTCATCTTCAGGAGCCCTTGTGGACTGGTTAAATGGTGACTGGGGTATATTTTTTATATTAACGGCATTAATGGTAATTCCATCTCTTATTATATTGTGGATAATGAAAAATAAACTCAAACTTAGTGAAAAATAATTTTTTTAATAAATCGATTGGAAATATAAACTCACGACCTTTTTTGAATTCAGAGGTAACATCTCAAATTCTGTATGGCGAAAAATTCAAAATTTTATCAAAAACTAAAGGCTGGGTAAAAATTCAAACTAAATACGATAATTATACTGGTTTTATTAAAAGTCAAAAATTTCTTAAAAAATTTAAACCGACGAATAAAGTTTGCAAACTCAAGTCAAGAATATTTAAAAAAAAGGGTAATAAATTTTTTCAAACAAAAAATTTTTTATATTTTGGTTCAGGAATTTCAGTAACTAATAAGAGGAAAGAATTTTTTGAATTCGAAAAAAATAAATGGGTAAAAATTATTGATACAAAAAAAATTAATCATTCGGAAAATAATTTAGTAAAAATTCTAAAATTGTTTTTAAATGTCAAATATTTGTGGGGTGGAAAATCATCTGAGGGTATTGATTGTTCTGCTTTAATACAAATCTTCTTTTATTATAATAGAATTTTTTTTCCAAGAGATACAAAAGACCAATTAAAATATCTTAGAAAAATTTCTAATAGAAAAAATTTTAAAAAAAATATTATTTTTTGGAAAGGGCACATCGCATATTGTATAAATAAAAAAAACTTAATACATGCCTACGGCCCAAAAAAAAAAGTTTTGATAATGAACATAAAAAAAACTATCAATAAAATATTTAAGGATACAAAATTAAAACCAATACATATCGAATAATGCTTAATGATATAGAATTACAAAAGAAAGTTGAAATTTTAACTAATAAACTAAAATTAGGTTTGTTTAAAGAAGTTGTAGATGAATCAAAAATTTTACTTAAAAAAAGAAAACATCAGGTACTGTTCAATTTATTAAGTCTCTCTTATCAAAGTTTAGGTCAAAATGATAAATCTGTAGAAATAATGGAGATAGCTTTAAAGGCCAATCCCAAAAATCCTCATTTTTTAAATAATATTGGCCTATCGCATTTTAAATTAAGTAATTTTAAGGAAGCAGAAACTTATTTTAAAAGAGGTTTAGCTGAAGCACCAAAATATATAAGTATTTTGAATAATTTAGGAAATCTTAAAGGTTATCTTAATTTAAATAAGTCAGCTATCGAGTATTTTAATAAAATTTTAAAAATCAATGATAAATTAATCGAACCATATTTCAATTTAGCAATTAATTATCAGGCCTTGGGGGAATTTGAAAAATCTTCAGAGTGCCTAAAAAAAATTTTAGAATTAAATCCAAAATTTACTGACGCGGATCGAATTTTATCACTCATGACAAAATATACAAATAACCATCCACATTATCTCAATATTAAAGATAAATTAGAAAATATTAAATTAAATGAAATACAAAAATCTAATTTATATTTTTCTCTAGGAAAATATTTTGAAGATATTAAAGATTACGAAAAATCTTTCGAAAATTACTCACATGGGAACAACATAATTAAAAAAAAGACAAATTATAAAATTCAAGAGGAAAAAAATGACTTCATCAATATTAAAGATTTTAATTACAAAAATTTAAATATTCCAAATATAGAAAACTCTAGAAAATTAATTTTTATCGTTGGGATGCCCAGATCTGGAACTTCATTAGTTGAACAAATTTTGTCTTCTCATCAAGAGGTATTTGGAGGAGGCGAATTGCCGTTTTTAGAAAAAGAAGTAAGGAAGTTTTTTCAAAAATTTGAAAAAAATAATCAATTAAATATCGAAGAAATTCATAATTTGATTATAGATTGTAAAAAAAAGTATCTAGAGAGAATTTCAAATTACAATAACTCATCCAAGATATTTACTGATAAAGCTCCACTTAATTTTAGATTTATTGGTTTTATTAAATATATTTTTCCTAATGCGAAAATAATAAATTGTAAAAGAGATCCTATGGATATTATTTGGTCAAATTTTAAAAATTATTTTTCAAATGCTATGCCATTTACTAATGACCTTGAAGATATTGCTCAATTTTACAAATTATACGAAGACCTTATGACTTTTTTCCAAAAAAAATTTCCTGAAATTATTTACGATATTGAATATTCGAAACTTGTTGAAAATAGTGAAATTGAAATAAAAAAATTATTAAATTTTTGTGAGTTAAAATGGGATGATAATTGTTTGAACCATCATAAAAATGAAAGAGCTATCAAAACAGCAAGTTCTATACAAGCAAGAAAGCCAATTTATAAAACAGCTATAAAATCCTCTGACCGGTACAAAGATTATCTTAAAAATATAAAATCAATAATTGAGTCTAATTAGACCGGCCAAAATCAGGTTTATTAATATCTTGTTTTAATTTTATTATTTGGGATCTAACTTTTTTTGCTTTAGTGAGTTTATTGATAATTGATTTATTTTTTTTTAATTGAATATCCTTTTTAAAATCTTTTAGATTCTTTACAAAAATATCGATTGTTTTTGATATATTATAACTATTATCAAAAAAAATATCTCTCCACATAATTTCATTAGATGCTGCGATTCTTGAAAAATCTCTTAAACCCCCAGCGCTATATTTGATAAGATCTAATTTTATTTTTTTTTCATAATCTTTTGCAGATTTAACTAGATTATAAGCTATTAAATGAGGTAAATGACTTGTAATTGAAAATATCTGATCATGTTTTTCAGAACTCATTAAAACAGTCTTTGAGCCAACTTTTCTCCAAAAAGAGTTTAAAAATCTCAGATGTTTAGGATTTGTTTTTTTGTCTTTAATCAAAACACACCATTTATCAACAAACATATTCTCTTTGCCATGTTCTGGTCCACTCACTTCAGATCCTGCTATAGGATGACTTTGAATCCAATTAATTCCATTCTTTAAAAATTTCTTAATAATTTTTGATGAATTCATTTTTGCAGAACCAATATCAGTTATAATTGTGTTTGGTGATATGAAGTTATTAATTTTTAGAATAAGTTTTTTATATTCACTCATAGGAGTACAAAAAATTATTAAATCTGAGTTTAATACACCATCTTTTAATGTTTTAGCAAATTTAACCGGTAATTTTAATTTTTTAATTTTTTTAATATTTGATTTAGATTTTTCATAAATAGAAATTTTTTTTGCTAATTTTTTTTTTGCAATTCTTCTTACCAAAGAAGAGCCTAACAGACCGCAACCTATAATAAATATCTTTTTCATTTCTTAAATATATTTTCAGTTGTTTTCATAAATTTTAAATTTTCTTTTTTTGAACCAACAGTCAATCTCAACATATTTTTTATCTTATAGCTATTCTCTGTAGATCTTAATATTATTCCAGTGTCTTTTAATTTTTCATAAAAGTATTTAGCATTAATTTTACATTTATCAAAATTCAATAACAAAAAATTAGCAGAGACTTTATTAGAGCTAATTTTGTATTTATTTAAAAAATGTTTTAGTTTTGTTGCATAAAAAAAATTATGATTAACTGATCGAGATATGAATTTATTGTCTTTAAGTGACTCTACAGCAGCTTTTTGAGCAACCTCATTGACATTAAAAGGAGGCTTTATGACATTTAAAGCTTTAATAATTTTTTTTGATCCGTAACCCCACCCTATTCTTAAAGATGATAACCCATAAATTTTTGAAAATGTCCTTAATATAAAAACATTTTGTTTGTTTTTAAATAAATCTAAGCCAGATTTATAATCTTTATTTTTCATATATTCAGCATACGCATCATCAATGACTAATAAAATATTTTTTCTTAGTTTTTTTCTTAATTCAATTAATTCTAAATTTGATAAATAAGTGCCAGTTGGATTATTTGGATTAGCTAAAAAAACAATTTTTGTTTTTTTGGTAACTTTTTTAATTATTTCTGGAACAGAAACTTTGAAGTTTTTTTCTTTTGAAAAAATAACATTGGCACCAACTATTTTTGCATAAATTCTGTACATCAAAAAACTAAATTTTGGAACAATTACCTCGTCTTTAGGTTTTAAAATAAGCTGACATAGCATTTGAATTACTTCATCAGAACCTGCTCCACAAATAATTTTTTCTTTATCACAATTAAATTTTTTAGAAATTGCATTCCTTAATATGTCAGACTTACCATCTGGGTACCTAGATAGTTTTAGGTTTTTTGGTGATAGAATCTTTTTTACTCTAGCACTCACACCAAGTGCAGACTCATTAGCAGAAAGTTTTATAATTTCCTTAAAATTTCTGATACTTGATTTACCAGGCTCATAAGCTTCAATATTGAATTTTTTAAATTTTATAGTTGTCATGTTTTAAATTTAAGCCCCTTTATAGATAAAATAACAATTTTTTATATAGTATTAGTTAAAATATTTTTTTAAAATTGACATACTAATTAAGTTCTTGTACAAAAACCCCGCGCTGATTTACCTGAATTGCGAGCGCTTTAAAAAAACCGCTAAAAAAGTTTTTTTCTCACAATTCAATTTTCAGCTTTTATTATGAATACGAAACAAAATATAAAAACGTTGATTGTTGAAAAACCACTGAAATTAGATTGTGGTCAGACTATTAATAATTTTCCGTTAGCATATGAAACTTATGGTTCACTAAATCATGAAAAAGATAATGCGGTTTTGGTATTTCATGCTTTAACTGGTGATCAATTTGTAACAGGTATAAATCCAGTGACCAAAAAGGATGGTTGGTGGTCTTACGCAGTAGGTTCGGGTAAGTCGATAGATACAGATAAATATTTTGTAATCTGTGCAAATGTAATAGGTGGATGTATGGGGTCTTTTGGGCCTAGCCATGAAAATCCTAAGACAAAAAAAATTTATGGGACAGATTTCCCAGTTATCACAATTAATGACATGGTAAATGCACAAATTAACTTGTTAGATTTTTTTGGAATAAAAAAACTTTTTTCAATTGTAGGTGGTTCAATGGGTGGAATGCAAGTCCTACAATTTATTAGTAATTATCCTGATAAAACGAAAACAGCAATACCAATTGCTTGTACTTCAAGTCATTCAGCTCAAAATATTGCTTTTAATGAACTTGGCAGACAAGCCATTGCAGCAGATCATAATTGGTCAGGTGGAAATTATAATTCAAAAAACGTTGTACCTGATAAAGGATTAGCTGTTGCTAGAATGGCTGCACATATCACTTATCTCTCAAAAAAAGGGCTACAGGAAAAATTTGGAAGAAAACTTCAAGAAAGAGATGATTTGAAATTTGGTTTTGATGCTGACTTTCAAATTGAAAGTTATCTTAGATACCAAGGTTCAGTATTTGTAGATCGGTTCGATGCGAATAGCTATTTATATATTACCAGAGCCATGGATTATTTTGATTTAGTAAAACAATTTAATGGCAATCTATCTGACGCTTTTAAAGATACTAAAGCGAAATTTTTTATAATATCTTTTACCTCAGATTGGCTTTATCCAACACAAGAAAATAAAGACATTGTAATTGCCTTAAACGCTGTTGGTGCAAATGTAGGTTTTGTTGAAATTGAGTCTGATAAAGGTCACGATTCTTTTTTGCTTAATATTCCAGATTTCTTAAAAGCTCTAAAAAATTTTTTAGATAAATCTTATGCAGAAAAGCTTTCATGAAACCAGAATATAAAATTATTTCAGATTTAATTGAAAAAAATGCAAAAGTTCTTGACGTAGGATGTGATGATGGAACTTTAATGGAGTTTTTAAAAACAAATAAAAATGTCAATATCAGGGGAATTGAAATTTCAAAAAAAAAAGTGCAAACTTGTATTGCTAAGGGGCTTACAGTTATCGAGGGGAATGCAGAATTTGATTTAAAGCAATTTCCAAATGACTCTTTTGAGTATGTTGTTCTTGGACAAACTTTACAAGCTTTTATAAATCCTGAGATAGTAATTAAAGAACTTTTACGAGTTGGCAACAGAGCTATAGTAACTATTCCAAATTTTGGACATTGGAAAGTAAGATTAAATTTATTATTTAAAGGAACAATGCCGATTACAAACTCTTTGCCTCATGATTGGTATAACACACCAAACATTCACATGTGTACTATAAAAGATTTTGTTAAATTTTCTAAGATTATTAACTTTAAAATTTTTAAATCTTTAGCGTTAATTAATGAAAACGTTTCTGATATTAATAACTCAAATCTTATTTTTAAAAATTTATTTGGAGAACTTGGGATATTTTTAATAGAAAAATAAATGAAAATTGAAATTATTAAATGTCTGCAGGATAATTATAGCTACATAATTATTGATGATAAAAATCAAACTGCTTGTGTTGTTGATCCTGGTGAATCCACACCAATAATCAATTATCTTGATAAGTCAAAAATAAATTTAAAATTTATTCTTAATACACACCATCATTATGATCATGTAGGTGGAAATCTTGAATTAAAAAAAAAGTATAATTGTAAAGTGGTCGGATTTATTGGAGATAAGAGTCGTATACCCGAAATTGATATATCTCTAGAGGACAAACAAATTTGGAAACAAGATAATTTTGAAGCAAAAATTTATCATGTTCCAGGTCATACATCTGGACATATCGCTTTTCATTTTTTTAAAGAAAAAAAAATTTTCACAGGTGATACTTTATTTTCTTTAGGGTGTGGAAGAATTTTTGAAGGAACACATGAACAAATGTATAATTCACTTAAAAAAATTAAATCATTACCAAATGATACAGAAATATATTGTGGCCATGAATATACTTTACAAAACTCAAATTTTTGTATTGCAAATGACTCTAGTAATTTAAAATTAAAAAATAAAATCCTAGAGATTAATAGAAAACTTAAAAATGCATTGCCAACTATACCAAGTACTTTAGCTGATGAGTTAGAATGTAATATATTTCTTAAAGCAAAAGATTTAGAGAGTTTTTCAAAATTAAGAGATTTAAAGGATAATTTCTAGTTAATAAGCTTGACTAAAAAAATGCCCCGACTATATTGCCTCATAAAAAATCAAATTTATGTCATACGCAGTTATAAAAACAGGTGGAAAACAATATAAAGTGAAGTCTGGTGAAATTTTAAAAATTGAAAAACTACCAGACTCAAAATCTGACACTAAAATTGAATTTAATGATATATTGGCATACGGCGATAATAAAGTTATAGAAATAGGTTCACCAACAATTCAAGGTGCCAAAGTAGAGGCAAACCTGATAAAAAATAGTAAAAATAGAACAGTACTTATTTTCAAAAAAAGGAGAAGACAAAACTCAAGACGAAAAAATGGTCACAGACAAGAATATTCTATGATTAGAATAAATAAAATTTTTTCAAAAGATGGTAAAATTTTATCTGAAGCTGAGAAAATTTCCAAACCAACAAAAAAAGATCCTGCGAAAAAGGAATTGAAGAAATAAAGGAATAAAATATGGCTACAAAAAAAGCTGGTGGATCATCAAGGAATGGTAGAGATAGTGCCGGAAGAAGACTTGGTGTAAAAAAATATGGTGGTCAAAACGTTATTCCCGGCAACATAATTGTAAGACAAAGAGGTACTAAAATATTCCCAGGAAAAAATGTGGGTATGGGAAAAGATCACTCAATTTTTTCAGTAATAAAAGGTAAGGTTGTTTTTAAAAAAACAAAATCCGATAGAACTTTTGTTTCAGTAAAACCCAATTAATATTACAACTCAAAATAGTGTTGTATTATGAAATTCTTAGATCAAGTAAAAATTTATATCAAAGCTGGCAACGGCGGTGATGGCTCCCCAAGTTTTAGAAGAGAAAAATTTATTGAGTATGGTGGACCAGACGGTGGTGATGGTGGTAAAGGTGGTTCAGTAATTTTAAAAGCTGAAAGAAATTTAAATACCTTAATCGATTTTAGATATCAACAACACCATAAAGCTAAAAGAGGTAACAATGGTGCTGGACAAAATCGGACTGGAAAAAGTGGAGACGATCTCATCCTTAAAGTTCCATTAGGAACTCAAGTTTTTGAAGAAGATAATAAAACCTTAATTTTTGACTTTATAAAAATTGGAGAGGAATTCGTAGCTGCCGCAGGTGGTAAAGGTGGTTTAGGTAATACTAGATTCAAAAGTTCAACAAACAGAGCTCCAAGAAAATTTACTAAAGGTACTCGAGGTGAAGAGTTCACTATATGGCTTCAACTAAAAACAATTGCTGATGTTGGAATAATAGGATTACCTAATGCAGGTAAATCAAGCTTACTGGCAGCTATTACAAACGCTAATCCTAAAATTGCAAATTATGAATTTACAACATTAAATCCTAATCTTGGTGTGGCAAGCTATGATGATAAAGAGGTTACAATTGCTGACATTCCTGGATTAGTAGAAGGGGCACATAAAGGAACTGGTTTGGGTACACAATTTTTAAAACATATAGAGAGGTGTAAATCTCTTTTACACATGATCGATATAACAAACGATGATATAAAAAAAAGTTATAACCAAGTGAAAAAAGAATTAAAGAGTTATAGCTCTAAACTTGCAAAAAAAAAGGAGCTTATTGTTTTAAATAAAACCGATTTAATTGATGATAAAGAAATGAAAAAAATTGAAAAAAATTTAAAAAAAATCACTAAATCTGAAATTATTGCAATTTCTACAATAGAGAAAAAATATATTTCCAAAATTAAATCAAAATTAGTTAGTTATGCATCTTAAAAATTCGAAAATTATAGTAATTAAAATTGGCTCATCACTGATTGTAGATAGTAAAAAAAAGATAAGAAAAAAATGGCTATCTACTTTTGCTAAAGATGTACAAAAACTAAAATCTAAAAATAAAAAGATTATAATTGTTAGCTCAGGAGCAATTGCACTTGGATGTAAAAAAATGAATTATAATAAGTCAAATTTAAAGCTTGATAAAAGCCAAGCGATAGCCTCTGTGGGCCAAATCGAACTTATGAATTTATTTTCTCAAACTTTTTCAAAATTAAAGATTAATATTTCTCAGATTTTGCTAACTTTGGATGATACAGAGGAGAGAAGAAGATCAATAAATGCTAAGAGGACATTCGATAATTTATTTAAACTAGACTACATACCTATAGTTAATGAAAATGATACAATTGCAACTTCAGAAATAAAATATGGTGATAATGACAGACTTGCTTCACGTGTTGCACAGATAACTAATGCTGATACTTTAATATTATTATCTGATGTGGATGGTCTTTTCACAAAAAATCCAAAATTATTTAAAGACGCAAAATTAATAAAAAAAGTAAATAATCTAGATAAAGATATAAAAAAAATTTACATAAAAGGGGTAACACAGTTTGGTAAAGGTGGAATGAATACTAAAATTGAAGCGGCTAAGATTTGTAATTTGGCAGGATGTAATATGATTATTGCGAATGGATTATATTTAAATCCAATAGAACAAATTGAAAAAAAGAATATTTGTACTTTATTTGAGTCAAAAATATCTAAATTACATGCACGAAAAAAATGGATAATAAGTTCTGTTTCGCCAAAAGGAACTCTTGTCATAGATGACGGTGCCAAAAAAGCTCTGGTTGGTGGTAAAAGTTTATTGGCAGCAGGAATTGTAAATTTATCAGGGAAATTTGATAAAGGTGATCATATAAAAATTCTCGATACCAAAAATAAAGAATTTGCAAGAGGTTTGAGCTCTTTTTCATCAGAAGAAATAAATAAAATAATGGGTTGTCAATCAAATGAAATTGAAAAAAAACTTGGATACATAACAAGATCCGAAGTGGTTCACAAAGATGATATGGTCGAGGTTTAATGAAAAAGCTACTAACTAATATCGGAAAAAAATCAAAAAAAGCAGTCAATAAAAGGTTAAGTACAAAAAAAAAAGACAAAGTTTTGAGAGATTATCGTCTTCTAATCATAAAAAATAAAAAATTGATAATTAATGAAAATAAAAAGGATGTTAAGAATGCCTATAAAAGAGGTATTAAAGATAATTTAATCCAAAGATTGGTATTAAATGATAAAAAAATAATTGCGATATCCAATTCTATAAAAAAAATTATTAGTTTGAAGGATCCTACAAATGTTGTTTTAGAAAAATGGAAAAGACCTAATGGTTTGGTAATATCAAAAATATCCATACCTATTGGTGTAATTGGTGTCATATACGAAAGTAGACCTAATGTTACAGCAGATGTTGCATCATTGTGTTTTAAGTCTGGGAATGCTGTAATTTTAAAAGGAGGATCTGAAGCATATTATTCTAATCTTATTCTGACAAAATTCTTTAGAAAATCACTAAGGAAAAATAACGTCGATGAAAATTTTGTTCAGTTTTTAACACTAAAAAAAAGAAGTGTTGTTGATTTTCTACTACAAAAAATGAGTAAATTTATTGATGTAATAATTCCAAGAGGTGGGAAAGGTTTAGTTAAAAAAGTACAGGATTTATCATCTGTTCCAACAATTGGTCATTTGGAGGGTATTTGTCATTCTTATGTAGATAAAAATGCAAATCCAAAAATTGCAAATAAAATAGTTCAAAATGCTAAAATGAGGAATACCGCAATATGTGGAGCAACCGAAACAATTCTTTTACATGAAAAAATAATTAAGAAATTTGGAAATAAAATTTTAAAAAATTTAGAAGAAAATGGATGTAAAATTATTGGTGATAATAAGATCAGAAAACTTTATGATAAAAAGATTCAGAAGGCTTCAATAAAAGATTGGTCAAAAGAATATTTATCACCTGTTGTCTCTGTGAAATCAGTAAAAAATATAGATGAAGCTATAGTGCACATTAACAAATACGGAACCATGCATACAGATTGTATTATTACTCAAAACAGAAAAGCAGCAAAAAAATTTTTAAATGAAGTAAAAAGCTCAATAGCTATGCACAATACTTCAACACAATTTGCAGATGGAGGTGAGTTTGGATTTGGTGGTGAGGTGGGAATCTCAACTAACACGCTTCCGCCTAGGGGACCAGTTGGACTTAATCAACTTATTTCCTACAAATATCAAGTCACTAGTAAAGGTCAAATAAGGAAATAATTTGAATTTAAAAAAAAAAAAAATTGGAATTTTGGGTGGTTCATTTGATCCTGCCCACAAAGGTCATCTAACTATATCTAAAGAAGCAATAAAAAGATTTGGACTTAAAAAAATTATATGGGCAATTACAAAGAAAAATCCTTTTAAGAAACAAAGCAAAATAAAAGTTTTAGATAGAATTAAATTTTGTAAAAAACTGATAGGAAAAAATAAATCTATTAAAGTAAGGTTTTACGAAGACAAAATTAAATCAAATAAAACCTTCGACTTAATTAATTACCTAGCTAAGCAACAAAAATATGATGTCTACTTTATAATGGGCGCAGATAATATAATTAATTTTCATAAATGGTACAAATGGAAATCAATTTTACAGAAATGTAATATTTTGGTTTTTGACCGCCATGGCTATAAAAAAAAATCTTTAAATTCTATGACATTTAAAAGGTTAAACAGTAATCTTAAATTTATCGAGTTTAATAAGGTCAATATTTCATCTTCTCAATTAAGAAAAATTTGATAAGGTTTAGGTATTTAATGGATAAAATATCAGAGCTCAAAAAAATTATAATACAAACCTTAGATATCAATAAAGCATTGGACATAGTCAGTATTGATTTAAAACATAAAAGTTCTATGGCTGATTATATGATAATAGCCAGTGGCACCTCATCTAGACATATTCAATCTTTGTCAGAACAAGTTTTAGATAAATTAAAAGATAATGGTATTAAAAATTCGAAAATTGAAGGTAAAGATAGTAATGAATGGAAATTAGTAGATGGCATTGATCTAGTAATTCATATTTTTCATCCTGAAAAAAGAAAATTTTATGAACTAGAAAAAATGTGGGCAGAATTAATCCCGAAAGAAAAATTGATAATATAATGAAAAAAAAAATTTTTATAATAATCATTGTATTGCATTTATTTTCATTTTCACTTGTAAATTCATCTGAACAAAACATATATGAAAAAATTGACCTGTTTGGTGAGGTTCTTGAAAAAATTAACAAAGAATATGTTGATGAAATTAATCAGTCCGAAAGTATGGACTCGGCTATAAACGGTCTCCTACAATCTTTAGATCCATATTCAGCTTATATGTCACCTGAAATTTTTGATGAAATGCAAACTGAAACAAGTGGAAAATTTGGTGGGCTTGGTATTGAAGTAAGTATGGAGTCAGGTGTTGTAAAAGTTATATCACCTATTGATGACACACCTGCTTCTAAAGCTGGTATCAAAGCAGGAGACTATATTGTCAAAATAAATGAGGTTCAAGTTCAAGGAAAGTCTTTGAGCGAAGCAGTAGATTTAATGAGAGGTCCAGTTGGTTCTCCAATCGAGCTAACTATCAGGAGGAGGGGAGAAAGGAAAGCTCTTACATTTAAAATTGTGAGAGAAATAATACAAATCCAATCTGTAAAAGCAGAATTGTTAGAAAAAAATATTGGATATATAAGGTTAACTTCTTTTAATGAAAATAGTGACACTCAAGTAGAAAAGCAAATTAAAGAATTAGAAAAAAATAAAAATTTAAAAGGATATATTTTAGATTTAAGGAACAACCCAGGTGGTCTTCTGTCCCAAGCGATTAAAATTTCTGACTTTTTTTTAGATAATGGAGAAATAGTATCAACAAAAAGTAGAAAAGCCTCTGAAAATAGAAAATGGTTTGCTAAAAAAGGTGATTTAACAAATGGAAAATTGTTAGTTGTATTAATAAATTATGGTTCTGCCTCAGCTTCTGAAATTGTAGCAGGTGCTTTGAAGGATCATAAAAGAGCTATTCTTTTAGGTGAAAATAGTTTCGGAAAAGGATCAGTGCAATCAATAATACCTTTAAAAAATGATGGGGCTATTAGATTAACAATAGCTAAATATTACCTTCCCTCAGGAAAATCTATCTCAGAAGTAGGTGTTTCTCCAGATATTGAAATTGCAGAAGAAACTGAAGAATTCAGAATTAAAACAGAAACAGATAACCAATTAAACTACGCTATAAAACTTCTCAACGGTTAAGGTGAAAGAAAAATTTAAAAATTTACCTTTAAGAAATGGAGTAGGTATTGTCGTTTTAAATAATAAGAACGAAGTTTTTGTAGCAAAAAGAATAGATAATCCTAAAAATTATTGGCAAATGCCTCAGGGTGGAGTCGATGAGGGTGAGGATTTTTTAACTGCCGCTTATAGAGAACTTGAGGAAGAAACAAGTATAAAAAATGTAAAACTCATTAAAGAAATTGATGGCACAATGACATATGAGCTCCCTGATCATTTACTGGGTATAATTTGGAAAGGAAGATATAAAGGTCAAAAACAAAAATGGTTTTTAATGAGATATTTAGGTGATGATAAAGATATAAATATTAAAACAAAAAAACCTGAATTTTTAGAATGGAAATGGATTGATCTTAATATGATAACAGATGTAGCTGTAGACTTTAAAAGTCACGTTTATAAGGAAATTAAAGATAAAGTTAAGAAAATAATTAATTAAGCGATTTTAAAACTTCAATTTTTTGATCAATTAAAAATCTCGATTGATCATCAATTTCTTGTTTACTAGCCTCTTCTTCTGCTACTTTAATTAAATCCATTAACCTACTTTTTTCTATTTTTTTTAAATCAAAAATTGAGCTTGTTAATACGGATAAGTCGTTGTTCTTAAATTCAAATATTCCATCTTCTACGTAGAATTTATACTCACCAGACTTAGCATTAATGGTTAATATACCTGGTTTTAAAAAAGAAATTATAGAAATATGATCTTTAAGTATTCCCATTTCACCCTCAAATGCAGGAACTATTACTTCCGTAACATCTTCTTTTGATAAAAAAGACGCCTCGGGATTGACTATTTCTACTTTAAATTCCTCACTCATTAAGCAGCAGCATCTTTTTTCATTTTTTCAGCTTTTTCAATTGCTTCCTCGATGGTTCCTACCATATAAAAAGCCGCTTCTGGTAAATGATCATATTCTCCCTTACAAATAGCATCAAAACCTTTTATAGTAGACTCTAATTCCACAAGTTTTCCTGGTGATCCTGTAAATACTTCAGCAACAAAAAAGGGTTGCGATAAAAATCTTTGAATTTTTCTTGCTCTTGCAACTATTAGTTTGTCTTCCTCAGATAATTCATCCATACCCAAGATTGCAATAATATCCTGCAAAGACTTGTATGTTTGGAGAATTTTTTGTACCTCACGGGCCACTCTGTAATGCTCTTCACCAACTATTCTTGGATCGAGAATTCTTGATGTAGAGTCTAGTGGGTCAACTGCTGGATAAATACCAATTTCAGCAATTTGTCTAGAAAGCACGGTAGTTGCGTCCAAATGAGCGAAAGAGGTCGCAGGCGCTGGATCGGTTAAGTCATCTGCTGGCACATAGATTGCTTGGACAGAAGTAATTGATCCTTTATTGGTCGTTGTAATTCTTTCCTGCAAATTTCCCATGTCAGTAGCCAATGTAGGTTGGTAACCGACAGCTGAAGGAATTCTCCCCAAAAGGGCTGAAACCTCTGAGCCTGCTTGTGTAAATCTGAATATATTATCTACAAAGAACAATACATCTTGTCCCTCTTGATCTCTAAAATATTCTGCTACCGTCAACCCTGTAAGAGCAACTCTTGCTCTAGCTCCAGGAGGTTCATTCATTTGACCATAGACCAAAGCAGCCTTTGATCCAGGACCGTCAGATTTAATTACACCTGACTCCATCATTTCATGATAAAGATCATTACCTTCTCTTGTTCTTTCGCCAACTCCTGCAAAGACAGAAAACCCTCCATGAGCTTTAGCTACATTGTTTATAAGCTCCATAATTAAAACTGTCTTTCCAACTCCAGCTCCACCAAATAAACCAATTTTTCCACCTTTGGCATAAGGTGCCAGCAAGTCAATAACTTTAATACCTGTTACTAGAATTTCTGTTTCAGTTGATTGGTCATTAAATTCTGGTGCTGACCTATGAATTGGCCAATTTTCTTTTGTTTTAACTTCTCCTCTTTCATCTATTGGCTCTCCAACAACATTTATTATTCTTCCTAATGTTTCTGGTCCTACTGGAACTTTAATCGGTGCTTTTGTATTTATTACCTCATCGCCTCTTTTAAGTCCCTCTGTTGCATCCATTGCAATAGTTCTTGCAGTAGATTCTCCTAAATGCTGTGCAACTTCTAAAACAAGTCTATTTTCACCATTTTTACACTCTAAAGCTGTTAAGATTTCTGGTAGTTCTCCCTCAAATTTTACATCTACTACTGCTCCAATAACTTGTGTGATTATTCCTTTACTCATAATTATAAACTTTCTGCTCCTGATATGATTTCTATTAGTTCTTTTGTAATTGCTGCCTGACGACTTCTATTATACTGAATAGTAAGTTTGTCAACCATCTCACCTGCGTTTCTAGTTGCATTATCCATTGCACTCATTCTAGCACCTTGCTCACTAGCTGAGTTTTCTAACATAGCCTTGAATATCTGTGTAGAAATATTTTTTGGTAATAAATTATTCAATATTTCGTCTTCATCTGGTTCAAATTCATAACTATCTTCTAATTCATTTTTATCTGCACTTTCTGTATTTAAAGGAATAATTTTTTGAGCCTGAGGAATTTGAGTTATTACATTTTTAAATTGATTATAAAATATTGTGCATATATCAAATTCTTCCTTTTCAAACTTCTCAATAATTATCCTACCAACTTTTTCTGCATCAAAGTAATTAACATTTTTTGAGTTTTTAAATGAAACATTCTCAATTATTTTATTTCCATATTGTCTTTTTAGTTGATCGTTTCCTTTCGATCCTACTGTTATAATTTTTAATTCTTTCCCTTCTTTCAATATCTCTCCGAAATAATTTTTGGCTTTTTTAATTATATTAGAATTAAAACCACCACACAGACCTCTATCAGATGTCATAACAACACAAAGATGGATTTTGTCTTTTCCAGTACCAGAGAGCAATTTAGGTGCAGTTTCTTTATCTGAGATACCATTAGATAAATTTAAAATTACATTATTCATTTTTTCTGAGTAAGGTCTTCCTTTTTCTGCACTTTCTTGGGCTCTTTTTAATTTAGCTGCTGCAACCATTTTCATCGCCTTGGTAATTTTTTGTGTAGATTTTACGCTGGTAATTCTTTTTTTTAAATCGTCTAAACTTGCCATAAATTATTAAGACTTAAAATTTTTCTTTAATTTAGTTATTATATCGATTAATTTTTTTTCAGTATCATCATCTAATTTCCCAGAACCTAAAATTGCCTCTATGATTTCAGGTTGATCAGCTTTACAGCTTTCAATTATTTTATGCTCAAAGTCTACAATTTCTTTTAAATCTAAATCGTCTAAATAACCTTTTACTCCACAAAATATCGAAATTACCTGTTCTGCAACTGTCATAGGAGAAAATTGATTTTGTTTTAAAAGCTCTGTTAATTTAGAGCCTCTATTCAAAAGTTGCTGTGTTGAAGCATCTAAATCGGAACCAAATTGTGCAAATGCTGCCATTTCTCTGTATTGAGCTAATTCTAGTTTCATAGATCCAGAAACTTTTTTCATTGCTTTAGTTTGGGCAGCAGACCCAACCCTAGAAACTGACAAACCAACATTGATTGCAGGTCTAATACCCTGATTAAATAATTCTGTTTCCAAAAAAATTTGCCCGTCTGTAATCGATATTACATTAGTTGGTATATATGCGGAGACATCACCCCCTTGCGTTTCAATAATAGGTAACGCTGTTAGAGACCCACCGCCATGTTCATCGCTTAACTTAGCAGCCCTTTCAAGTAGTCTACTATGTAAATAGAATACATCACCTGGGTAAGCCTCTCTTCCCGGAGGTCTTCTTAAAATTAATGACATTTGTCTATAAGCGACAGCTTGTTTTGATAGATCATCATAAATTATTAAGGCATGCATTCCATTATCTCTAAAGTATTCACCCATTGCACAACCTGTATATGGGGCTAAAAATTGTAGTGGCGCTGAATCTGAAGCTGTTGCAGCAACAATTGTTGTATATTCCATTGCGCCTGCTTCTTCTAAAGTTTTCTGTATTTGTCTAACGGTTGATCTTTTTTGTCCTATAGCGACATAAATACAATAAAGTTTTTGTTTCTCATCACCAGACTCGTTTATTTTTTTTTGGTTTATAATTGTATCAACAGCAACAGCCGTTTTTCCTGTTTGTCTATCTCCGATGATTAGTTCACGTTGTCCTCTTCCAATTGGTACTAGACTATCTATTGATTTTAAGCCTGTTTGCATTGGCTCACTTACCGATTGTCTTGGTATAATTCCTGGCGCTTTAACTTCTACTCTGCTTTTTTTTACAGATTTATCAAGAGCTCCTTTTCCATCAATAGGATTTCCAAGGCCATCGACTACTCTACCCAGTAGCTCTTTTCCAACTGGAGTGTCCACAATACTTCCTGTCCTTTTAACAACATCTCCTTCTTTAATATTTCGATCGTCACCAAATATCACAACACCTACATTTTCGCTCTCTAAATTCAAAGCCATTCCTTTAGAGCTATCAGAAAATTCAACCATTTCTCCTGCCTGAACATTATCCAAACCATAAATTCTTGCTATTCCATCACCAACAGACAAAACTTGACCTACTTCAGATATTTCTGCTTTTTCACCAAAGTTTTTAATTTGCTCTTTTAATATTTTTGTTACTTCTGAAGGATTAATTTCCATATTATGCCTCTATCATCTTATTTTCTATTTGTTGTAATTTATTTTTTATAGAAGTGTCGATCATTGTACTTCCTACTTGCACAATCAAGCCACCAATCAAACTTTGGTCGTACTTATAGTTTAATTTTATTTTTGATTTAAAATTATTTGAAAGTTCTTCAGTAATTTTGTTAATCTCAGTTTCAGATAGTTGTTTTGCGGATTTAATTTCTGCTTTAATCTCGCCTCTTTTTTCAGAACATATTTCTTCAAAACTTTTAAGAATTTGTTCTATATAAAAAAATCTTCGCTTTTTAACCAAAAAACATAAAAAATTTTTAAATAAATTTTCTAATTTAAAATTTTCGGATATTTTATTTATAATGTTAGTCAAATTATCTTGGCTTACTGTTGGGTCTTTAATAAGTTTATTGAACTCATCATTAATATTAATCAAATTTATTAGTTCAGATGAGTTTTTCTCAATGTTCTCGAGTAAATCGGACTCACTAGCTAGTTCATATAAAGCTAAAGAATATCTATTAGCTGATGTGTCAGAAAATCCTTTATTACTACTCAATTTGTTGCCTAAGATTTGATTATTAATTATATAAACACGATTTAATTAGCATATGACCAAATACTGTTCAAGCAACACATTCGTCCAAAATGACTTTTTTTTAGTTTAATTGAAGCTAATTGGATCAACATCAACTGAAAGTTTTATTCCTGAGGGAAATTTATAATTATAGATTACTGAAGCTAGAGAATTTTGCAATTTTAAAGATTTTTGGCCACGTATTAATAATCTAATTCTATATTTCCGTTTAATTTTAAATATAGGAGCACTGACTGGTCCTAAAACTTTACCTTTAATTTTATTCACGATGAAACTCTTAAAATTTAGAGCTTCTTTTTCTAATTTAATATTATTTTCACCAGTTAAGATTAAAGAAATAAATCTTTGAAAAGGAGGTAGATTATTTTTTCTTCTAATTTCTATTTCCTTGTTTAAAAAAACATGAGGGTTATTGCTTGTTATGTCTAAAATCATATTATTATTTGTATTGTAAGTTTGAAAATAAACAGTTGAAGAATTACCTGCTCGCCCAGCTCTTCCAGATAATTGATGATATAACTGTAAATTTTTCTCTGCTACTCTTAGATCGTGTCCTTGTGATGATAAATCAATATCAACCACAACAATACAATTTAAATTTGGAAAATGGAAACCTTTTGAAATCAATTGGGTGCCAACCAAAATTTCAATTTCATTATTTACGATTTTTTCAAGTATATTTCCCGAACTTTTTTTATTCATTGTGTCGCTCGAAAAAATTTCAATTTTTTTTGATGGAAAGTATTTTTTAACTTCTTCAGAAATTCTTTCAACACCAGGTCCTGTAAATTTGAAATCACATTTTTTACCTTTTGAACAATCTTTTATCAAAGAAGACTTGAAACCACAGTAGTGACATAAGAGATTATTCTTATTTTTGTGGTATACAAGATTAATAGAACAATTTGGGCATGAATAACTGCTTAAACATTTGATACAAAAAACATTAGGTGAAAAGCCTCTTCGATTTAAAAAAAATAAAACTTGATCTTTTTTTTTAAATGATGATTAACTTTTTCAATTATATTTTTAGAAAGCCAAGATTGTTTACCTAACTTTACGTTATTTAAATTAATTATTTCATAGTTAGGCAAAGAAGCGTTTTGATATCGGCGATTCAATTGTGAACAAGTGTATTTCTTTTTTTTTATATTTTCATATGTTTCAATTGATGGCACTGCTGTAACTAAATTTATTGGTATATTCTCAAACAATGCCCTAGAAATAGCCATATCTCGAGCATTATATATTATTCCCTCATCTTGTTTATAAGACTGGTCGTGTTCCTCATCAACTATAATTAGTCCTAGCTTCTTAAATGGTAAGAATAATGATGATCTTGCTCCTATAACAACTTTTATTTTATTATTAATAATCCCACTCCAAATTATTTCTCTATTTTTTTTTGTGATTCCAGAATGCCAAATCGCTGGTGAAAAGCCAAAAAATTCTTGAAATTTTTTTTCAAATTGGTTCGTTAAACCAATCTCTGGTAGCATTATCAAACCTTGGTATCCCCGTTTTAAAATTTTTTTCAATGCTTCGAAGTACACGATCGTTTTTCCTGAGCCTGTTACACCCTGTAACACATGGACATTAAATTTTTGATTATATTTATTTATTTGATTTAATGAGTCCTCTTGTTCTTTTGTTAAATTTAAAGGGTAATCTTTTATCTTTGAGTCGAAATTTTTATAAAACTTTATATCGAACTTGTGTGCAGTTTGGCCACTCAATAAAGCAAGTTTTAGCGCCATACCTTTTGGCACAATATTATACTCTGAAAACCAATTTAAAAATTTTACAATATTTTCATTCAGTCTTGGAACATCAAGTTTTTTTATTACTCTTTTAATTTTAAAATCTTTATTTTTCTTTTCTTCGAAATTATCCCAAACCACACCTGTTTTTTTTGATTTCCCAAAAGGTACTTCTACAAAGTCTCCAATATTTAATTTTAAATCACTTTCATAAGTAAATGGATAATTAAAAATATTTGGTAAAAGAATCGGAAACTTCATATACGAATAATATGAAAAAATTTTAAGAGTGTATTGCCCTTTTATCTACAGATAATGCTGCTTCTTTTACCGCTTCAGAGAAAGTAGGATGTGCATGGCAAGTTCTAGCAATATCCTCTGAGCTAGCACCAAATTCCATTGCAACACCAATTTCAGCGATCAATTCTCCTGCATGTGGACCAATTAAGTGTGCACCCAATACTTTATCAGTTTTTTCATCTGCTAGAATTTTTACAAATCCCTCTGCATCATCAATCGCTTTTGCTCTGGAATTAGCCATAAATGAAAATTTACCAATTTTATATTTTATATTTAATTCTTTAAGTTGTTCTTCTGTTTTTCCAATAGAAGCAACTTCTGGGGTGGTGTAGATTACTCCTGGAATAGTATCGTAATTTACGTGTCCTGATTGACCTGCTATATTTTCTGCAACAGCAATACCTTCATCTTCTGCTTTATGCGCTAGCATAGGTCCAGCTATTACATCTCCTATCGCATAAATGTTATCTTGATTTGTTTTAAAGTTTTTATCTGTTTTAATTCTATTTTTTTTATCTAAATCAATATTTACTTTATCTAAATTTAATCCAATTGTATTTGGTTTCCTCCCAACTGAAACTAAAACAACGTCACAGTCAAAATCCTTTTTTTTACCCTCTTTATCTGATGTGGAAACTATTGCATTTGTGCTATTATTTTTAATTTGTTCTACTTTGTGCTGCAAATGAAAATTTATTTTTTGTTTTTTAAGAATTTTCATAAACTCCGTTGAAATTTCTTTATCCATACCAGGTGTAATATGATCTAAATACTCAACCACATGAACCTCAGTTCCAAGTCTGGACCAGACTGATCCCATCTCAAGACCAATATATCCTCCTCCAACTACAACCATTTTTTTTGGAACTTGCTCTAATTTTAATGCACCAGTTGAGGATACAATAACTTTTTCATCAAATTTTACGCCTGGCAAAGATACAGGTAAGGAACCTGTTGCAATTATAATTTTATCTGCTTCTACATGTGTTTCTTTATTCTCGCTATCTTTAATCAGAATTTCATTTTTTGATTTGAAACTTCCAGTACCTTTAAAGTAAGTAACTTTATTTTTTTTAAGTAAAAATTCCACACCTTTGGTCAAAACTGTAACCGCTTTATCTTTGCTCTTCATCATTTTTGGTAAATTTAATTTTACCTGTCCAACCTCAATCCCTTTATTTGATAAATCTTTAACTTTATGAAATTCTTCAGACAAATTAAGCAAACTCTTAGATGGTATACAGCCTATATTCAAACAAGTTCCACCTAATGAACCTCTAGACTCTATACATGCGGTTTTCAGACCTAACTGTGCAAGTCTAATTGCACAAACATAACCTCCAGGGCCACCTCCTATAACAACTGCTTGAAATTTTTCTGCCATTTAAATATCTAAAAATAATCTCCTTGGATCCTCTAAATTTTCTTTTATCATTTTTAAAAAAGAGACTGACTCTTTTCCATCTATAATTCTGTGATCATATGACAAAGCTAAATACATAATTGGTCTAATTTTTATCTCTCCATCAATTGCTGTTGGTCTGTCGACTATATTGTGCATACCTAATACTCCAGACTGAGGTAAGTTTAATATTGGGGTAGACAACATCGAGCCATAAACACCTCCATTGCTTATGGTAAAAGTCCCCCCTTGGAGGTCTTCTATAGTCAGTTTTCCCTCTCTTGCTTTTTCTGAAATATCTTTAATATTTTTTTCAATATCTGCAAAAGATAGTTCATCAGCATTTTTTAAAACTGGGACGACTAATCCTTTATCAGTTCCTACTGCAAAACTTATATTGTAATAATTTTTGTAAATAATTTCATCACCCTCTATCTCAGCATTTACCGCTGGAAAATTCTTCAGCGCAACGACACACGCTTTAACAAAAAAGGACATAAACCCAAGTTTAATCCCATAACGACTTTGAAAATCTTCCTGATTTTCTTTTCTTATATCCATTATATTAGTCATATCGACTTCATTAAAAGTAGTTAATAAAGCTGCATTTTCTTGTGCCTGTTTTAATCTCTTTGCTATGGTTTGTCTCAGCCTGGTCATTTTGATTCTCTCTTCTTGACCATATTTAATTTTTCTCTCTGACGGAGGTGGATTGACTCCCATTAAATCAATCAAATCACCTTTCAAAACTCTGCCATCTTTTCCTGAGCCTTTTATATTTTTAATATCAATTTTATTCTCACTTACAATTTTTCTAACTGCTGGAGATAAATTTAAATTTTTTTTAGGTTCTTCAATTGGTTTCGTTAATATTAGGGGCTCATCTAAATTTTGATTATCTTGTTCTTTTTTATCTTCTATGACTGGGGAGATAAATAACTCCTCTTTTTTTTCTTCAACCTTAGGTTCTATAGATTTTATCTCTTTAATCTCGTCCTTTTTTATTATTTCACCATTTGTAGATATTGAACCTAAAGTAGCACCAACTTCAACAACAGAACCATCTTTGGAAATTATCTTATCTAAAACACCTGAGGCGGGAGAGGGGACTTCTAAATTTACTTTATCTGTTTCCAATTCTACAATAGGCTCATCTGCTTCAACTGCGTCGCCTTCGCTTTTTAACCATTTAGAGACTGTTGCCTCTACAATGCTTTCGCCAAGTACTGGAACCAAAATTTTTTCACTCATTTTACTCAAAAACTTTCTTCAGAATTTCTTGCTGTTGTGACATATGTCTCTTTAAGTATCCTGTTGCAGGTGATGCATCAGGACTTCTTCCAATATAAGAAATCATATTATTACTAGCCTTAATATTATCTAATGTCCATTGTATATAATCTCTAACAGAAAACCATGCACCCATATTTTTAGGCTCTTCTTGACACCAATAAAAATTAGCATTTTTTGAGTAGGGTTTAAGCTCTTCAGCTAGCGTTTTTGCAGGAAATGGGTAGAGTTGTTCAATTCTAAAAAACACCACATCATCTCTTTTTAATTTTTCTCGTTCCTCTAATAGATCAAAATAAATCTTTCCCGAGCAAAGAATTACCTTCTTTATTTTTTTTGTTTTTTTCAGCTTTATGAAACCCTTTAGTTTTGGATCCATAGCATGATCCCATAAAATTCTATGAAATGAATTTTTTTTACTAAAATCCACTAAGTTTGATGTACAGTATTTGTGTCGTAATAGTGATTTTGGTGTCATTATAATTAATGGTTTTCTAAAATCTCTGTGCATTTGTCTTCGTAATGCATGAAAATAATTTGCAGGAGTTGTACAGTTCATAACCTGCATGTTATCATTTGAACACAGTTGCAAAAACCTTTCTAGCCTTGCAGAAGAATGTTCGGGTCCTTGACCTTCATATCCATGAGGCAGTAGCATAACTAAGCCAGATGCTCTTGACCACTTTCTTTCTCCAGAAGCGATAAATTGATCAATTACCACTTGTGCACCATTTGCAAAGTCACCAAATTGTGCCTCCCAAATTGTAAGTGTATTTGGCTCTACTAAACTGTAACCATACTCGAAACCTAAAACTGCTAGTTCAGATAAAAAACTGTCAACAACCTCAAATTTTTTTTGTCTTTCTGAAATATTATTTAAAGGTATATATCTTGAATTATCCAATTGATTTCTTAAAACAGAATGTCTTTGACTAAATGTTCCTCTACCAGAGTCTTGGCCAACTAATCTAACAGGATAGCCTTCCTCTAAAAGTGAACCAAAGGCTAGTGACTCTGCTGAAGACCAGTCGATTTCTGCTCCTTTTAAAACGTTGTTTTTTCTAATATCTAGAATTTTTGATATAGTTTTGTGTATATTAATCTCTTTTGGAATTGAATTAATTTTTTCTGAAATCTCTATCAACTTTTTTAAATCTGACCCTGTAACCCCCCTTTTATCTTTTCCTTCATCAGGTTTATATCTAGACCAGGTTCCCTCAAACCACTCAATTTTTGGTTTATAATTTTTTGCATTTTTAAATTGCTCATCCAACAAATCTTTGAATTTTTTAATTGAAGCGTCTAAAAATTCTTTAGAAATTGAATTTTCATTAACCAATTTTTCACCGTAAACTCTTATTGCGGATGGATGAGATCGTATTTTTTTATACATTAATGGTTGAGTAAATGATGGTTCGTCACCCTCATTGTGTCCAAATCTCCTATAACATATCAAATCAATAACAACATCTCGGTTAAATTTTAACCTAAAGTCAGTAGCGATTCTTGCTGCATAAACCACAGCCTCTGGGTCATCACCATTAACATGAATAATTGGAGCTTCAACCATTTTAGCAATATCTGAGGGATACGGGGATGATCTAGCAAATCTTGGGCTTGTGGTGAAACCAATTTGATTATTAATTATAATATGAATGGTTCCACCTGTATTGTGTCCTGGTAGTCCTGACATTGCAAAACACTCTGCTACAACTCCTTGTCCAGCAAAAGCAGCGTCTCCATGAATTAAAATTGGAATTACTTTTTTTCTCTCTTTGTCTTTATGAAAAAATTGCTTAGCCCTTGTCTGGCCTAAAACAACTGGATTTACTGCCTCTAAATGTGAAGGGTTATCAGTTAAACTTACATGAACTGAATTTCCATCAAACTCTCTATTTGAAGAAGCTCCTAAGTGATATTTTACATCTCCAGTATCGTCCTCTGATTTTGAGCTTATTTCACCTGCAAATTCATTAAATATTCTTTTATAAGATTTTTGTAAAACATTAGCTAATACATTCAATCTACCTCTGTGTGACATTCCAATTTTAACTTCTTTGATATTTGATTGTCCCCCAATCTTAATTATTTGTTCAAGTGCGGGTATCAAACTTTCGCCTCCATCAAGACCAAATCTTTTTGTTCCCACATATTTAGTATGTAAAAACTTTTCAAAACCCTCTGCTTGTATTAATTTATTAAGAATTGCTTCCTTCCCATTTTGAGTAAATTTAAAGTCATCATTTTTTTCAACTCTGTCTCTAAACCATTTTCTTTCTGTAGGATTAGAGATATGCATGTATTCATAACCAAGCGAACCACAATATTTTTCTCTTAAAAAAGCCAATATTTCATTTATATTTGAATACTCTTTATTTATTACACCATCTAAAAAAATTTTTTTGTTATAGTCCTCTTTTTTAAATCCATAAGATTCCGGGTGAAGTTCATCTAAATACTCAGACTTTAACATGCCCAAAGGATCTAATTTAGCAATTAAATGCCCTCGTTGCCTATACGATCTAATCATGGCAACAGCTTTTATTGAGTTTGCATTTGACTTAACTGAGTCTTGGTTATCTTTAAAATTATTTTCATTATTTTGAACTTGAGATTGACTTACAGAAAATTTTTTAGCTGGACTCCAAGATGGACCATTAATCTCATCAACAATGGTTTCAAATTCATCTCCAATTTCATTAAAATAGCTTCTCCAGCTGTTAGGTAATGACGGGTCATTATTTACAAATTTCATGTACATCTCATCTATAAATGTACTATTTGATTTACTTAAGAAATCTGTTTTCTTTAATTCGAAATTTTTAGAAGAAGACATTTTTAATCAATATAAACCTAGCGGAAAATTTTTCAATTAGACAATTTATTGAACAATGTTTTTCCAATTTTTGAGGGTGAGTTTGCCATAGTTATTCCACATTCCTCCATCTTTTTCATCTTTTCCTCTGCACCCCCCTTGCCTCCAGAAATTATTGCACCAGCGTGACCCATCCTTCTTCCTGGTGGAGCTGTGATACCAGCAATAAATCCAACAATTGGTTTTTTTATTTTATGATTCTTTATGAAGTCTGCGGCTTCTTCTTCTGCAGTTCCTCCAATTTCTCCAATCATTAGTATAGACTGTGTTTCCTCATCATTTAAAAATAAATCTAAACAATCTATAAAATTTGTACCGTTAATAGGATCACCACCTATTCCAATACAAGTCGATTGGCCTAAACCATTTTCAGTGGTTTGAGCAACTGCTTCGTAAGTTAAAGTACCAGATCTTGATACTATTCCCACACTTCCTTTTTTATGAATATTACCTGGCATTATTCCAATCTTACATTCCTCTGGAGTAATAATTCCTGGGCAATTTGGACCTATTAATCTACTTTTTGATTTTGATAATCTTTGTTTCACTTTTAACATATCTTGGATGGGAATTCCTTCAGTTATACAAACAATCAGTTCAATTGATGCATCAATTGACTCAATAATTGCTTCAGCTGCAAATTTAGCTGGCACATAAATCATAGAAGCATTAGCATTCTCAGCATCTTTTGCCTCTTTCACCGTATTAAAAACAGGTAATCCTAAATGTTTTTGACCACCTTTTTTAGGAGTAACGCCACCAACTAATTTTGTTCCGTATTTGATAGCTTGTTCAGAATGAAAAGTACCGTGTGAACCAGTAAAACCTTGGCAAATTAGTCTAGTGTTCTTATTTACTAAAACTGACATTTATTTTATAGCCTCAACAATCTTTTTTGCTGCATCGTCAAGGTTTTCAGCAGAAATTAATTTTAAACCTGAATTATCTAAAATTTCTTTACCCTCTTTAAAATTTGTACCAGCTAATCTTACAACTAGTGGAACTTCAATATTAATTTCTTTTGCTGCATCCACTACACCTTGAGCGAGGACATCACATCTCATAATGCCACCAAAAATATTAATCAAAATTCCTTTTACATTTTTATCAGACAAAATAATCTTAAATGCAGCAGAAACTTTTTCTTTAGAGGCTCCTCCTCCTACATCTAAAAAATTTGCTGGCTCTTCTCCATATTGTTTAATTATGTCCATTGTGGCCATAGCTAAACCAGCACCATTAACCATACATCCAATATTTCCATCTAATTTTATGTATGCTAGATCATGTTTGCTAGCTTCAATTTCTGCAGGTTCTTCTTCATTCAAATCTCTTAATTCTAAAATTTCTGGTTGCCTAAAAAGGGCATTGCTGTCAAAATTTACTTTAGCATCTAAACAAATAATTTTTTCTTCTTTCGTAAGAATTAAAGGGTTTACTTCAACCATATTTGCATCTGTTTTAACAAACATTTTATAAATAGATTTAATCAAAAAAATTGCCTCATTTTTTGAATTTCCTTTTAATTGAAAAATCTTAATAATAGTCTCACAATCTTCATCAGAAATTTCCTCTTTTAATTCAACTTTAGTTGTTAAAATTTTATCAGGCGATTTACTTGCCACTTCCTCAATATCCACTCCGCCTTGATCACTAGAAATAAAGGCAATTTTTGAAGACGCTCTGTCTACTAAACAAGATAAATAAAATTCTTTGTCGATATTTGATGACTCCTCAACATAAAGTCTTTTTACTTCCCTTCCCTCTGGTCCTGTTTGATGTGTTATTAATTTTTTGCCAAAAAGCTCTTTTGCTGATTTTTCAAGTTCACTTAAATTATCTAAAATTTTTACGCCCCCAGCTTTTCCTCGACCACCTGCATGAATTTGGGCTTTTAAAACGTACTTATTTGTTTTTAATAACTTGCATTTCTCTAAAAGTTCCTCGACTGTTAATCCAAATACTCCCTCCGGAACTGTTACACCAAATTTTTTTAAAATCTGTTTAGCTTGATGTTCATGTATATTCATTATTTTTAAGCTAAATCTGGATCTATTTTAGAAGCTGCTTCCCAAAGCTTTTTTACTGCATCAATTGAATGAAGAAATTCAGATTTTTCTTTTTCATCTAACTTTATTTCCTCAATTTTTTCAACTCCATTTTTACCAATGATTATTGGTACACCAGCATAAATGTCTTTTATTCCATATTCTCCATTAAGATAAGCTGCGCAAGGAAGTAATTTTTTTTCATCATTTAAATATGCTTTTGCCATCTCAACACCTGACGCTGCAGGGGCATAAAAAGCAGAGCCTTTTTCTAAAAATTTGACTATTTCTGCTCCACCGTCCCTAGTTCTTTGATTTATCTCCTCTAATCTTTCTTTAGAGATTTTCCCTTCCCTAACTAGATCTAATAAAGGTTTTTGTGAAACTTTAGTAAATCTTGGTAAGGGAACCATTGTATCTCCATGGCCACCCATTACCATTGCTTCTATTTCTCTTACTGGAGTATTAAATTCTTCGGACAGAAATAATTTAAACCTTGAGCTATCTAATATACCAGCCATCCCAACCACTTTACTAGGTAATAAACTTGAGAATTTTTGAAATGCCATTACCATTACATCTAAAGGATTAGTAATACATATTACAAATGCATCTGGAGCATTTTGTTTTACTCCTTCGGCAACTTGTTTGATTATTTTTAAATTAATACCAAGTAAATCATCTCTACTCATTCCAGGTTTTCTTGGCACACCCGCTGTTATGATAATTACATCTGATCCTTTAATATCATTATATTTGTCTGTGCCTGAAAATTTTACATTAAAACCATCTACTGAGGATGATTGAGCAATATCTAGTGCCTTTCCCTTTGCAATACCACTTGCAACATCAAACAAAACTACCTCACTGACTAGTTCTTTGATTCCAATCAGGTGAGCTAAAGTTCCACCTATTTGCCCAGCACCTATTAAAGATATCTTGCTCATTTTTTTTATTTCATTGTAGGCATCACAAATTCAGCATTTGATCGAATTCCTGAAGGCCATCTTGAAGTTATAGTTTTTAATTTTGTATAAAATTTTATTCCCTCCATACCATGCATTGCACTGTCACCAAATAAAGATCTTTTCCACCCCCCAAAGCTATGAAATGCCATTGGCACAGGTATTGGTACGTTTATCCCAACCATACCAACTTGGATTTTGCTAGCAAATGTTCTCCCAGCATCCCCATCTCTAGTATAAATACTAACTCCATTTCCATATTCATGTTCATTAATTAATTTTGAGGCTTCCTCAAAAGTCTTCACTCTCACAACAGAGAGAACTGGTCCAAATATTTCTTCTTTATAAATTCTCATATCTTTTGTGACATGATCAAATAAACAACCTCCAATATAAAAACCATTCTCATACCCTTGTAACTTTAAACTTCTTCCATCAACCACTAACTTAGCTCCCTCTTTTACTCCTAAATCAACATAGCTTTTTACTTTTTCTAAGTGTTCCTTAGTCACAAGTGGTCCCATTTCTGAATTTTTATCCATTCCGGGACCGACTTTTAAAGCCTCTGCTTTTTTTGATAATCTAGATACCAATTCATCTCCGATATCACCAACTGCAACAGCAACTGATTGGGCCATACATCTTTCTCCAGCAGAACCATAAGCTGCACCCATTAGACCATTAATAGCACCATCTAAATCGCAATCAGGCATTACCACCAAATGATTTTTTGCGCCTCCTAAAGCTTGAACTCTTTTTTCATTTTTAGCTGAGTTTTCATAAATATATTTAGCAATTGGAGTTGACCCAACAAAACTTACAGCCTTAATATCTTTATTATCTAAGATTGCATCTACTGCAACTTTATCTCCATTTATAACATTGAATACACCATCTGGCAGGCCAGCTTCTTTTAACAACTCAGCTAATCTTATAGAACACGATGGATCTTTTTCTGATGGTTTTAATATAAAAGTATTTCCACAAGCAATAGCGATTGGAAACATCCACATAGGTACCATCGCTGGAAAATTAAATGGAGTTATTCCAGCTACTACTCCCAAAGGTTGTCGCATTGACCAACTATCAACATTTGTTCCGACATTTTCCGAAAATTCCCCTTTAAGCAAATGAGGAATTCCACATGCAAATTCGACAACTTCTAGTCCTCGTGTCAAAGATCCTTTTGCATCTTCATAAACTTTTCCATGTTCCTCGACAATTAATTTTGTGAGTTCATCTGAATTTTTCTCAATTAGCTCTTTGAATTTAAAAATTACTCGAGCTCTTTGAAGTGGAGGTTTTAATGACCATTCTTCAAATGCTTTTTTTGCAATTATAACTGATTGATCTAAATCAGATTTAGATGCTAACCTAACTTCTTTAACTTGTTCACCAGTTGCAGGATTAAATACTTTTCCTTTTTTGTCAGAAGTTCCAGAAATTATTTTTCCACCAACAAAATGCTCTATTAATTTCATGAACGATCTTTTAGAGTAAAAATACTTGTTAGTCTATTGTTTAAATATTAGCTGTTGCTAACATTTTTTTTATTTCAGCTATAGCTTTTGCAGGGTTTAATCCTTTAGGACAAGCACTTGTACAGTTAAGAATTGTATGACAACGATAAAGTTTAAGCTCATCAGCAACCTTTTTTAACCTAGCTTGTCTTTCATCATCTCTACTATCTATAATCCATCTATAAGCTTGTAGTAAAACAGCTGGACCTAAATATTTATCCCCATTCCACCAATAGCTAGGGCATGACGTTGAACAACATGCACACATTATACACTCATAAGCACCATCTAACTTTGCTCTATCTTCTTTTGATTGATAAATTTCCTTTGTTTCTGATTTAGAGTTTGATTTTAACCAAGGTTCGATTGACTTATATTGTTTGTACAAACCATCTAGGTCACCAATTAAATCTTTTTTCACTTTTAAATGAGGCAGAGGATAAATATCAATATCACCCTCTATTCCTGCATGCGGTGTTGTGCATGCAAGGCCATTTTTACCCCCCATGTTCATTGCACATGAACCACAAACTCCGTGTGCACAGGATCTTCTATATGCTAGAGTTGGATCTATCTCATTTTTTATCTTATTTAAAATATCAAGCACTTTTGAGGGACAATTATCCATATCAACCTCATAAGTATCAATTCTTGGGTTTTCTCCTGAGGATGGGTCCCATCTATAAATGTTTACTTTTTTAAGATTTTTTGAACCTGTTGTGTCTTTAAAATATTTACCTTTTTTAACTTTTGAATTTTCAGGTAAATTTAATTGAACCATTAATAAACTCGCTCTTGTGGAGGAAAATATTGTACATCATTAGTCAATGTTGATTTATGAACTTCACGATAGCTTATTTTTGTCTCTTTGCCATTACACCAGGCAAGAGTATGTTGCATAAATTTATCGTCATCTCTTTTTGGGAAATCCTCTCTTGCATGAGCTCCTCTACTTTCTTTTCTGTGATAGGCTGAGTCTACAGTTGCAACTGCCTGTCTAATTAAATTATCAAACTCTAAAGTTTCAACTAGATCAGTGTTAAATATTAATGATTTATCTTTTACGGATAAAGACTCTAATCCATCATAAGTTTTTCTTATTTCGTCAACCCCTTCTTTAAGTGTTTTTTCAGTTCTAAAAACCGCACATTTCGATTGCATTGTTTTTTGCATTGATAGTCTTAGTTCTGCAGTCCCTATTTCTCCATCCGCATTCCTAATTCTGTCAAACCTATCAAGACATTTTTGCGTTTCAGACTCTCCAATTTCTTCGTGAGGTGTTCCTGGCTTAATCACTTCTGCAGCTCTTTTTGCGGCTGCTCTTCCAAAAACTACAAGATCGATTAACGAGTTAGAACCTAGTCTATTTGCGCCATGAACTGAAACACATGCTGCTTCACCTATTGCCATTAAACCTGGAACTACTTTTTCAGAGCCATTAACTGTTAGAACCTCGCCTTTATAATTAGTTGGAATTCCACCCATATTATAATGTACAGTTGGTACTACTGGAATTGGATCTTTAGTTACATCTACGTTAGCAAATAATCTTGCAGCGTCTGTTATCCCTGGTAATCTACTTTCTATAACCTCTTTATCTAAGTGACTTAAATTTAGATGGACGTGGTCTTTATCTTTTCCAACTCCCCTACCTTCATTTATTTCTATTGACATTGATCTACTTACTACATCTCTAGATGCCAAATCTTTAGCTTTAGGTGCGTATCTTTCCATAAACCTCTCACCTTTAGAGTTCGTAAGATATCCTCCTTCACCTCTTGCTCCTTCTGTTATAAGTGTTCCATGACCATATATTCCAGTTGGATGAAACTGTACAAATTCCATATCTTGCAATGGTAATCCTGCTCTTAAAACCATAGCATTTCCATCACCAGTACAAGTATGTGCAGAAGTTGCAGAATAGTAAACTTTGCCATAACCACCTGTAGCAATGATTACTGAGTGAGCTCTAAATCTGTGAATAGTTCCATCATTTAAGTTCCATGCAATTAAACCTTTGCACTCACCATCTTTCATCAGTAAATCTAATGCAAAATACTCTATGAAAAACTCTGTTTTATGTTTCAGGGCTTGTCCATACAAAGTATGTAAAATTGCATGGCCAGTCCTATCTGCAGCTGCACAAGTTCTTTGAACAATTCCATTACCATAATTTTTAGTCATTCCACCAAATGGTCTTTGGTAGATTTTTCCGTCCTCTGTTCTACTAAAAGGAACTCCATATTTTTCTAACTCTATAACTGCTTTAGGTGCTTCTTTACACAAATACTCAATACTGTCTTGATCGCCTAACCAATCAGCTCCTTTCACAGTATCATACATGTGCCAACGCCAATCATCTTCACCCATATTTCCAAGAGCAGCAGAAATACCACCTTGAGCAGCAGACGTATGGCTTCTTGTAGGAAAAACTT
>CACJMP010000008.1:0-50177 GCA_902594595.1 uncultured Pelagibacteraceae bacterium | reverse complement strand
TCATCTAATGGAGCATCGACCTCATCCAGTACACATATTGGTGATGGATTTGTTAAAAAAACTGCAAAAATTAAAGATAGAGCGGTTAAAGCCTGCTCTCCACCTGATAACAAGGTTATAGATTGTAGTCTTTTTCCAGGCGGACTTACCAACATCTCAAGTCCAGCTTCAAGAGGGTCGTCAGAGTCAACAAGTTCTAATTTTGCGTTCCCACCATTAAATAGTTTTGTATACACCTCATTAAATTTACGATTTACCTTTTCAAATGCCTCTAATAGTCTTTCCCTTCCTTTTTGATTGAGTTCTTGGATACTTTCTTTTAACTTTGAAATAGCAGTAACTAAATCTAATCTGTCTTCTTCCATCTTTTTTATTTCAGATTCATATTTGCTAGTTTCTTCGTCAGCCTTCAAATTAACCGATCCAAATTTTTCTCTCTCTTGTTTCTTTTTATCTAACAAATCCTCTTGAATAACTGCATCTGGTAGCTCTTCCACCCCAAATAAGTTTGAATTCTCTAAAATATTTTCCTCTGTAAGATTAAGCTCTGTACCTACTCTGTCTATCAAATCATCTTTTCTTTTTTTTAAACCCTCTATCGTTGCACCTGAACTCGCTTTACGTTCTCTAATTTGAATAGATTGCTCTTGAATTTCATCTAATTGACCTCTAAGTGTATCTATCTTTTCATCAGTGTCATTTATAATTATCTCATTTTCATTTTTTTCTTTCTCAGAAATTCTTAAACCTTCAGAGATTTGACCTTTTTTTTCAGCTTGCAGTTTTGGTTGACTATCTAATTGGTCCAATTGATTATTTAGCTTATCTTTTCGACCAGTTAATTCATCTACCATCTTTTTAGAATTAGATAAAAGATTCTTCCAACTTTCTATTTCTTTTTCAATGACACTTATTCTTTCATTTCTTTTTACAGACTCTTTTTTGATGTTTTGGTTCTTACTGAAACTATTCGCATATTCATCGATTAACAATTTAGAACTTTCAAGTGTATTAATTGCATTTTCATTTTGATTAGATTTAATTAATTCTTTAATTTTTTCAATTTCCTGATACAAACTATTTTTGCTATTACTTAAATCCTCATTAGATTTTTTTTCAGTTTCATAGTATTTTGAATCAATTTCAATAAGTTCTTTTTTTTCTTCTTTTAATCTTTTTTCGTTTGAGTTTGCATCGATGATAATTCCTTTTTCCCTATTAATATCGTCATCTAATGTCTGCAGCGTTTTTTTAATATTTTCAATTTCATCTTGTATTCTTGTATTCTCTTTATCTAGACCTTGAAGCTCTAAATTAAGTCTTTGAATTCTAGACAGACTTTCAATATTTTTTTCTCGCAAGGGCGCTACTTTATCTAATTCAAGCTTGATTAAATTTTCAATTTTAGAAATTTTATCATTAAAACCTGTTACTTCATCCATTGCTTCTGAATTAATTTCTGTCTCAACACGAATTTCTTTGTCGATTTCTATTAATTTTAAATAATATAAACCAGCCTCGATTTTTTTGATTTCATCAGAAATATTTTTATATTTAGTTGCTTCCTCGGCTTGCTTTTTTAGATTTGCAAGTTGTTTTTCTTGTTGTCTTCTCAATTCATCAGCTCTTTTCAAATTATTTTCTGCTGCATTTAATCTTAATTCAGCCTCATGCCGTCGAACATGTAAGCCCGATATTCCTGCCGCCTCCTCTAGAATTGCTCTTCTATCAGTTGGTTTTGCGGTAACAAGAGCACCTATACGACCTTGACTGATCATTGATGGCGAGTGGGCACCAGTTGATAAGTCAGCAAAAAACATTTGTGCATCCCTTGCCCTTACTTCTTTATCATTTATGTAAAATTTTGAGCCCTTATCTTTCTCAATTTTTCTTCTAATATTTATTTCCTCGAGCTCTCTATATTGCACAGGTCCTTCATCAGCTTGTTTTGAGACAGTAACTGAGACCTCTGCAATATTTTTAGATGGCTTGTTTGAAGTACCAGAAAATATAACATCTTCCATTCCAGAGCCCCGCATACTTTTTGCAGATGTCTCTCCCATGACCCATCTAAGAGACTCAACAATATTAGATTTTCCACAACCATTTGGCCCAACTATTCCAGTCAAACCATCCTCAATTATAAAATTTGATTTATCTGCAAATGATTTGAATCCATTGAGTTGGATTTTTTTAAAGTCCATAGAACAACTTATATCAGTTTTTCTAATGTTTTTTTCAAATTTTTATAATTAAGAGATTTATCAAACTTTTTGTTGTTGATTATTATCGTGGGAGTAGAATTGACTTTAAAATTTTTAGCTCCCTCGATTCGATCATTTAAAACGAAATCCTCAATTTCTTTATCATTAATACATTTTTCGAAATCAATCTTGTAACCTTTCTTATCAATGAATTTTTTGAGATTATCGTTTAACTCAGCAACAGTTTTTCCTTTAATCCAGTTTTTTTGATTAGCATATAAGCTCTCTAAAATTTCTAAACTTTGTTGTTCGTTACATTGAGCAATTTTTGAGGCATTAAGAGCTGCAGCATCTAGAGGAAAATGTCTAAATTCAATTTTCACTAAACCTGGATCAATAAAATCCTTTTTAAGTTGAGGATAAATTTTTTTATGAAAATCAGCACAATGGCTACAAGTCAAGGACTCATATGCAATAATTGTAATCTTAGCATTTTCTTTTCCCGAGGTAATTCTTGTAGACTCAGCACTCGAACCGCTTATTAATCCAAAAATTGCAATAAAAATAAATAAAAGCTTTTTCATTTTTCTATGAATATTTTAGTTAATCTTATTAAAGATTTTTTAATTTTATCGTTTTTAATATTTTTAATTTGATTATCAAATTTGTCTTTTGTCACACTTCGATTAAATTTTTTTTCTTTATTAATAATTTTTTCCTCATAATCAAAGCTGGTAAATTTAATCTTTTCTATAACTATTTTTCCAAAAAAATTATTCATTCTATCTATAATCTCTTTTTTGGAATATTCTAAATCTACTTCTTTACCTCTTTGAACCATTACTAATAAAGTACTAACCCCAAATTTATTTGAATTCTTAAATGATTTTGGATAACAAACTTTAAAAAGACTTTCTCCAGCTATAATCTTCCAGTTATTAAGTATTTCTGAATATACTTGACCTCTATTATTAATTACTTTTTTAATATTTTTTGGCAAAGTGTCTTTTAATGATCTTAAACCTTGAATGGCGTTGAATCTCTGCTTAGTATTATTTTTATATTGCATATGAAAGAAAAGATAATAGCAAAAAAAATTCTTAAATGGTATGATTTAAACAAAAGATCTTTGCCTTGGAGAAAAAAAGTTTCTTTAGAAAAGAAACAATATTACACACTAATAAGTGAATTTATGTTGCAACAAACTCAAGTTACAACTGTAATCCCTTTTTTTGAAAGATTTATAAAAAATTTACCTTCCATGAATTCTCTTGCCAAAGTTGATGATAAAAAATTAATAAAACTTTGGGAGGGCCTTGGATATTATTCTAGAGCAAGAAATCTAAAAAAAACTGCTGTATCTATTATCAAAAATTTTGAGGGGAAATTACCTGATAACCTCGAGGATTTATTAACACTTCCTGGAATTGGAAGTTATACTGCGAATGCTATTTTAGCTATCGCATTTAACAAACCATATATCCCTTTAGATGGAAATATTGAAAGAATCTTAAAAAGATATCTTTATCTAAAGAAAGATGAAGAAATTCAAAGAGATTACTTGCAACAAAGGATAATTGTATTTGGCAAAACTTTGAGATCTAGTGATTATGCCCAAGCCTTAATGGAATTAGGAGCCCTGATATGCAAACCAAAAAACCCATTATGTAATCAGTGTCCAATTATAAAAAATTGCAAATCTTATAAAAATAAAGATTTTAGTTTAACTAAAAAAATTAAGAAAAATAAAGATAAATATTTTGTACTTAAAGTTTACAAAAAAAAACAAAGGTACCTACTAATTAAAAACACAAAATTTAATTTTTTAAAAAATTTATCTATCTTTCCGATGGTGGAACTTTCAAATCCTAAAAATTTTAACGAAAATTTAAATTTCAAAATGTCTAATATGAATATGAATATAAAAATTGAGTATTCAAATGATAATAAAAAATTTCCCCACTCTTATTGGTTAGATGGAACAAAGATGAATAGTTATATGCTGCCATCATTTACAAAAAAAATTGTTCAATACTTAGAGAAAAATTGATGAAAAAAGTTGCCATTATTGGAGCAGGTATTTCTGGGTTATTCATTGCGAATTTATTTAAAAAAAATTCAAATTATCAAATTACAGTTTATGAAAAGAGTCTCTCAATTAACTTAGATGAAGGTTATGGAATTCAATTATCTGTTAATAGTGTAAAACTTTTAAATCAAATTGGGTTTGATAAGTTTAAAAATGATCAAAAATTCAATCCAGATAAAATAAATTTTTACTCTATCGAAAGTTCAAATAAGATATGTGATTTGAATATTTCTGACTATAATTCAGCAGACTGCAAGTATACCACTTTAAAAAGGTCTGAATTAGTTAAATTTTTAAAAAAAGATTTAGAAAACGTAATTAAAATAAATCACAGCATTTCGAAGATAGTTCAGCAAAACCAAAAGATCCAACTTATATTTGAAAATAATGAGACTTCTGAATGTGATCATCTAATTATTTCTGATGGAGTTTTTTCAAAAAGTAAAAGTCTCATTTTAGAAAATCAAACACTTCCAAGATATAATAAAACGTTAGCTATTAGAGGAACAATACCTATTTCTCAAAAAATTAATTGTAGAAATATCTCGTTATTTTTAGGACCAGATTTCCACTATGTAATTTATCCAGTAAATCAAAATGGAGATTTAAATTTCATAGCTATAATGAAATATAGACTTAATAAAGAAGAGCAAAAAAACCACTCATTATTTAATGATGCAAATTTTATTAAAAGGATTTTAGACAAAGTTCCGATAGAGATGAGAGAATTTCTAGACCAAATTAAGAAACTAAAAATATTTCCAGTATTTGTTAGTGACAGCTTTTTTAAGACTAAAAATAACAATATGCATTTAATAGGAGATGCTTTTTTTGCCTTTCCGCCATCATTTGCTCAAGGCGCCTCCCAATCAATAGAAGGTTCATATGAATTATTCCAGAGTATAGAAAATAATACTGAAAGCGATTTTTTTAGAAATAGAGTAAATAAAACAAGAATGGTTAACAACAGATCAAAAATTAATCAATTTGCATTTCATTTATCTAACCCTTTAACAAGGTTTTTTAGAGACTTTTTTTTAAAAAGGTTAGTCAAAAATAAAAAGTTTTTAGAAAATTATTTGGGAAAAATTTATAAAAATTAGTTATTTGAAATTAATCTCTGCCTTAAATGATCAATGGGAACATCACGACCATTCAAATTACAGTACCAATAAGTCCATCCATTACAACTTTCAGCACCTAAAATTGTAGCTGCTACTTTGTGAATTGACCCTTCAGCTTGATCGTGTTTGATACTGCCATCGGCCATGATCTTTGCACTTATTTTCTTTTTATTATCAAAAATAGTCGTACCTGGCTTAATTATGCCTAATTCAACTAATGACCCAAATGGTACTCTTGGCTTAGATCTACCATTTTGCAAAGTGTCTAAATAATCATCTTCTATAGGTTTTGCTTTCTTTAATCTTTGTTCGGCAGCTTTAAAATAAGTTTTTTCTTTTTCAATTCCGTAATAATTTCTCCCCAATTTTTTTGCAACTGTTGCTGTTGTTCCTGATCCTAAAAAAGGGTCTAAAACTAAATCATTTTTATTTGAAGTTGCTAATAAAATTCTGTGAAGTAGAGCCTCAGGTTTTTGAGTAGAATGTACTTTTTTTCCATTCTTTTTTAGTCTTTCAGAACCATTACAAATCGGCAATTCCCAGTTAGATCTCATTTGAAGATCGTCATTTAAACATTTTAAGGATTGATAATTAAAAGTATATTTTGATTTTTCAGACTTAGATGCCCAAATTAAAGTTTCGTGGGCATTGGTGAAACGTGTTCCTCTAAAATTTGGCATTGGATTTTTTTTATTCCAAATGACGTCATTTAAAATCCAAAAACCTAAATTTTGAATAGCTATACCAACTCTAAATATATTGTGATAACTACCAATTACCCAAATAGCTCCATCTTTTTTTAAAATTCTTTTACATTCGCTTAACCATAAATAAGTGAAGTCATCGTATTTTTTGAAATTTTCAAATTGATCCCATTTATCATTTACCGCTCTAACTTTAGATCTATCTGGTCTTGTAAGTTCACCTTTTAATTGTAGGTTGTAGGGGGGGTCGGCAAAGATTAAATCAAAAGTTTCATCAGGAATTTTTTTTAGTTCTTTTAAACTATCACCATTAACCAATTTATTTTTTAATTTTAAATTCATTTTATAAAAATAAATTAGACTCCAAAAAGATTCTTGGGTCAACCTAGGATTGAATTATTTGAACTTGATATGTGTGGTTTTTTTTTAAGATCACAAGATATTGTGTTTCTACGTGAAACTTATTTATAACTGATAATTGGATTAAAAGTAACTCTATGGTGTTTTGTAATTCCAAGTTTTTTTATGGCTTTTAAATGTTGCTTAGTCCCATAACCAAAATTTTGATCCCAATAATAACCATCAAACTTTTTTGACAAATTTGTTATCATTTTATCTCGAGAAACCTTGGCAATAATTGAGGCCGCAGATATAGATGGTATTTTTTGGTCTCCCTTTATTACAGCTTTAAGATGATAATCTTTAATTTTTGGCAATTTATCACCATCGATAAAAATTAAGTGAGGTTTTTTTTTTAGCTTTTTTATTGCCCTTTTCATGGCAAGTAAACTTGCTTGTAAAATATTTTTTTTTTCAATTTCCGAAACCGTTGCTCTACCTACTGCCCAGATTGAATTTTTTTTGATATACTTAGATAATACTTCTCTATTAGATTTATTTAAACTTTTAGAGTCCTTTAGTAATTTTTTATCTATAGTCTTATTTAATATTACTGCAGCTGCATAAACCGGACCAATTAAACTACCTCGTCCGACCTCATCTACTCCTGCAATCAATCTCATTAAACTTTAATATTTAAATTCTCAATTTTTCTTTTTATTTTCTTTAAATCTTCCCATGAATATTTTTTATTTTCAGGGAATCTAATTAAGTAAGACGGACTAAAAGAAATAATGAGTGGGTAGGTTTTATTGTTAAGAATTATCTCTTTCCAATTTCCTCGTTCTAAAGAAATCTTATCGTTAATACCCGTAACTGCCTCCATGGCAGTGCTTCCCATTAAAATGATAATTTTTGGATCTATAATAGTGATATGCTCTTTTATAAAAATTGAGTATCTCTTTATTTCTTTACTTGTCGGTTTTCTATCATCAGGAGGTCTAAAATTTATTGAGTATGTTGTATATATTTTTTCTTTTTTAACATTTATAGCCAATAACATTTTTTTTAACAATTCGCCGACATTTCCTTGAAAGGAATAACCAGAGTTATCCTCTAAATCTCCTGGTGTTTCACCAATTAACATAATTGGACTATCGATGTTTCCATCTCCTAAAATAAGATTTTTTGCATTATCTTTTAGATTACAATCTTCAATTGAATTAATTTTTCTTTTCAGTTCCTGAAGTTTTGTTTTTTTATCTAAATTATTTTGGACGACTTTTTTCTCACTATCCTTAACAATTTTAAATCTATTTATAGGTTTATTTTCAAAAGTAAAATTGGGCTCAATTATATCAATAAATTTTTTTACATATTTAGCATTTTGATTTAAGTCTTTTTTAGTCATACACTGCAGAAATGCTCTTTAAAAAAATAAAATTTCTATTCATTACTTTGATAATTTATCAAATTTCATTCAATTCTCAAAGTGCTAGTTTTGATAGCTTAAATTCTAAAAACATATCAAAATATTTTTCAGGGATAGTAGCTTTTGAGAATAAAGATAATTCTTCAGCACTAGAATTTTTTAATTCATCGAAGATTTTACTTAATGCTCACGAACCTTATCTAAAAAGATATGTTAATTCTTTAGTTTTAGAAAATAAAATTTCTCAAGCTATAAATTTGATTAAAAATAATCAAAATAAAAACCAAATATTTTTTGATGCTTATTTATTGTTAATTGTAGATGGTTTAAAAAAAAATGATTTAGACAGAGCATATAAGTATGTAAATAAACTAAAAGAATTTGATGAACAAAATGGATTTAATTCTGCCATTAGTGAGAGTTTGAAACAGTATATTTATCTTTTTAAAGAAAAAAATTTTTTAGATAAAAAACAAAATTTTGGAAAATTGACTATTATATCTGAAGCGTTTCAAAGATGTTATTTAAATGATAAAAATACAGATTCTTATTTTCGAAAACTTATAAATGATACTGAAGGCGATTATACAAGATACATATTTTTTTATCTAAGTTATTTGATACAGAACAACAGATTAAAGGATGCAAAAATACTTACTGATGATATTGAGTACATTAATTCTACTTTGTTATTGTCCCAGGGTAAAAGTTGGATTGAGAAAGGAAATTCACAAAAATTGACACAAGTTTTCTCTTGTAAAAATTCTAATGATTTAATTAGTGAATTTTTATTTTTAGTTTCAAATTTGTACTCTTCACAGGACAATTTTAATAAATCTAATTTTTATTTAAATTTATCTAATTATTTAAATCCCAAATTTAAATTTAATTTAGCTCTAGTAGCAGAAAATCAATATTTTAATCAAGAGTACTTGAAAGCTAAAAAAACTTTAAAAGTCTTTAAAAAAGAAGATAATTTTTATTACTGGTTTAGAGTTAAAAAGGAGGCTCAAATAATTGAGAAGCAAAGAAACAAAAAAGAGGCTTTGAATTATATTACAGCTGAGTTTGATAAAATTGATGAACCAAATAAAAAAATTTTATTTGATATAGCAAACTTTTATAAAAATTCGAAAGAGTACGAGCAAGCAATAAAGTATTATACAAAACTATTAGAGTCTTTTGATATAAGTTCTGAGATGAAATCAGATCTCCTATATAGAAGGGGAGGTAGTTATGAAAGATTAAATAAATTTCAAAAAGCAGACGAAGATTTGCTGCAAGCCTTGGAAATCACTCCAGACGATGCATATATTTTAAATTATCTTGCTTATTCATGGCTAGAACGAGATTATAAAATTTATGAAGCAATTGATATGCTTAAGATAGCTTATGAGGCTACTACTGATGATCCTTATATAATTGACTCTATTGGATGGGCTTATTATTTGATTGATGATTTCATCAAGGCTGAAAAATTTTTAAAGAGAGCAGTGGAGTTGATGCCAGATGATCCCATAGTTAATGATCATTATGGAGATATTCTATGGAAACTAAATCGTAAAATTCAAGCAAGATATTTTTGGTCAAATGTTCTTAAAATGGATGATGCAGAAGAGGAAATGATTAACAAAATAAATATAAAACTGGTTGAGGGCATAAAGAATTCTTAAAATGCAAGCTAATATCAGATCCTATGCAAAGATAAATTTAGCTTTAAATGTAATCAAAAAAATTTCGAATTTTCATAAAATCGAAAGCATTGTTTCATTTATCTCTTTACATGATGAAATATTGATTAAGAAAATTAAATCAAAAAATCATATTATTTCTTTTACTGGCAAATTTTCGAAAAATATTGGCAAAATTAATACTGTTTCTAATTTACTAAATATTTTGGATAACAAAAAATTACTTAAAAATAATAAGTTTAAGATTAAGATTAAGAAAAATATCCCAGTTCAAGCCGGATTAGGAGGTGGTTCTATGAACGCAGCTAGTATTTTAAATTATTTTATTAAAAAAAAAATCATAAAGACTAATCAAAGACAAATTGAGTCTATTTGTAAATTGGTGGGTTCAGATGTGCTTTTGGGTCTCAATTTAACCAACACTATTATTAATTACAAGAATGAAATCAAACGTTTTAATAATAAGCAAAAAATTTATACTTTAATCATCAAACCAAATATTGGGTGTTCCACAAAACGAGTATACGCTAAAGTAAGAAAATTCGATAAACCAAAATTCACTAAGCCTAATAAACAAATGTTTAATTTACAATTTTTAAAAAAAATGACTAATTCGTTAGAACCTATTGTTTTTTCTATGCACAGAAAGTTAAAAAGCATCAAATTTTTTTTAGAAAAATACACCTGTGCGGAATTTGTAAGAATGACTGGATCAGGTTCTGCAATAGTTGCATACTTTTATTCTAAAGAAAATTGCGATAAAGCTAAAAGGCATTTTAATAAAAAATACAAAAATTACTGGTGTATATCTTCAAAAACTATATAAATCATAAATTTTTGTGTTATATGAACTTAATACTGGGGCGTAGCCAAGCGGTAAGGCACGGGTTTTTGGTACCTGCATCCTAGGTTCGAATCCTAGCGCCCCAGCCAATTATGAAAAACTTTTTAAAAAAAATTTTTATTAGTTCTAACAACCTAGAAAACATAAGCCAAAGTATTATAGAAATTTCTAAAAAAACCCCCGTCAATAAAATCTTCAAAGCGATAAATAATTACTCCACGGATAGTGAAGTTAGATATGTAGGCGGATGTATTAGAAAAATATTGAATAATGAAAAAGTTGACGACATTGACATGGCGACGAATTTAGAGCCCAACATAGTTTGTGATGTTTTAAATAGTAATAACATAAATTTTTACAAAACTGGTATAGATCATGGTACAATTACGGCAGTAATAGATGAACATAAATTTGAAATTACTTCCTTGAGAGAGGATGTATCAACTGACGGAAGACATGCAAACGTAAAATTTTCTAAAAGCTGGAAAAAAGATGCTTCAAGAAGAGACTTTACAATTAATTCTATTTATTCAGATGTTAAAGGTAATTTATTTGATCCTTATAATGGTAAGGATGACCTTAAAAAGGGGTTTGTAAATTTTATAGGTGATCCAGACAAAAGAATTAAAGAGGATTATCTAAGAATTTTAAGATATTTAAGATTTTTTCTATCTTATTCTAAAAAGTCTCACGATAAAGATCTTATACGTAAATTAAAATTAAACCTTAACGGCGTCTCAAAGCTCTCAAAAGATAGATTATTAGATGAATTAAAAAAGCTCATCAATGTAGAAAATTTGGAGAAGCTATCTAAAGATAAAATATGCTTGGAATTGATTTCACTAATTTTTCCTGAGTTAAAAAATATAAATATATTTTCTAAATTAAATTCTCTTAAAAGACAGATAGTCGAAAACTCTGATTTTATTTTTTTAATATCTTTGATGGTAATTGATGATACTGATAATTCTGACTATTTTTTGTATAAATTTAATATTTCTAAAAAAGATGAGAAAAGAATTAAAAAAATCAGCAATTTTTACAAAGAAAAAAGAGGTTCCAAAAAATTTAATGAGAAAGACATTAATGAAATTTTTTATTATGATGGAAAACAAGCAGTTTTAGATATTTTAAACTTTAAAATTATCAAATCAAAAAAAATTGATAATAGTTTAATTAAATTAAGTAAAACTTACATAAATAAAATCAAACCAATTATACCAATTGGAGCATCTGAATTAATGGAAAAATATAAAATTCCAGAAGGCAAACAACTTGGTTTAAAACTAAAGTTAATCGAAGAGTTATGGATTAAAAATAACTTTAAAATCTCTGATCACCAAGTGGAAAAAATCGTCAAAGATTAAATATATTTTACATCTTTAATTTCAAAGTTTTTTTTTCCTGCTGGGGTAATGATTTCAACCAAATCATTTTTATTTTTTCCAATCAAACCTTTTCCAATAGGTGATTGAAAATAAATTAATTTTTCCTTTAAATTAGCCTCATCTTTTCCAACAATTTTATAATTTATTTTATCTCCAGTATCTAAATTTTCTAAATAAACCGTTGAGCCAAAAATCACTTTACCATCATTGGTTAATTTTGTGACATCAATTACATTTGCTCGAGCAATTATATCGTTTATTTCAGTAATTCGACCCTCATTATGAGATTGCTCCTCTTTGGCCGCATGATATTCTGCGTTTTCTTTCAAGTCGCCGTGCGATCTTGCCTCTGCGATTGCTGCAACTATTTCAGGTCGTTTTTTTTCTTTTAGAAAAACCAATTCTTCTTTTAATTTTTCTAATCCATTTAAAGTAATTGGTTCTTTATTCATATTATTTCCATTTAGCAAGTGGAGGAAGTGACATTAAAATACCTTCAGTATTTCCTCCAGTTTGTAATCCAAATTTAGTTCCTCTATCATAAAGCAAGTTAAACTCAGCGTATCTACCTCTTTTAATATATTGAGCCTCTTTATCTTTGGCCGTCCATTTTTTTTTTACTTTTTTAGATATTATATTATTGAAAATAAATTGAAATGTTACTCCAACATCTCTTACAAATTTAAAATCTTGCTCAAAATTATCTTTTTTATAATCAAAAAAAATTCCCCCTATACCCCTAGGCTCTTTCCTGTGGGGTAAATAAAAGTATTCATCGCACCATTTTTTATATCTTTTATAAAAATTTTTATTGTGTCGATCACACATTTTTTTTAATATTTTATGAAATTCTTCCTTTTCTTTTTTATCAAACTTTGACGGTGTTACATCCATTCCTCCACCAAACCAACCATATGTTGTGTTAATATATCGAGTGTTGAAATGCATAGCTGGAATTAGAGGATTTTGCATGTGCATAACAACCGAAATTCCTGATGCCCAGAATCTTGGATCTTTTTTAGCACCAGGTATATTTTTTTGAAACTCTTTTGGAAATCTTCCATAAACTTTCGAAAAATTCACCCCAACTTTTTCAAACACCTTTCCATTTTGAAGTATTCTATATTCACCCCCACCTTCATCTTTTCTATAGTTCCTTTTCCAGCTTGTAGATATGAATTTTGATTTATTATTTTCAATTCTTACTATGTCTTCGCAAAAAGCATTCTGAAGTGTTTTAAACCAATTACTAACAAGATCTCTCTTAATCTCTGAATTCATATTAAAAAAATTTTGTTTGTTTTAAACTTTCAGCCAAGACAATAGCTACAGCAGTTGCAAGATTTAATGAACGTTTATTATTTTTCATAGGTATCTTCAAACGATTTTTAATTATTTTATGGACTTTTTCAGGAACTCCTGAACTTTCTCTTCCAAATAAAATTGTATCATTTTCTTCAAATTTAAATTTCGTATAAGATATAGATGCTTTAGTCGTCATCAATACAATTCTTTGATTCTCTTTAAATTTAAGAAATTCATTAAAACTTTTGTGAAATTTTATATTTTTCTCATCAATATAATCCATTACTACTCTTTTAAACCTCTTGTCACTCAATAAAAAACCACAAGGTTCTATAATTTCTAAATTTGCCCCCAAACATGCACAAGTTCTTATTATAGCAGCTGTATTTTGAGGTATATCTGGTTCAAATAATGCAATTTTTGGCCCAAGATCTATTGATTTCTGTGTCATTCTATCAGTAGTAAATTCAGTATTTTATATTATATGAATTCTTATATTTAAGTAGAAAAAATCAATATTGAGTATATTTAATAATTATTAATGTCAGAAAAAAAAGTTAAAAGAAGAGATTTTTTATTTACAGCTACCTATGCTGTTGGAGCAGTGGGTGCTGCAGCTGTTGTGTGGCCTATGATAGACCAAATGAATCCAGATGCATCTGTTAAAGCATTGGCTAGCACAGAAGTTGATATTAGTTCAATGAACCCTGGAAAAACTATTACGGTATTATGGAGAGGTAAGCCGGTTTTTATTAGAAGAAGGACGCAAGAGGAAATCGCTGAGGCAAAGGCAGTTAAATTGGAGGACTTAAAACATCCTGAAAAAGATGAAGATCGAGCTAAAAATCCAGAGTGGCTAGTAATGCTTGGTGTCTGCACCCATTTAGGGTGTGTCCCCTTAGATCAAAAAGGAGACTACAATGGTTGGTTCTGTCCGTGCCATGGATCTCATTATGATACGTCTGGTAGAATAAGAAAAGGTCCAGCACCAACAAACATGGAAATACCTGAATATAAGTTTGTAAATACAAATACAATTAAAATTGGATAAACTTTATGAGTGATCACGAATATACCCCTAAATCAAAATTTGGAAAGTGGTTTAATGATAGACTACCTTTGCTTACATTAGCGAGCCATCTGACTGATTATCCTACGCCAAAAAACTTAAACTATTGGTGGACATTTGGTGGAATACTTACTTTCTGTTTAATAACCCAAATCGTAACGGGACTAGTTTTGGCAATGCATTATATTGCTCATGCAGATATGGCATTCGATAGCGTAGAGCATATTATGAGAAATGTAAACTATGGATGGTTAATAAGGTATATTCACGCAAATGGAGCTTCAATGTTTTTCTTAGCAGTATATATACATATATTTAGATCATTATTTTATGGATCTTATAAATCTCCCCGGGAGATTATTTGGATCATAGGTATAATAATATACTTACTCATGATGGCAGCAGCTTTCTTAGGTTATGTTCTTCCATGGGGGCAAATGAGTTTTTGGGGAGCAACTGTTATAACTAATTTATTTAGTGCTATTCCACTTGTTGGTGAAGGTATAGTAACCTGGTTATGGGGAGGTTATTCGGTTGACAATCCAACATTAACTAGATTTTTTACACTGCACTACTTAATTCCCTTCTTAATATTAGGTTTAGTAGTGTTGCATATATGGGCCTTGCATGTTCCAGGTAATAACAATCCTGTTGGGATTGATATTAAAAAACCGTCTAAAGATACTGTTCCATTTCATCCTTACATAGTAATCAAAGATGGTTTTGCTCTACTCATGTTTATGATTGTTTTTGCATTCTTTGTTTTTTACACCCCAAATATTCTAGGACATGCAGACAATTACATTGAAGCAAATCCATTGGTAACTCCTGCGCATATAGTCCCAGAATGGTACCTTTTACCATTTTATGCGATATTAAGATCTGTTCCAGATAAACTTTTGGGTGTAGTTGCGATGTTGTCAGCGATTCTTATTTTAGCGGCTTTACCTTGGCTTGATACATCTAAGATTAGATCTGCAGTCTTTAGACCATTATACAGACAATTTTATTGGATCTTGGTCGCTGACGTTTTGATTTTAGGTTATGTAGGTGCTATGCCAGCTGAAGGATTGTATTTATTAGTTGCAAGAGTGGCTACGGCCTACTATTTTCTACATTTTTTAGTTGTTCTACCAATTTTAGGTTATAAGGAGAAAACTTTGCCTGTTCCATTAAGTATTACTGAGCCTGTGCTAGGTGGATCCCCTAATTTAGCTTTGGCTAAGAACAAGGAAAATTTTAAAGATTAGTGAAAAATTTTTTAAGAATATTTTTAATCACGAGTTTAGTTTTTGGACTTTCTGTAAAATCTAATTCAGCTGAAAAGATTGAATACTTAACAACTGATTGGAGTTTTAAAGGTCTTTTTGGAAAGTTTGATAGGGGAGCATTACAAAGAGGTTATCAAGTTTATACTGAGGTATGTTCGTCTTGTCACTCTATGAAATATCTAAGTTATAGGAATTTAGCCGAAAAAGGTGGACCAGAATTTTCTTTAGCACAAGCTAAAGCGATAGCTGCATCTTTTGAGGTCACTGATGGACCTAATGATGATGGAGAAATGTTTACAAGACCAGGTAAATTATCTGACAAATTTGTAATGCCTTATGATAATGTTAAAGCAGCTCAAGCCGCAAATGGCGGTGCATATCCACCAGATATGTCAGTGCTCGTCAAAGCAAGGGGAGGTGGGGTCGATTACATCTACTCTTTACTTCAAGGTTATGAAGACCCACCAGTGGGAATGAGTTTAGATGATGGAGTTTATTATAATAAATATATGTATGGTAACAAAATAAAAATGGCCAATCAGCTTTCTGACGGGCTCGTTGAGTATGGAGATGGTACAACAGCATCAGTTGAACAAATGTCAAAAGATGTTACAACATTCTTAATGTGGGCAGCAGAGCCACATCTTGAGTCACGTCACCAGATGGGTTTTAAGGCGATAGTTTATTTAATTATTTTAACAATTTTGGTTTATTTTAGCATGAAAAAGATATGGTCACGTATTGAAACGGAAGTTTAAAACGTCGCCATCTTTCACAATATAGTCTTTTCCTTCAAGTCTCATTTTACCGTTTGATTTTGCATTCAACCAGCCATCATTTGAAATAAAGTCATCATATGAAATAGTTTCTGCCCTAATAAAACCTTTCTCAAAATCTGTATGAATTTCTCCAGCAGCTTGAGGAGCCTTGCAATTTTTTTCTATTGTCCACGCTCTGGTTTCCTCAGGGCCAGAAGTGAAATAAGTGTCAAGTTCAAGAATTTGATAACCTTTTTTAATTAACATATTTAACCCTGTCTCTTTTAATCCAATCATTTCCATATAATTTTTTTTTTCATGTTCGTCTAAATTATTAATTTGATTTTCTATATCTGCTGAAATAATTAACGTATTATCACTTCCAAATTTTGAGATAAATTTTTTAGTGTAATCGTTTCCATTTTGAATACTTTTCTCATCAACGTTACATACAAATATTTTAGGTTTTAAAGATAATAGTCCACTTTGATTAATCTGTTTTTTTTCAAACAGAGAACTCAAACTTGAGATATCTTTATCATTATTTATACAGTCTAGACTTGATTCAAGAATTTTTAATTGAACGCTCTCTAAGTTTTTTTTATTATTTTTCTCTAATCTTTTTTGTATAGACTCAAGATCAGCTAACATCATTTCAGTTTCAATTATCTCTAAGTCTCTAACTGGATTTACATTTGGATTTACATTTTGGATATCACTAGAGTCGAAGCATCTTATAAGATGTATGATTGCATCAACCTCTCTAATGTGAGAGAGGAATTTATTTCCTAAACCTTCACCTTTTGATGCTCCTTTTACTAAACCAGCAATATCAACAAATGAAATAGTTGTGTTGATAATTTTTTTTGAATTTGAAATTTTCGCTAAATTTTTCAGTCTAATATCTGGAACAGGAACGACACCAACATTTGGTTCTATTGTGCAAAATGGAAAATTTGCAGCTTGTGCCTTGCTTGAATTTGTCAATGCATTAAATAAAGTTGATTTACCAACATTTGGCATTCCAACTATTCCACATTTAAAACTCATTATTTATTATTAACTGTACTAGAAAACAGGTCTAATTTTTTATCAACAAGAATAGAAATTGATTCAGTAATGTTTTCAGTAATTTTGTCTATATCAATAGTTTCATCATCATTAAAATTTTGTAGAACATAATCTGCAACTTCCATTGAGTCTTTTGGTTTACCAATCCCTATTCTAACCCTTGAATAATCTTTACCAATAAATTTATCGATGGAGGCAACTCCGTTATGACCTGCGCTTGATCCTCCAAATTTAGTTTTGATTTTTCCAAATTCTACATCTAAATCGTCATGAAAAACAATTACATCTTGTGCATCAATCTTAAAATACTCAATTAATTCTCTTATACAAATCCCTGAGTTGTTCATAAATGTCAATGGTTTAATAGCATAAACTTTTTTATTGGCTATATTTCCAGTTGTAAGAAGACCTTTAAATTTAGGTTTTTGTTTAGACAAATTAAATTTTTTATTAATACAATCTATAATTTTGAAACCAACATTGTGTCTATTATTTTCACTGTCAGGAGTTGGATTACCTAATCCTACAAATAAAATCATGAGTTAACTAAGCTTAATTTCAATTTTAATTATTTATTTTTTTTCTTCAGGAGGTTTTTTTTCAGCAGATTTTTTTTCATCAGGTTTTTTGTCGTCACCTTCTTTCTTATCTCCTTTAGATGAATCTGCAGAAGTTTTATCACCATCTGCTGCAGCTTCAACTCCTTCTTCACCCTCTGCTGCTTCAGCCTCTGCTGGTTTTTCTGGTTCTTTAATTACTGTTGGGGCTGCAAGGGTTGCTATAACAAAGTCCCTGCCTTGAATAGTTGGTGTTACTTCAGAGTCTAATTTGATAGATGAAATTTTAAAACTTTCCCCGATATCAACTCCTTCAAGATCAATTGTCAAGTTTTCTGGTATTTTTTCACTTGGACAATTTAATTCTACTTTTCTTCTTACTATATTTAACACTCCACCTCTTTTAAGACCTGGTGACTTTTCATGATTAATAAAATTAACTGGCACTTCAATTTTTATTTTTACTCCAGGCAATATCCTTAAAAAGTCCACATGAATGGGCTCGTCGCTTAAAATGTGATACTTAACTTCTCTTGGCAAAACATTTTGTGACTTCCCATCTATTTTTAATGTAATTATGTTTGACAAAAAGTTTTCTTTATCAATTAAATTTTTTAGTAATTTTTTTGAAACAGATACTTTTTGATTATCTTCTTTTCCTCCATATACGATACCAGGGACATTTCCACTATTTCTAATGGAATTTAGTTGACCCTTAGTCGTAGTGTTTCTAACATTGACTTCTAATGAATTCATAAAAAGGAGTTTTTTAAACCATGTTTATAAATAATCAAGGTAATTATTTAAATAAATCAGATACTGAAGTAGAATTAGATATTCTTTTAATTGCTTCACCCATGAGGCTTGAAATTGGTAAAACTTCTATATTTTTAACATTTTTAGTTTTTTGACTGTTATCAATTGTGTCGGTAATTACCAAGTTTTTTATAACTGAATTTTTAATTTTCTTAACAGCGTCTCCACTAAGAACTCCATGTGTAATATAAACATAAACTTCTTTCGCTCCTCTTTGCTTTAAAGCCTTAGCAGCATTGACAATAGTACCACCAGAATCAATTATATCGTCAACTATTACACATGTTTGATTTTTTACATCTCCGATAACATTCATGACTTGCGATTGACCAGGTTTTGGTCTTCTTTTATCAACAATTGCCAATCCAACATTGAGAAGTTTGCCAAGAGCTCTCGCTCTTTCGGTACCACCTACATCAGGTGCTACACAAATAATCTTTTTACTTTTAATTCTTTTCCTAACATGTCTTGCAAATATTGGTGTTGAAAAAAGATTATCTACAGGGATATCAAAAAAACCCTGAATTTGACCAGCATGCAGATCAACTGTTACAACTCTATCTGCACCTGCTTTTGTAATTAAATTTGAGACCAATTTAGCTGATATAGAAGTTCTTGGGATAACCTTTCTATCCTGTCTTGCATATCCAAAATATGGAATTACAGCTGTAATGTTTTTTGCTGAAGATCTCTTAAGGGCGTCTATACACAACAATAATTCCATTAAGTTATCATTTGCTGGAGATGATATAGACTGAACAATAAAAATACTATTACCTCTAATATTTTCATTTATTTCGATGTATATTTCACCGTCTGCAAATTTTCTAATGCTTGAGTTCACAAGTTTAGTCTTCAAATACTTTGCGATATTTTTACTGAGTATTTTATTGCTATTTCCGGTTAAGAGTTTCATTGAAAAGTTTAATTAATCATAATTATTGAAATATTTCTACCATAATCAGCATGTTTTAATCTTAATGATCTTCGTGCGCTAAAAAAATTATTTTTATCATCAAAAGTATCAATTTTAATAGCTTCAATATTTGAAATTTTGTTTGATTTAAGTCGGGATTTAATAAAATTAGGTAGATTAAAATGAAGACTATTTTTTATACCTTTAAAGAAGACTTTATTTTTTTTATCTTTTTTTAAGAACTTTTTTAGAAAATCAACTTTTACGTTATAGCTTTCAACTTGAATACATGGACCGATTGTTGCAATAATATTTTTTTCTTTGCACCCTTTATTTAACATAAACTTGATTACTTTAGTAATTATGTCTTTGTAGGCACCTTTCCATCCAGCATGAATTGCGGCTATCATGATCTTTTTTTTGTCATATAACAGTATTGGTGCACAATCTGCCGTTAATATCGCTATGGGTATTTGTCTTTGATCTGTGATAACAGCATCAGCTTGAATTTTTTTTTTGCTAAATTTAAAATTTTTATTTATATAAAAAATTTTGTTACTATGTATTTGATGCATTAAGAAAATATTTTTAGATTTTTTGTTAATTCTATTTTTAACAATTTTTAAATTTTCTTTAATCTTTGATTTAAAATCATTAGATCCAGGTCCGCAATTTAAGCTTTTATAAATTCCACTTGACTTACCTCCTATTCTATTAAAAAAGCCATGTTTAATCTTTTTTTGTTTCGATAATATTTTAGAAGTAATCAATTTTAAAAACCTAGGTTGAATTTAATTTTTTTACTTTTAATAAACATTACTTTGAATAAAGTGCCCATTTGTTTTTCATCAATAAGTCTATTTAATCTATAAAAGATATCAGCTTTTTTTGAAAAGTTTTTATTTCTAGATAGTATCTCTGCTCTTTCTTTTATTCCCATTTTAATCAAAAAGTTTTTTTGAGTGTTCAAATTGTTATCTAATCCACCTAATTTTTGAGTAAATTTTTTAAATAATTCAAAATTTATATTGTGTGTAATATCTACCCCTCCAATATTGTCTAAAATATTGGCAAATTTGTGATTAGAAACTGCTTGTAAAGTATTTTTCATTTTTTTTTCAAAATACCCGTAATCTATTATTAACAATCCTCCAGTATTTTTTTTGATTATATTTGAAATATTTTTTAAATAATCAAAACCAAATTCAGAATATTCGATAAAGTTTTGATTTTGTGAAATCTTAAAATTAAGTCTTCTTTCAATCTTTTTTATATCAGTTTTTTTCTCAAAAAATGATGCTTTAGAGTAATTTTCAAAATTAACAAATTTCTCGTACCAAATATTTCTCTGTTTTCTGAATTGTTTGATTGGCATTGCATCAAAAAATTCATTCGCGATAAATATACTTGGATTTTTTTTAATCTTATTTATTTGAGAAACCCAAATAATTTTAGATTTTGATAATTTTTCTTTTTGTATCTTTATCAAGATTGGGCTCTTTTCATGGATAATGATATTACAAGACTCTAGAAAAGACGGAAAATTTTGAAAACTTTCTAGAAGCACTTTCATCATCTCACCATTTCCTGCGCCTAGTTCAATCAAATTAAAATTTCTGGGACTCCCAAGGTTTTTCCAAAAACTAATAATCCAAATAGCTATCATTTCTGAAAAAAGTCTTGAAATATTTGGCGCTGTAATAAAATCACCTTTTTTACCAAAAGGATTCCTTTTCATATAGTAACCAAATTTTTTATTATATAGAGATAAATCAATAAATTTATCTAAAGGAATTTCACCACTCTTTTTTATTTTCATATTTTTGAATGACTAAATATGATCCAAATAATAAAAACACAAAACTTATAATTTGTCCCATAGTGAGATTGAACAATAAATAACCTAATTGGTTATCTGGTACTCTAAAAAATTCTATTACAAATCTAAAAATTGAGTAAAAAACTAGAAACAGTCCAGAGATAAAACCTGGCTTTTTATTAATTATTTTCTTTTGAAAATAGATTAAAATTAAAAAAAGAATCAGGCCCTCAAAAAGTGCTTCATATAATTGTGATGGATGCCTATACAAATTATCAACTTTAATGAATTTTACACCCCAGGGCAGACTCGTTTGAGTTCCATATAATTCAGAGTTTATAAAATTTGAAATTCTTCCAAAAAAAATTCCAATTGGAGCAACTAACGAGATAATATCTAAATAACTAAAAACGTTTTGTTTGTTTTTATTTGCAAACCAAACACTTACAATTATTATTCCTATAACCCCACCATGAAAAGACATCCCACCTTGCCAGACTTTAAAAATATCTATAGGGTTTTCAAAATAATAATCTAAATTATAAAACAGCACATACCCCAATCTTCCACCTATAATAATACCTAAAATAAGATAAGTAACATAATCATCAAATTTTGTTTTAATATCCTGGTTGTTAATAAAAAATCTTTTAGCTAAAACCCACCCCGCTAGTATTCCAAAAATATAAGCTAGCGAGTACCACCTTATTTCTAATGAAAAAAAATTTATTGCTACTGGGTCAAAATTATTAATGAACATTTTGATAAATAATTATAGGTTATATCAAATTATGAGAAAAAAATATGAAAAATTCAAAATTTGTTTTTGATAAACTTTCTAAAATATTTGAACAAGGCCTTATTACATCAAAAGACCTTGGATCAGAAATTTTGAGTATTTTAAAATCTAAAAGGGATGAAATAGTTTTTAGAATGAAACTTACAAGTAAAGAGGAATTTGAAGTTCTTTCAAAAAGAGTTGAAAATATTGAAAAAAATATTTCATTATTACGAGAAAAAAGTAAAAAAAAAACTAAGCGGGTAAGAAAATCTTAACTCCAAGTCCATTCATTGATGACTTGTCAAGTTTAATGTATCCTCCATGAGATCTAACAATATCAGAGGCTATTGATAATCCTAAACCAACACTTGATTTATTTTCACCCCTGCCTTTATCAATTTTATAAAATGGTTTAAAAACATTTTCGTATTCTTCTTTTGGAATACCAGGTCCATTATCTTCGATAAGAATAAATATATTTTTTCCATTTTTATTTAATTGAATATTAATTTTTTTTCCGTATTTAAGGCCGTTATCAATAATATTGTTAAAGCTTCTTTTTAATAAATTTTTTCTTCCATTTATCAAAATATTTTGAGCTAGGTCTCTAGTAATATATGTATTTTCATATCTTTCTATTGTCTCATTTAACAATTTTGAGAGATCAAATATTTCATTTTTTTCTGATTGAGATGAACTGGTGAATTGTAAGTACTCATTGAGCATTTTTTCCATTTCACTTATGTCTTCATTTAATTTTGAGGAAATCTCCTTGTCTTTTACAAAAGAAAGTTGCAATTTCATTCTGGTTAAAGGTGTTCGTAAATCATGACTAATTCCAGATAACATCTCAGATCTTTGATTTAAATGTCTAAGTATTCTTTTTCTCATTTTATCAAATTCATAACCTGCCTGTCTGATTTCAAGTGAACCAGATGGTCTATAATCATCAACTTCTTCACCTCTACCAAATTTTTCTGCTGCTTTTGCTAAATTAGTTATTGGTCGAGTTTGGTTTTTTAAAAATAATATTGCGATAAGTGTTAAAAAAATTGCAGGCACGGATATCCATAAAGCAAATAATCTTGCTGAGGAGGCAGTAACTCTATCTCTAGGAACTAAAAATTCAAAATATCCTTTTTTATATTTAATTCTTATGTTTATTAATTCCAAATAGTCAGTAGTGCTGAACCAAAATTTATTGTTACCAATACTAGATTTCAGTTCTCTTCTTAAAGATCTATCTATAGGGCTAAACCATCTTTCATTTAACTTGAAATTAAATTCTTTATCTTGAATGTATTTTATATTTAAATCTAAATGAATTGAAAATAAATCAATGATATAATCTTTTTCATTATTCTCATTATCAAATGCAACAATAAAAGTATCAATTTCCCCAACCAAGGCCCTTGTCATTCCTTTGTTAGTTTTGATCCAAAGGCTATCAAAAAAAACAATTGTTACTAAAAGTTGAAGTAAAATAACTGGAATTGCGACAATCAGTAACGCTCTATAAAATAATCTTTTTGGCAATAAATTTTTTACAAATTTATTCAATCCATAAAACATAACCGCTACCCCTTAAAGTTTGTAAAAATTTTGGATTTTTTGGATCTATTTCAATTTTTTTTCTCAAACGAGTTATAATTACATCCACAGATCTCTCTTTATCTAAATTTATAAGTTTACCTATATCAACTCTAGAAAATGTTTTACCAGGATTATTTATCATTTTTTCTAAAATAATCTTTTCAGTAATATTTATTTTGAATTCCTCTTTATTTTTAAGAATTTTTAATTTATTTAAATCAATTTCAATATTTGAAAACTTAATTATTTTTTTTAAATTTTTATCTTTAGTTTTTTTTAGAATATTTTTGATTCGAAGCAAAAGTTCTCTTGGTTCAAATGGTTTTGGCAAATAGTCATCAGCACCTATTTCTAATCCCTCAACTCTCTCGTCTGCAGTACCCTTTGCAGTTAGTAATATTATAGGCGTCAAAATTTTATTCATATTATCTTTAATAAATTGAAGACCACTTTTACCTGGCATCATTATGTCTAAAATAATCATATCAAAATTAATTATTTCAATTTTTTCAGTTGCATCCTCAGCATTTTTTGCGGTTGTAACTAAAAAATTATTTTCATTTAAATATTTTTTCACCAAGGATCTTATACCCTCGTCATCGTCTACTACTAATATATGTGCTAAAAATTTATCCATTTATAATTTTTTTCAGAACCTTATCAAAGTTTACGACCTCATCAGAACTTGAGTTTAATAAAGCGTTATAGATCCTTTTTTTTTGTGTTTCGAAAATTTCAAGAAAAATTTTTTTTCCCTTTTCATTGAGATATACATGTTTTATCCTTGTGTCTCGTTCGTCTTTTTCGAATTTGATAATATCAAGCTTTGTTAAATCTTTTAAAACTCTATTTAAACTTTGTTTTGTTATCTTTAATTTTTTCAAAAGTTCAGAAATTGAGATACCCTCATATGTCGAAATAAGGTGGATTACTTTGTGATGAGCAGTACCTATTGAATATTTATTTAGAATTTTTTTTGGGTCGGTGAAAGTGTCTCTATAAACTATAAAAAGTTTTTCAATTAAATCTTTTAATTGCTCATCTTTAAGATAAAGTAAATCTTTCATAATAGGTAAGTTATATTGACATATTCAAGATACAAAGATATTTTTTTGAATAATTTAAAAAAAAATTTTCTAACATGATACCTTACGATAAAAGAGATGGTAAAATTTGGTACAACAACGACTTTGTAGACTGGTCAGATGTCAAAGTTCACGTATTAAGTCATGGTTTACATTATGCGAGTTGTGTATTTGAGGGCGAAAGAGTTTACGATGGTTCAATATTTAAATTAGAGGAACATACTTCAAGATTTTTTTACTCAGCTAAAAGAATGGGTTTTGAGATTCCTTATACTGAGAGAGAGATCAATGAGGCCTCGAAAAAAATTATAACTGTTCAGAATGTAGAAAATGGTTACGTTAGACCTGTCGCATGGCGAGGAAGTGAAATGATGGCTATATCTGCACAGCAGACAAAGATTCATGTCGCTATCGCAACATGGGAATGGGGTTCTTACTTTGATCCAAAATTAAAAATCGAGGGCATAAAATTAAATATTTCAAATTGGCGAAGGCCCGCTCCTAATACAATTCCTTGGGACACGAAAGCATCTGGTCTTTATATGATTTGCACTTTGTCAAAACATGAAGCAGAAAAAGAGGGTTACACCGACTCTTTAATGTTAGACCATGAGGGAAATATTGCTGAAGCAACAGGTGCTAATGTTTTTTTTAAAGATAAAAATGGGGAATTGCATACGCCAATACCTGACTCATTTTTAGATGGTATTACCCGTAGAACAGTAATTGGGATAGCAAAATCAAAAAATATAAAAGTTCATGAAAGAAAAATAAGTCCTTCAGAGTTAAGAGATTTTGTTGGTTGCTTTTTAACAGGCACTGCTGCTGAGGTTACACCAGTTTCTTGTATCGCAAATAATCAATTTAAAGTTTGCGAAATGATTATAGATTTAAACGAGAGCTATCAGCTGGTTGTTAGAAAAAAAAAGGCAGCTTAATCCTTATTATCTTCAGATATAGCATGGTCAATACCTTTTCGCATGTAGTCATAACCAGTAAAAAGTGTTAATGCTGCAGAAAGCCATAAAAGAATGATACCAATGGTCTGGGCATTATAATCTTGAAAATTAATTATTTTGTTTCCAGTTTCACCTGAAAGTAAAAGTGCAATAGAAACCATTTGCAAAACGGTTTTCAATTTAGCTAAACTGGAGACTGGAAGTTTAATTTCCCCTTTAGCCAAGAACTCTCTAAGACCAGAAATCAAAATTTCTCGTGTAAGAATTATTATTGCAGCAATTACCTCATAATTTCGAATAGTGCCATCCATCACTAATAAAATAAGAGCAGCTGCAACAATAATTTTATCAGCTATTGGATCTAGTAATTCTCCAAGTTTGGACTCTTCACCAAGAAATCTTGCTAGCATGCCATCTAAAAAATCTGTGAAAGAGGCAACAATAAATAATATTAACGCAGTAAGGTCTCCATAAAAACCAGGAAGATAAAAAGCTAAAACAAAAAATGGCACAATTAAAATTCTGCCCACAGTTAATATATTTGGTATCTTTCTAAGCATATTTATTTTTACTCATGGAAAAAATTATATATCTTTTTAGCAACTTTTGCCTCTACGCCTTCAACTGATTTTATTTCATCAAGACTTGCAGATTCTACTGCTCTAGCAGAGCCAAAATGGTTTAATAAAGCTCTTTTTCTAATAGAACCGATACCTTCGATCTGATCTAACAGTGATTTACTTAATCCTTTTTTCCTTTTAGCTCTATGAGCACTGATCGCAAACCGATGAGACTCATCCCTTACTCTTTGAAGAAAAAATAGAGTAGGGTCATTTTTGGCAAATTTAAACTCTTTACCATTATGAAAAAAGGTTTCGTTACCACTGTTTCTAAGTTTCCCTTTTGCTATTGCAACTATTGGCAAGTCATGAAGGCCTAGTTCATTTAAAGTTTCTCTTGCAACTGAGTACTGGCCTTTTCCACCATCAATCAGAACTAGATCGGGAAAAGTTAGGTAGTTGTCTTTCTCTTGTATAGCTCTTTTAAATCTTCGATTTAGCACTTCCCGCATCATACCATAGTCATCTTGTTCGTTCTTTTGGATCTTAATGTTAAATTTTCTATATCTTTTTTTAATAAATCCTTCATCTCCATAAGCGATTAACGCACCAACACTATTAGTTCCTTGGATATGACTATTATCATAAACCTCTATCAAATTAATATTAGTTTCTAAATTAAATTTATTTGCTACTGCATCAAATAATTCTCTATTATTTTGGCTTTCGTAAAGTTTTCTAGTTAGGCTATCTTTTGCATTTTTAATTGCCTGATTAATTACTTTTAATTTTGATCCTTTTTTTGCAATAGATATATCGATTTGTTTCTCCTCCTTTTGAGATAGAGTTTTTTCAATTAAAATTTTTTCTTTGATTTCTTCAGATAATATAATTGATGAAGGAACACTTTTATTTTCATAAAATTGAGAGACAAAAGAATTTAATATATCACTTAATTTTTCGTCAGGATCATGCTTTGGAAAAAAAGCTTGATTCCCCCAATTTTGTTTTGATCTATAAAAGAAAACCTGAATACAAGTTTTACCAGACTCTTTATAGCCAGCGATCACATCGGCTTCAATTAAATTTGCCTCATTAATTCTTTGTGATGATTGAATAATATTTAAAGATTTTATTCTATCTCTTAAAATTACAGCTTTTTCAAAATCTAAATCCTCACTAGCCTTTTCCATTTGATTTGAAAGACTTTTTTGTATTTTTCTTGATTTACCAGAAACAAATTCGATAGCATCATCTACAGTTTTTTTATATTCATCATCATTTATGTATCCGACACAAGGTCCAGAACATCTTTTAATCTGATATAGGATACAAGGACGTTGTCTGTTTTTAAAAACAGTATCATCACAAACTCTTAAGTGAAAAATTTTCTGTATCATTTTTATTGTCCAATTAGCAGAGCCTGCTGATGCGAAAGGTCCAAAATAAAAACCTTCTTTTGTTTTTTTTCCTCTATGTCTTTTTATTTGTGGCCATTTGTCTTTGTTGCCAATAAAAATAAACGGAAAAGACTTATCATCCCTTAAAAGAATATTAAATTTTGGTTTATGTTTTTTGATTAAATTCGCTTCAAGAAGTAAAGCCTCACTTTCATTTGATGTTGTTGTTATCTCAAGCTTTCTTGTTTGAGATAACATTCGTTCAGTTCTTATAATATGATTTTTTTCTGCTACATAACTTTTAAGTCTGTTAGGCAAATTTTTTGCTTTACCAACATAGAGAATATCCCCTTTATCATTCAACATTCTGTATACACCAGGAAGTTTAGGAATTAGAGGCAGTTCTTTTTTTATTACCTCTTTGCCAATTTCAGAACTTATCATGACTTCGTTTTTTTGTAATTTGGATACCAACTGATGAACACTGTTTCAGAATTTCTAATTTTTCAATTTTAAGCATTATTTTACCTATTCTCTTATCTTTGAAAAGTTCATCAAAAACAGCTTCGGCCAAAGTTTCTAGGAAATTATAATGTTTCTTTTTAATAAGTTTTTTAATTAATTTTACAATAGTTGCATAATTTACAATTGATCTGAGATCTTTATCATTTGAAGGTTTTTTATCTTGATAATCAATTTCCAAGCTAAATTTTACTTTTTGCGCTTTCTCTTTCTCAAAATCATAATAACCAAGCTTTAAATCTAAAATAAGTTCATTAATTAGAATTTTTTTCTCGTAGTTAAATAAGCTTTTGTTTTTATCTATTTTAACAATTTTTAAATTATTTTTTTTCATTCCTTTCCTTTAATTATATCAGGTGTTTGCCAATTTAAGCTTTGACCACTATCTATTGCTAAAATTTGACCTGTAATAGAACTGTTTCTAATAAAAAAGTCAACTGCATTACAAATCTCATTAACATCAACTTGCTGTTTTAGTGGTGTAGCTAAATATTGATTTTTAAAATGTTTTTCCGATTGTCTTTTGTTTTTAATTGTTGGTCCAGGGGCTATTCCATTAACTCTTATGTTTGGTGATAAACTCATCGCGCTTGTTTTGGTTAAGGTATAAAGGCCTGTTTTACTTAATGTGTACGAGAAGAAATATGGGGTAAGCTTAAATACTCTTTGATCAATTATATTGATAATATTGTTATTTTTACCCCTAATATTCTTTGAAAACTCTTTTGATAAAAGAGCAGGGGCTTTAAGATTTGTAGAAATATGTTTTTCCCAACTCTTAGAGTTAAAATTTTCTAATTTGTCATTTTCAAATATTGAAGCATTGTTTACTAAGCAGTCAAAAAATTTTAATTTTGATTTTGAAAATTTAACAACTTTAATGATATCTTTTTCCTTACTAAGATCTCCTTTAACTAAATAAATTTTTGTTCCATAATTTTGAAGTTTTTTTTTTAGATTTTCAGCTTTTGACTTAGATTTATTGTATTGAATTACAATTTGCTTATTTGGACCTGATAATTTTTCAGTTATTGCAGCACCAATTCTTGTTGCTCCACCAGTAATAATTATCCTCTGTGCTTCCATTTTTTATCTCTTTTTTTGGTAACCTTAGTTCCTGGCATACCCATTGTCGATCTACCTTTTGGATAAAGTTTATTTTTCACGTCATATTGTCTTATTTTTGGGTTTAAGGTGATTTCTAATTCAGTACTTTCTAATTTTCTTATCTCATCTCTTATTTTGGCTGCTTCTTCAAATTCCAAGTTAGAGGCTGCTTCTTTCATTTTTTTGTCGAGAGCTTTTAAGTGTTTCTTAAGATTTCCTCCAACATTAGATCCTTCACTGATTTTTACATAATCTTTTTCGTAAACACTCTCTAAAATATCATTAATTTCTTTTTTAACTGTCTTAGCATCAATTTTGTTTTTTTTGTTATATGCTAATTGAATTTTTCTTCTTCTCTCAGTTTCTTGGATTGCCTTTTTAATACTTTTCGTTTCTTTATCAGCATAAAGAATAACTTTTCCATCTACATTTCTAGCGGCCCTTCCTATAGTTTGAATTAATGAAGTCTCAGATCTCAAAAATCCTTCTTTGTCAGCATCTAAAATCCCAACTAATGCACATTCAGGTATGTCTAATCCCTCCCTCAATAAATTAATTCCGACTAAAACATCAAAGACACCCATTCTTAAATCTCTCATGATTTCTATTCTTTCAAGTGTATCTATATCTGAATGGAGGTACCTTACTTTTACTCCATTTTCATGAAGGTATTCTGTTAAATCTTCAGCCATCTTTTTTGTAAGAGTAGTAACTAAAACTCTATGATTATTTTCAATTACTTTTTTACACTCATGCATTAAATCATCTACTTGATTTTTTGCTGGTCTTATTTCAACAGGTGGATCAATTAATCCTGTTGGTCTTATAACTTGATCTATAAACTTACCTTTTGTTTGTTCTAATTCCCAAGGACCAGGAGTTGCTGAAACAAAAACAGTTTGTGTTCTCATTAAATCCCATTCTTCAAATTTTAATGGTCTATTATCCATACACGAGGGAAGTCTAAAACCATATTCAGCTAATGTACTTTTTCTTGATCTATCTCCTTTATACATTCCGTTAAGTTGTGGAACTGTCACGTGACACTCATCAACAAAAATAAGAGTGTTGTCTGGAAAATATTCAAAAAGTGTGGGAGGTGGTTCGCCTGGTTTTCTTCCAGATAAAAATCTAGAGTAATTTTCAATTCCAGCACAAGACCCTGTAGCCTCAATCATTTCAAGATCAAATTTAGTTCTTTCCTCAAGTCTTTGAGCTTCAAGTAATTTATTTTCTGCTCTATGTTTTTTTAGCGTTATTTCTAATTCTCTTTTTATATTTATAATTGCCTGTTCTACTGTTGGTTTTGGAGTTATGTAGTGACTGTTTGCATAAACTTTAACTAAGCTTAGCTCTCTTACTTGATCTCCAGTAAGAGGATCAAATTCTTCTATTTTTTCTAATTTATCTCCAAATAAATTTAATCTCCACGCTCTATCCTCTAAATGAGAAGGAAAGATTTCCAAATACTCTCCACGAGCTCTAAATGTGCCCCTATAAAAGTTTTGATCATTACGCTTGTATTGTAAGGCCACTAAAGATTTAATAATCTGCTCTCTGTTATAATCGTAGTTTTTTTGAAGAGTTAAAGTCATTTTACTATATGCTTCAACTGACCCTAGACCATATATACAAGAAACACTGGCGACAATTAAAACATCATCTCTTTCTAAAAGAGACCTTGTTGCTGAATGTCTCATCCTGTCTATCTGTTCATTAATTGATGCTTCTTTTTCAATGTAAGTATCTGATCTCGGTACATAAGCTTCTGGGGTATAATAATCGTAATATGAAACAAAATACTCAACAGCGTTGTCAGGAAAAAAAGTTTTCATTTCTCCATAAAGTTGAGCTGCCAAAGTTTTATTAGGAGCTAAAATCAAAGCTGGTCTATTTGTTGCTTCTATAACCTTAGCCATTGTAAAAGTTTTTCCAGAACCAGTTACCCCAAGTAAAACTTGATTAAATTCCTCTTTATTTGCTCCATTAACTAATTTTTTAATAGCCTCAGGTTGATCTCCCGCAGGTTTAAAATCAGATTTAATTTTGAACTTTTTACCACCTTCTAGTTTTCCACTGATTTTTGGATTTTTACTCTGAATATCTGTAATTAAATCTTGATAAGTATTTTCCATATATTAAGAACGTATTAGAATTAATTTATATTTCAATGAGCATAATATCTAACAGTTTAAAAAGAATTAAACCATCACCTACTATTGCCGTAACTCAAAAGGCAAGAGAATTAAGAGCGGCAGGAAAAGATGTAATTGGTTTAGGGGCTGGAGAGCCAGATTTTGATACTCCTGATAATATAAAAAATGCTGCCATAAAAGCTATTAGAAGTGGAGACACTAAATATACAGCAGTAGATGGTACACCTGCTTTAAAAAAAGCTATTATTAGTAAATTCAAAAGAGAAAACAAATTAAAATATACTTTAGACCAAATAACGGTTGGAACTGGTGGAAAGCAAGTTCTTTATAATACTTTTATGGCTACCTTAAATAGGGGAGATGAGGTTATCATCCCAGCACCATTTTGGGTTTCGTATCCAGATATGGTTTTGTTAGCTGGTGGAAAACCAAAAATAATTAAATGTACCGAGCAAGAGGGTTTTAAGCTTACTGCCAAAAAATTAAAAAAAGCTATTACCAAAAAAACAAAATGGTTGATACTTAATTCACCATCAAACCCCACTGGTGCAGGTTATACAAAAAGAGAAATTCAAAATTTAGCTAATGTTCTTATAAAAAATAAGAAAGTTTTAATTTTAAGTGATGATATTTACGAGCACGTGAGATACGACAATTTCAATTTTTTTACCATTGCACAAATTCCAAAATTGAAAGACAGGACGCTCACAATGAATGGAGTAAGTAAATCGTATGCCATGACTGGCTGGAGAATAGGTTATGCTGCTGGTCCAAAAGATATAATCAAAGCTGTTGGAAAAATTCAATCACAATCTACCTCAAATCCATCTTCAATAAGTCAGGCTGCTGCTGTAGAGGCATTGAATGGAAAACAAGGTTTTATAAAAACTAGAGCTAAAGCGTTTAGAGATAGAAGAAATTTTGTTGTAAAAAGTCTAAATAATATTGAGGGAATTCACTGTTTGACTCCTAATGGCGCATTTTATGTATTTCCAAGTTGCAAAGGACTACTAAATAAAAAAACAAAATTAAAAACTGATACAAACTTTGTACAAAGATTGCTTGAAAAAGAAAATGTTGCAGTTGTTCAAGGTTCAGCATTTGGTTTAGATGGTTATTTTAGAATTTCTTATGCAACATCGATGAAAAATTTAAAAAAAGCCATGTCAAGAATTAAATCTTTCTGTGAGTCTATAAATAAATAATTATTTTTGATTTAGAATCTTTTTTGCAGGAATAGTCTTTTTAATCCAAGATTTTGGAATGGAATTAATACCCTTTAGTGAAGCAAAGTATGCTCCAACAAAATTTGCTCTAGAGCAATTACAACCTCCGGCTTTGATAGTTTTTAAAATCGCGTCTTTATAATTTTTTGAATTTATAATTGTATAAATTGAACTATTAAAAGTTCCTGGATAACTGCAAGCCATCCCTAGTTTTTTAATTGCAATAGGATCAAATTTTGATTTAAATTTTTTGATCTTCTTAATATCGTTGATAATTTCTTTAAATAAGTAATTTCCACTAAATTTTTTTACAAATTTATTAATGGGATCTTTAGCTCCCTTTAAAGCAAAATCAATTAGATAAAATTTTGCGAGTGCATACTTTATGCTGATTTTTGAAACAGTAACAATTTTTATGATCTTTTCTAAACTTTTAAAATCATGGCCATAAAGAAAAAAAGGTAGCACTGCACAAAAACCATCTGACTCATTGACTTTCATTCCACCGGAAATTTTTTTTTTTGATTTAATATTGTTTACAGTTTCTATTATATTTTGATGTATCCATGGTCCTCTTATTAAGCCACGCCAATCTTTAACTTTTTTATACTTTGATCTTAGAACTAAATTTTTCCAATATTTGCTTCCAGGACCAAAATTTTTAAAAATATTCTTTTTAAAATTTTTTTCTAAATTTTCATCTCCATCAAGTAATGTTTTAAACATCACTTGGCCAATATCGTTGTAACCAGAGACTTTTCCAGTTTTAATATTATAAAAAGGGCTTTTATTTTTTTTTAAAAAGGTAAAGTCTTTTTTGCCTTTAATATATTCAAGCAATTTTTTTTGATTATATACCCAATGCAATGGTCTTGCTGCTGCATCTGCTACTGTAGCCCCTAAGAATACATGGAGATTATTTTTCACTTTAATGAGATAAAAACTTTTCAGCCTCTAGCGCTGCCATACATCCCATGCCAGCAGCAGTAACTGCTTGTCTAAATGTTTTATCTTTTACATCTCCAGCCGCATAAACACCTGGTATATTGGTTTCTGTAGAGTCTGGTTTTGTTATCAAATAACCTTCTTTGTCCATATTAAGTTGATCTTTAAATAACTGGGTTGCAGGGTCATGACCAATAGCAATGAATACACCATCTAATTTTATTTCATTAATTTCATTTGTTTTTACATTTTTAACTTTGATGCCCTTAACATTTTTTGGATCTTTGTCTCCAATTACATCTTCAACGACAGTATCCCAAATAATTTCAATTTTTTTATTTTCCATAAGTTTTTTTTGGAGCATTTTTTCAGCTCTTAAACTATCTCTTCTATGAATTAATTTTACTTTTGATGCAAATTTTGTAAGAAACATTGCTTCCTCAACAGCAGCATTACCCCCACCTACAACAGCAACTTCTTTATCTTTGAAGAAAAAACCATCACACGTCGCACACGCTGATACGCCAAATCCTCTAAAATCTTGTTCAGATTTAATATTCAACCATCTAGCCTGAGCTCCTGTAGAGATAATTATACTATCAGCAGTATATTTTTGACCAGTGTCACCGATAGCTTCAAAAGGCGATGTTTTTAAATTTACTGAACTTATATGATCTTGAATCATTTCTGTTCCAACTGCTTTTGCTTGTTCTTTCATTTGATCCATAAGCCACGGACCTTGAATCACATCAGCAAATCCAGGAAAATTTTCAACATCCGTTGTTGTGGTTAATTGACCTCCAGGTTCCGATCCATAAACTAAAATTGGATTTAACATTGCTCTAGCAGCATAAACTGCAGCTGTATATCCAGCAGGACCGGATCCAATTATTAACACTTTTGTGTGTTTAGTTGGATTTTGATTCATATGACAGCTATATAGTGATTAATGACTAAATTAAAAGGTTTATTATTGACCGAGGGAATGCATGGCATGATTAGCCAAGTCGAGGGGCTTGCGAAAGCTCTTAATCTTGAATTTATACACGAGAAAATTGAGCTAAATAGTTTTTGGAAAATGATTCCCCCAAAATTAACCCCTGTAAAAGATTTTGTTTTTAAAAATGATATTTCAAAGAAATTTAATGTGGTAATTTCATGTGGAAGAAAAAGTGTAGTTCCATCAATTTTTTTAAAAAATAAATTTGGAAATAAAATAATGAATATTCATATTCAGGATCCAAAAGTATCATTAAATAATTTTGATTATGTCGTAGCACCAGAGCATGATGGTCTTGAGGGTATAAATGTTTTAAAAAGTAAAGGTGCAATTCATTATCTTACTGAAGCAGAATTAGTAGAAAATACTAATTATCTTAAACCCCGAATTAAAAAAAAGAAAGTAATAGTATTTATTGCTGGAGGCCCTAATAAATATTACAATTTTAATGATAAAATAATTGAAAAAATTTTTATTAAAACTAAAAAAAATTTTATTAACCAGGATTATCAACTAATTTTTATACCTTCAATGAGAACACCAAGAAGAATAGTAGATAAAGCACAAGACTTTTTTGATGATGATCAGATTATAATTTCAGATATTGATAAAAAAGCCTATTTGTCAGCACTTAGTTTAGCTGATCATATTATTGTAACATGTGACTCAACTTCCATGATATCAGAGGCAGCAATGACAGGAAGACCCATATATGTGGCTCAAATGCCATCTATAAAAAAAAATATACGATTTCAAAAATTTTTTGAGCTTTTTAAATCATTAGATATAATTAAAAACCTAGAGGACAAAGTAGAAGAGTGGAGTTATAAAAAACTTAATGAAACTCATAGAATATCGGGATATATAGAGAAACAATTTAAAGATTATGACTTTTCTTAATTCTATATTAAAAAATTCAAAAAAGTATAAATTTCCATTCAATCACTGGGAATACAACAACGCTTTAAGTGAAGCGGCAATTAAGGAAATTGAAGGCGCAGATATTCCAGACGTAAGTAAGCATAACCTTAATTACGATGGCACAAGGGCAATAGACGGTGGTGCTGCAGAATTTAGAGAAGGTATTGCTTCGGGTGGTAAGGCGATAAAATTTAGATGTTTTGTTACAAAAGAAAATGCATCACATTTTCCAAATTTAGTAAAATTCATTAATGAACTTCAATCTAAAGAAACATGCCAAACTATTTCAAAAATGATTAACAAAGATTTATCTGGTTCATATGTAAGACTTGAAGTTATATGTGATCGTGAAGGTTTTTGGTTAAAGCCACATTGCGATATTAAAGAAAAATTAATGTCAGGACTTATTTTTGTGAACAATGCAAATGAGTCTGAGGATTTAGGGACTGATTTTTACAATGAAAAACTAGAAAAAGTTAAAACTGTTCCCTACAGGCATAATTACGGTTACTTATTTACAAGCGGCCCAAACACATGGCATGGTATGGAAAAGAAAAAAATTATTAAAGAAAGAAGATGTATACAAGTTAACTATGTTACATTTGAAACCGATTGGAAAGTTGACTAAACATTTTGCAGTGATGTAACTTCTAATTTTTTTGTTTTAAGTGATTTGATACCCTCAATACATGCTAGAGCAGTTGACATATTTGTGCAGTAAGGCACTTTATTTTTAAGTGTCGCTCTTCTTAAAGCAATGGCATCATTTAATCTGTGCTCTGTATTGCCACCACCAGTATTAATAACTAAGGCTATTTTTTTTGAGTCTAGAACATCAACTATATGAGGTGATCCGCTACTTACTTTATTTATAATTTTACACTTCATGCCATGTTTTTGGATATATTCTGCAGTTCCTTTAGTTGCACATAAAGTAAATTCTAGTTTAATAAGCTCTTTTGCAAGTCCAATACCTTCATCTTTATGAGAATTTTTTAATGATAAAAAAGCTAGTCCTTTAGTAGGCAATGAATTAGAGGATGCTATTTGACTTTTTGCATACGCCATTCCAAAATTTTTGTCAAATCCCATTACCTCTCCGGTTGATTTCATTTCTGGACCTAATAATAAGTCACTGTTAGGAAATTTATTAAATGGAAAAACTGCCTCCTTTACTGCAAACATACCTTTAGATTTATCTTTCAAATTAAATTTTGAGAGTTTCTCACCAGCCATAACTCTCGAGGCTATTTTTGCTAACGGTAGCCCTTTTGCTTTTGATACGAAAGGAACTGTCCGGCTTGCTCTTGGGTTTACTTCAATTACAAAAATTTCATCTTTTTTAATTGCAAATTGAACATTCATGAAACCTTTCACTTTTAGAGCTAAAGCTAAATTTTTTGTTTGTCTTTCTATTTCTTTAATTAAAAAGGGCTTGATGGAAACAGGAGGCAGGCTACACGCAGAGTCACCAGAATGAATTCCCGCTTCCTCGATATGCTGCATGATCCCAGCAACATGTACTTGATTACCATCGGATATAGCATCCACATCAACTTCCATTGCATGATCTATGAATTTATCGATGAGTATTGGATTTTTTTCAGCAGCTTTAAAAGCCTCTTCCACAAAATTTTTCAACTGACTTTTCTCATAAACTATTTCCATTGCTCTTCCTCCAAGAACATAAGAAGGTCTCACCATTAAAGGTAAGCCTATTTTTTCGGATATTTCTATTGCTTGTTTAAAAGTTTTAGCAATTCCACTTTTAGCTTGATTTAAATTTAATTTTTCTAATAGGTTTCTGAATCTGTCCCTATCTTCTGCTAGGTCAATAGATGAGAATTGAGTTCCTAAAATAGGAAGATTATTATTATATAAAAATTTGGCTAATTTGATTGGAGTTTGACCACCAAACTGAGTGATGATACCAACTAAATTTCCTTTATCTTTTTCCCTTTTAATAATATTAAAAACATACTCTTCTTTAAGCGGTTCAAAATATAATCTATCACTAGTGTCATAATCTGTTGAAACTGTCTCAGGATTGCAGTTTACCATAATAGTCTCAAAACCTGCTGATTTTAGTGCGAAACTGGCCTGACAACAACAGTAATCAAATTCTATTCCTTGTCCTATTCTATTAGGTCCTCCTCCTAATATAATAATCTTTTTTTTAGCAGACGGATTAGCCTCACACTCTGAATTTATTGAGAAATTTCTCTGATATGTTGAGTACATATATGGTGTAAAAGATTTAAATTCTGCTGCACAAGTATCAACTTTTTTAAATACTGGTAAAATTTTAAGTGCAGTTCTTTTTTTTCTTACAATATCTTCAGATAAATTTGACAGCTCAGAAAGTTTTTTATCTGAAAAACCCATTGATTTAATTAGATTAAAATCATCAAAATTTTTTGGTAATCCATTATTCTTAATCTTAAATTCATTATCTACTATTTCTTTAATTTGGTTTAAGAACCATGGATCAATTTTTGATAAATTATAGATTTTTTTCAAATTTATTTTTTTTCTTAGTGCTTCAGCAACAAGCAGGATTTTATTAGGAATATTATCTTTAAGTTTTTTCTCAATTTGTTTTTTATCTAAATTAAATATTCTGTCTAATCCTGAAAAACCAGTTTCAAGAGAGATCAATGCTTTTTGAAGAGACTCTTTGAAATTTCTTCCAATTGCCATTGCTTCCCCAACAGATTTCATTGACGTGCCCAGAACCTCAGAAGAAGTTGAAAATTTTTCAAAAGTAAATCTTGGAATTTTTGTTACAACGTAGTCTATACTTGGTTCAAATGATGCTGGAGTTACTTTAGTTATTTCATTTTTTAATTCATCTAATGTATAACCGACAGCAAGTTTTGCAGCTACTTTTGCAATAGGAAACCCAGTTGCTTTTGATGCAAGAGCAGATGACCTTGATACTCTGGGATTCATCTCGATTATAACCATTCGTCCATTTTTAGGATTAATTGCAAATTGAACATTTGAACCACCTGTCTCAACTCCAATTTTTCTTAAACATGCAATAGAGGCATTTCGCATTACTTGATATTCTTTATCAGTTAAGGTGAGTGCAGGAGCGACTGTCACCGAGTCCCCAGTATGTATTCCCATTGGATCAATATTCTCTATTGAACAAATAATTATACAATTATCTTTTTTATCCCTTACAACTTCCATTTCAAATTCTTTCCAGCCCTCTAAACATTCCTCTACAAGAACTTGGCTCACAGGAGACTCATGCAAACCGTTTTTGACAATTTTAAAGTAGTCCTTTTCATTCTTTGCTATTCCTCCTCCTAAACCACCAAGTGTAAAAGCTGGTCTAATTATTGTAGGTAAACCTATTTTATTTAAAACTTTTGAGGCTTGTTTTATATTGTTTACGATTTCAGATTTAGGAAGATCTAAACCAATATCAATCATATTTTTTCTAAACCTCTTTCTATCTTCTGCATTTGCAATAGCTCTTGAATTTGCACCAATTAATTCGATTTTATATTTTTTTAAAATTCCTTTTTTCTCAGCCTCCATTGCAAGGTTGAGAGCAGTTTGACCACCCATTGTTGGAAGAATTGCATTCGGTTTTTCTTTCTTTAAAATTTTTTCTAAAACCTCTAGAGTGATGGGCTCAATATAAGTACTGTCAGCAACATCTGGATCTGTCATAATTGTTGCTGGATTTGAGTTAATTAAAACAACTTTATAACCTTCATCCTTTAATGCCTTACAAGCCTGAGTGCCAGAATAATCAAATTCGCAGGCTTGACCAATTATAATTGGCCCAGCACCAACTACTAATATTTTCTTAAGATCTTTTCTTTTTGGCATTCTTTCTCATGTTGTTAATAAATTCTTGAAATAAATAAACGCTGTCTTGTGGTCCTGGGTTTGATTCAGGATGATACTGAACTGAGAACACAGGTTTATTCTTTAATCTTATTCCTTCTATACTGTTATCGAACAAAGACTTATGTGTGATCTTAACATTTTTTGGTAAATTTTCTCTAACAACTTCAAAGCCATGATTTTGACTAGTAATTTCTACATTATCATTAATTAAATTTTTAACAGGATGATTTGCTCCTCTGTGTCCTAATTTCATTTTCTTTGTTTTACCTCCTAATGAAAGTGCAAGTATTTGATGACCTAGACAAATGCCAAATAATGGCATTTTCTTTTTAATAAGATTTTGAATTATTTGAACAGCATATTTTCCTGTTGCTGCTGGATCTCCTGGTCCATTAGATAAAAAGACACCATTAGGTTTAAGAGCTAAAATGCTTTCTGCAGATGTATTACAAGGAACTACAGTAACTTTACAATTAAAATCAGAAAAATATCTTAAAATATTTTTTTTAATTCCATAATCTATTGCAACTACATGAAATGAATTTCTATCATTTTTTCTATAACCGTGTTCTTTTTTCCAAGTTTTAAGTCCCTTCCAAATATAATTTTTTTGGGTAGTGACTTTTTTTGCAAGATCTAAATTTTTTAATCCACTCCATTTTATTGTACAGTTAGTGAGTTTATTAATGTTAAATTTACTTTTTTTTGAGTAAGCAATGGTTCCTTTTGGAGCGCCTTTGTCTCTAATAAAATTCGTTAAACTTCTTGTGTCAAGTCCTGTAATTCCAACTATCTTGTTCTTTTTTAACCAAGCATCTAAGTGTTGAAAGGACCTATAGTTTGATGGTGAGGTTATCTCAGAATTAAAAATTACTCCTTTTGTCCATATTTTATCAGCTTCAAAATCCTCTTTGTTGGTTCCCACATTTCCAATATGAGGAAAGGTGAAATTAATTATTTGCCCTGCATATGAAGGATCAGAGATTATCTCCTGGTATCCTGTTAACGAAGTATTGAAGCAAACCTCGCCAGTTGCTTCTCCTTGATATCCAATACCTATTCCTTTAAATATCCTTTTATTTTCAAGAACTAAAATACCTGTATAATTTTGTGAATTTTTTAAGTGAGTTTTTTTTACTTTTTTGATCAATTACAACTCATAAGTTAAAGGTCTATACAATAATTGATTTATTATCGCAACAGAGATGTATTATAAAATTGTAAAAAAACAATTTTTCTTTTGAAGAATTTTATCTTTAAAGTAGATTAAAAATTATGTCATTAAAAGTAACGATAGAAACAGAATATAAAAATGCGCTTAAATCTAAAGACAAGAATAAAATATCAACTTATAGGTTAATTTTATCATCGATCAAGGACATTGATATAATAAATCGATCTGGCCCTAATAAAAAAGAGACAGATGATGAGGACATAAAAAAATTATTGAAAAAAATGATGAAACAAAGAGCCGAATCAATTGATATTTATAAGAAAAATAATAGATCCGATCTATTAGACATTGAACAAAATGAATTTAATATTTTATCAAGTTTTCTTCCAAAACAGCTTAATGAGGCAGACACTAAAAAAATATGTGAGAAAATCATTTCTAAATTAGGTGCAAACTCTATTAAAGATATGGGAAAAGTAATGGGAGAACTAAAAAAACAACATGCGGATGAAATTGATTTTTCAAAAGCTGGGGCTTTATTAAAAGAGTTATTAAATAAATAATGAAATATCCAAAAGAATATTTAGATGAAATTAAAACACGTCTAAAAGTCTCTAGTGTTGTCTCAAAAGTTGTAACTTTAAAAAAAAGGGGAAAAGAGTTTGTTGGACTTTCACCCTTTAAAAACGAAAAAACACCCTCATTCACAGTCAATGATGAAAAAGAATTTTACCATTGTTTTGCAACTTCAGAGCATGGAAATATTTTCGATTTTGTTATGAAAACTCAAAGTTTAAGATTTGGAGAGGCAGTAAAATATCTTGCTAATGTTGCTGGAATGCGACCATATTTGTTTACTAAACAAGATGAAGAAAGAGAAAAAAAATGGAAAGAGTATCTATCAATTTATAGTAAGTATGTTGACTTTTACCATAATGAACTATTAAAAAATGAAAAATACTCAAACGCCAGAGAATATCTTAAAAATAGATCATTGGGCAAAAGTGAAGTTAAAAAATTTAAAATTGGTTTTATTGAAAAAAATCCAGTTTTTTTTGAAAAACTAAAACAAGAATTTAGTGAAAAAATATTATTAGAAAGTGGCCTATTTTATTTTGATGAAAAGAAAAATATATATGTTGAAAGATTTAGAGGAAGATTAATATTTCCAATAAATGATATTTCTGGTCAACCAATTGCTTTAGGGGGAAGAATAATCGAAAGTTTGGATTATTTGGCAAAATACATTAATTCACCAGAAACAACTTTTTTTAAAAAGGGTTCAAATCTTTATAATTTAGATTTAGCTAGAAAATTATCTAATAAGTTAGATCATATTTTTTTAGTAGAGGGTTATATGGATGTAATTGGATTAAGTAAAAATGGAATTGAAAATGTTGTTGCAAATCTTGGTACTTCTTTAACTGATAAACAAATTTTAACGTTAAATCAGTTTTTTGATGACATAATAATTTGTTTTGATGGTGATGAAAGTGGATATAAAGCTGCTTTGCGTGCTGCAGAAAACTCTATTAAAGAATTAAGACCTGAAAAACAAATATCTTTTTTATTTTTACCTAATAAAGAAGATCCAGATAGCTTTGTTAATAAAAATGGCAAAAATTATTTCCTAGAATTTTCTAAAAAAAGTAAGTTACCTATTCATCAATTTATTTTTAGTCATTATAAAAAACAAACTGGAAATGACCCTTCCTCATTGGCGTTATTTGAGAAAAAACTTAGATCTATAGTTAATACGATTAAGGATAATTTTATTAAAAAATATGTTCTTGAGTATTTTTTAGAAAAAATTGCTGAATTAACTCCTCACTCAAATTTAAACAAAAAAAAGCTTTACATTAAAAAAATAAAATCATTGGAAACTACCAAAAAACATTTTAACGAGAGTCAATCATTGACAGGCGTTGAGCTTAAGGAATTTTCTTTATTATATTTAATAATGAATAATCTTAATTTATTACAATCAAATATTTTTCTAATTGAAAATATCAAATTATTTACTGAAATAAATAAAAAAATTTTAGCAGCAATTATTTTAAAATTAAAATCTCATGAAAAAATATCTATAAATGACCTCGATTTAGACCAACAACTATTAGATAAAATTAATAAATTTGCACCAATCAAATATATTTTAAAAACTAAGTCTAAAAATAATCATCAAATTTTGGAATTTTTAGAGGATATTAAAAGAGATCTTATGAATTATGATTTGGAGTTTAGGATCCAGGAATTAGAATCGAAGTTTTCTGAGGATATGAGTGAAGCAACATTTAATGAGCTAAAAGAGCTTAAAAAAGAGAAAAATATCAATTAATTTTATAAATTTATTAATGGATTTTTTCAGATTTGATATTATATAAGACTTCCAAACTTTATTTGCTGTGGAAAGAATAATTACAAAATCATTTGCAAGATTAATGGGTCGCGGGACTCATAGAGGATTTATTACTTATGAGGAATTAAGTAAATCACTAGGCAAAAGAAATTTGTCAGACGAAAATTTAGCTCAAGCATTTATTCACATTCTAGATGAGAAGGTAACTTTAGTAGAAAAAAAATCTGATTTTAAAGCTTTAAGAAAAAAAGAAAACTCAACAAAAGAGGAAGGCAAAACTATCGATAAAAGCGATGATCCTATAAGAATGTATTTGCGAGAGATGGGTGGTGTGGAATTGCTATCTAGAGAAGGTGAAATTGCAATTGCAAAAAGAATTGAAGCTGGAAAAGATATAATGTTAATAGCTTTATCCCAAAGCCCAATAACAGCTCAACAATTTTTTGAATGGAATGACAAATTACAAAAAGATGAAATTTTAGTAAGAGAAATAATTGATATTGACACCAATTACATGGAGGATGAGTCCACTGGACAGAGTGCTAAACAAAAAAATGCAGGTGATGATGAGAATGCCAGTGAGGATGTTGATGATGATTTTAATCCAACACTTGCAGCAATGGAAACAGAAATTAAACCAAAGGTTTTAAAAACAGTCAATACGCTTACAAAAGAATACCTTAAACTGATAAAATATCAAAAAGAGAAGTTGGAATGCTTACTAAAATCTAAAGACTTCTCACCATCAAAAGAAAAGACTTATGAAAAAATAATTAATGATATATTAGTAAACATCAAGACTCTTCAACTTTCTCCATCAGTTTTAGAAGATCTCGTTCAGCAACATTACTCTGAGAATAAAAAGATTATTTCGTTAGAAGGAAATTTATTAAGACTAGCTATGGATCAAAAAATTTCTAGGAACGAATTTATCAAATTTTATATAGGCAATGAAATTAATCCAAATTTAAAAAAGTTTTTAGATACAAATCAAGATTGGAAAAAATTCTTTGCAAAAAATAAAGACGAATTTAAAAATATTAGAGAAAGGTTAATAGAAATAAGCCACAAGCTCGGTATTTCAGTAACTGATTATAAAAAATTAGTAAGCAGGATCCAAAAAGGAGAAAAAGAGTCCCGAATAGCAAAAAAAGAAATGGTCGAAGCAAATTTAAGGTTAGTTATTTCTATTGCAAAAAAATACACAAATAGAGGCCTTCAATTTTTAGATTTAATACAAGAAGGAAATATAGGTTTGATGAAAGCTGTTGATAAATTTGAGTATCGTAGAGGATATAAATTTTCAACATATGCAACTTGGTGGATAAGACAAGCTATTACTAGATCAATAGCTGACCAAGCAAGAACAATTAGAATTCCTGTTCACATGATCGAAACTATTAATAAGATTGTGAGAACACAAAGACTAATTTTAAGTGAATTTGGAAGAGAGGCTACTCCGGAAGAATTAGCCAAAAAACTTAGAATGCCATTAGATAAAGTTAGAAAAGTTTTAAAGATATCAAAAGAACCAGTTTCATTAGAAAAACCAGTTGGTGACGAAGAGGATAGTAGTTTGGGTGACTTTATAGAGGATACTAAAGCTTTAGCTCCTTTAGAACAGGCGATTAAATCAAATCTTGGGGAAGCAACAACAAAAATTCTATCAACACTAACCCCAAGGGAAGAAAGAGTTTTAAGAATGAGATTTGGTGTTGGAATGAATACAGATCATACCCTCGAGGAAGTAGGACTTCAATTCTCAGTCACTAGAGAACGTATAAGACAAATTGAAGCTAAAGCCTTAAGAAAATTGAAACATCCAAGTAGATCAAAACAATTAAAAAGCTTTCTAGAGAGTTGATGCTTTTTAAATGAATTTAGTAATTAGAGAAAATTTTTTCTTATTATTATTTTCTTTTTTACCAGTATCTATAATTTTAGGCTCCAGTATTTCTTTAACTAACATCATTTTAATAAACCTTTTTTTTTTAATAGTTTTGATATTTCAAAAAAAACTAAATTTTGTTAGTCATATTTCTGTTAAATTAATATTAATTTTATATTTATATCTAATTTTTAATTCTTTCATTTCTCAAGATTATAAAGTTGGATTATCAAGAAATATTGGCTTCATAAGACTTATAATTTTTTTTATTTTCGTAAACTATTTTTTTTTTCATTATAAAAATAATAAAAAACTTTTTGATTTTTGGAGTCTAATTTTATTTGTTTTAATAGTCGATGTCTTTATTGAATATTTTTTTGGTAAAAATTTATTTCGATGGGATAATAGCCACGTAATTTATGGTGATAGAATAACAAGTTTTTTTATTGATGAACCAATCGTCGGAGCTTATTTGGCTAGTTTCACTTTTATAATATTTGGACATCTTTTAGAAAGATATAACAAAAAAACTTTAGCATATATATTTCTTTTAATTGCTTTTATTTCTGTAATTTTTACTGGAGAAAGATCAAATACTATTAAATTCTTTTCGGGAATTATAATTTACTTTTTGTTACTAGATTTTTTAAAAATTAAAACAAAATTGATTATTATCTTGATATTTTTCGCAACTTTTGGAGCAATATTAAGTCAATCGGAATATTTAAAAATAAGATATATTGGTCAATTTTATAATGTATTGACTGATAAAAAAAATTACCAAAATCTAGAAAACAATCAATATATCAGATTATATAAATCTGGGTATTCAGTATTCAAAAATTATCCTTTTTTTGGTGTAGGCAATAAAAATTATAGGGTAGAGACATGTAATAAAAAAAATAAGGCTCAATCGAATTCTGAGTATGTATGCTTAACTCATCCTCATCAAATTTACTTTGAGTTATTGTCTGAGCATGGAATAATAGGATCTATTTTGATATTAGGTATCTTCTTTTTTTTAATGTTTAAAGTTTTAAAATCAATTTTAATATCTAAAAATTATATTCAAATCGGGGCCTTCACTTTTATTTGCATTAACTTTATACCGTTTTTACCAGGTGGTTCTTTTTTTAGCGATCTTAATATTACTTTGTTCTGGATCAATTTTTCTTTAATGTTTGCTTGTAATAAAAAAACAAATATCTTTGCAAAAGATTACAATTGAATATAAGTTCTAATAATTTGGGGCCGTTAGCTCAATAGTAGAGTACTGCATTGACATTGCAGGGGTAGTTGGAGCGTAACCAACACGGCCCACCAAGACTAAACTTGAAAGAATTTAAAATTTGATATAAATACTTTTTTCTTTGGGCCTGTAGCTCAGTTGGTTAGAGCAGTACACTCATAATGTATTGGTCCCAGGTTCGAGTCCTGGCGGGCCCACCATAAGTTAAAAAATTTTTATTTTTTCGAAAAATTTCTCAAGCTTGCAAAGAGCACTTCTACATCTCCGTCAGCACCTTGAATAATTGAATTAAACTCTTCTTTTTGGGTTCTTGCAAGACTTAAACCCTCAATGATTAAATCCCTGATCAAAGGTTTGTCAGGGTTTTTTGTGTAAATTCTCCAATCAATTTTTATAGCAGGCCTTTTATCAGTTGCTGCTAATGTGCTAGAAACTATGGTATAATTTTCATTAATTTTTTCTTTAGAATTCACTTCTATTACTGGGTTTGAGTATTCTGCGAGCCTGCTTGAAAAACTATTTAAAAAATAATCTTTAAAAACTTTTGAATACTCTTTTTTCTTATCATTTGTTAAATCTTTCCTATGTTTTCCTAAAGAGTAAAACCCTATCCCCTTTATATCTACAGTATCTAGGGCTATCTGTTTTAATTCTTCAATTCTCTCCTCTTTTGTTTTATTACCACTTAAAGTATCAGAGGCTCTATTTACTGTAGATTGAACAAAAATATCAGGCTCTATTGAATATACTGTATTTAAGGAGATGAAAAATACAACGAAATTAAAAACAATTAATTTTTTAAACATTTTAAAAAAATTATTTGTCCTCAATTTCTTCCCAATCAGAGTCATTCATTGTATCAATAACTCCTTTTGTATTTAAAATTTTTTGTTTTCTATCTTGTAAGTATAAACTCTTTACGGATGCATAAAAATCAATGGCATTTTCTTCTAAATTATCAAAAGACTCAATATTTTTTGCTCTAAAGTTGATGCCATCAGTTCCTCGACTCACAAAATAGTCTTTTTCATTAAAATATCTTGTGTCATTTTTAACACTAACATTATACCATGGATCTCCCCCAAAAATGTTCATTACTGAACCCGCGGTATCTCTAACAGTAGATGGACCTAAAACTGGTAAAACCAAATAACATCCTGGACCAACCCCAGCTGTACCTAAAGATTGTCCATAGTCTTCCTTTACATATTCTGAAAAACCCATAGTCGTTGCTACATCAAAAATTCCCAAAATTCCCACAGTGGTATTGATTAAAAATCTTCCAGTGTTTATACCGGCCTGTTTAAAATCTCCTTGAAGGATATTATTAGGTATGGTCACTAGATGAGATAAATTGTTTAAACTATTTCCAACTCCTGTTCTGACTGGCGAAGGGAGAACTCGATACGCTTTGGCAACTGGCTCAAATAAAATTCCATCTAATGCCTGATTAAAAGCAAACGTTGCTCTATTGAATCCCTCAAAACAATCTTTAACATTCGATGGATCATTTTTTTTTAATAAAAGTTCTCCATCTGAACCTGCTTTGGTATTCGCAGTTAACGCCAAAGTTGTAATTAAAATTATAGCTAACTTTTTTATCATTTTAGTTCTTATAATGTATAAATTATTAAAGTAAATTAACTATTTATCATAAATGAGATCAAAATTAGCCTTAAATTTGACTACCAATTACTCAATAAATTTCAGTTTACCCAAAAGGTCAAAAAAAAAAATAATTTTTATCATAATACATTACACAGGCATGAAAAACGAATTAGAGGCAATAAAAAAATTATGTGATTATAGATCAAAAGTAAGTTCACATTATTTTGTAAAAAACAATGGCCAAATTTTGAATTTAGTTCCTGATTTGTATGAGGCCTGGCATGCAGGTAAATCTAGTTGGAGGCATTACAGATTTTTAAATAAATTCTCGATTGGTATTGAAGTCAGTAATCCTGGACATGAGCATGGTTATAAAAATTTCAATTCAATTCAAATTTTTTCACTCATTAAATTACTTAAACATTTACAAAAAAAGTATAATGTTAAGAGTCAAAATATATTAGGTCATTCTGATATAGCTCCAGATCGTAAAAAAGATCCTGGGGAAAAATTTCCTTGGAGAAAGTTAGCAGATAAAAAATTATGTAAATGGCATAATTTATCTAGTGCAAATATGAAAAAAAGAAGAAACATAAAAGTTAGTTTTTTTGAAAAAAAAATTTTTTTCAGAAACTTAAAAAAAATAGGTTATTCGAAGATTGGTAAAATTAAGAATAATAGTTATGAGATTAATGTTGTTAAAGCTTTTCAAAGAAAATTCAGACAAAATTTAATAAATGGAAAAATTGATCAAGAATGCCTTCTAATAAGCAAAAATCTTCTTTAAAAACTGAAATTCCACTTGAAATTTAAATATTAAATTATAAATTGTTATTGTCAGATGAACGACTTATCGCTTTAATTTTATTAGAGAGGAAAGTCCGGGCTCTACAAGGATACAGTGCCAGGTAATACCTGGCGGGGGCAACCCTAGGGATAGTGCCACAGAAAATAAACCGCCATAACATGGCAAGGGTGAAAAGGTGTGGTAAGAGCACACCGGTTCTATTGGTAACAATGAACGCTGGAAAACCCCACTGGGAGCAAGACTAAATAGAGATGACACTGTTTAAATACTAAAAGCTATTCTTGGCTAGTCATCAGGGTTAGTTGCTTGAACTTAAGAGCGATCTTAAGTCTAGACAAATGATAAGTTTAAATGACAGAACCCGGCTTATAGTTCATCTGGCAAATCTGTAAATATTTCTCATAAATGTTCATGTTTTGATTCAGTTTTGATATGAATTTTGGCTCGTAAATTTTCAAAAAAATGAGGGTATTGACTCTTTTTTTAAAAACCCATAATATCCCATAAGTTCCCATAAAAGGGAATAAAGGGATTTATGATTTATGTTTTTATCAACCTACGAAAACAAATTGGACAAAAAAGGGAGGGTGTCAGTGCCAGCAAGTTTTAGATCTTATCTATCTAACTTGGGTTATAATGGAGTGATTTGTTACCCATCATTTAATAATCAAAGCATTGAAGCATGGCCGCAAGATAGAATAGAAAAAATTTCAAATTCAATTGAGTCATTAAATCCTTTTGAAGAAAAAAGAGATTTTTTTGCAACTTCAATTCTATCTGAAAGCATAAATTTACAGTTTGATAGTGAAGGGAGAATTTCACTTTCTTCAAAATTATTAAAACATGCAAGAATAAAGAATAGTATGATATTTGTCGGTCAAGGAAAAACATTTCAAATATGGGAACCAACAATTTTTGAAAAATTTAAGGTTAACGCTAGAAAAAAGGCAAATCTAAATCGAGCAAGTCTTAAATGGGAGAGTAAATTAAACAATTAATGGGGGATAAAAAATGACAATTAACTTTAAAACACCTGAGATAAAAGAATTGCAACCAAGACTTCTTGTAATGGGTGTAGGTGGCGCAGGTGGAAATGCAATAAATGAAATGATTGATAACGGAATGCAAGGTGTGGAATTTATTGCAGTAAATACTGATGCCCAAGATCTCAAACATAGTAAAGCTAAATCAAAGGTTCAAATTGGTCTAAATTTGACAAAGGGATTAGGCGCCGGAGCAAAAATTGATATTGGACAAGCTGCTGCTGATGAGTCTTTAAATGAAATTGTAAATATTCTACAAGGTGCAAATATGGTTTTTATTGCTGCTGGAATGGGCGGTGGTACCGGTACTGGTGCAGCGCATGTTATAGCGAGAGCGGCAAAAGAGTTAAATATACTAACAGTCGGGGTTGTAACACTTCCTTTTTTGTATGAGGGTCCCTCTAGGATGAGAAGAGCTCAGATTGGCCTTGAAGAACTAAGAAAACATGTTGATACGATTATAGTAATTCCAAATCAAAATTTATTTAAAATTGCAAACGAGCAAACTACTTTTGAGGAGTCTTTC
>CACJMP010000007.1:0-50618 GCA_902594595.1 uncultured Pelagibacteraceae bacterium | reverse complement strand
CAAAAAATTGAAAGATTTTTCATTAAGCTTTTTTACAGATATAAATCAAAAAAATTAAAAAAGTATTTTAAATGAATATCCTTATCAAGGAAAAAGTTTTAGTTTGTTATTTAATTACAAAATTTGATGACGAAAATACTTTATCAAAATTTTTAAGAAACTATGAAAATTTTAAAAGTGGTTATCCACATGAATTACTCATATGTTTTAAATTATTTGATGACAAAAAATTAAATATCTTTAGAAAACTATTGTTAAATATAAATTACACAGAATTTGTAGATAATCATATTGATAATGATTTCGATTTAGGAAGTTATACTAGGGTTTCTTTAAACTATAAATCTCGACATATATTTTTTTTAAATAGTTATTCATATCCAGTCTGTGAAAATTGGCTAAATATGATAATTAAGAATTACACAGAAAATTCGATATTGGCCACAAGTGCTTCAAATCAAAGTTTATTAAGCTCTATTAAAATTAAAAAATTATATAAATTTATAAGTTATTTTAAGAAATTATATGAGTATAAAAATTTTTTTTATCCATTTCCAAATCCACATATCAGGACAACTGGTTTTTTAATAAAAGGTAGTGATTTTTTTGAATTTATGAAAAATAAATCAATTGAATCAAAAATTGATACATGGAAAATTGAGAGTGGAAAAAATAGCTTAACCAATCACTTCAAAAAATTAAATTTTAGTATTTACGTAATAAACTCTGATGGTAATAAGTTTGAAGAAAAGGATTGGAAATTTAGTGAAACTTATAATTATCTTGAAAAATCAAAATCAATAATTTCTGATAAACATATAAGAAAATATGATGAGCTGGACAAAAATGATAAATTAATATCAAGAAGAAAGGTTTGGTAATATGGAAATTTATATCAAAATATTTGAGGTAATATTTCCTGTTTTTTTTGTAATTGGCATTGGCTATTATTTAGGTAAAAAAAACCCAAAATTTGATACCAATTTCATTACAAATTTCGCTGGTAATATAGGTACACCTGCCATGATTTTTTATACAGTTACTACCACAGGAATTACTTTAGATATTTTTATAAGTTATTTTATTTATGCAATTATTATGATAGCTGGTTTTGCTGTTATTGGTTTAATATTACTTTTCTTACTTAGAAAAGACCTTTCTATGGAACTACCTCCGTTAATATTACCCAATACTGGGAATATGGGTGTTCCTATTTGTCTTTTTGCATACGGTACTCAAGGTCTAGGTGTTGCATCAGCAGTCGCATCAGTAATTATTTTATTCCATTTTACCTTAGGTGTATTTTTAGCAAAAAAAAAATTTTCATTGGATATATTGATAAAAAGTCCACCAGTTTATGCGATAATTGTATCTATTATTTTCTTATATTTTGAAATTGAAACTCCAATATTTTTAGAAAATACAACTTTTTTATTAACTTATGCTACAATTTTTTTAGTTTTAATGTCATTAGGCATAGCACTAACACGATTTAAATTTTCATTTAAAAACTCAATAATAATGTCTATTTGCCGAGTTTTATTAGGACCTATTATTGCTTATATTATCATATATAATTTTAATTTATCTGGACTAGCAGCTGGTGTGTTGCTTATACAAAGTGCTATGCCAAGTGCTATACTTAATTATTTAGTTGGAAGTATGTATTCGCCAAAAAAAGTGGTCGATAGTATTGCCAGCACTATTGTAATATCAACTTTAATGTCCTTCGTAACAATTCCAATTGTTGTATTCTTTGCTTTAAAATACTTTAATTAATCTATATCCTTTAAGTTCATGAAGGCTATAACTTTTAATCTATTAGCATGGGTAATGCTTCCAATTATGGACGGATTTGCAAAATATTTGAGTACAGATCTTCCTGTTTTGCAAATTACATGGGCAAGGTATTTTTTTACAGTTGCATTTACTTTACCAATTATGTTTTTCTTTTTTAGTGAAAATCTTGTTTGGACAGATAAACCAAAATTACAAATTTTAAGAGGTCTAATTCTTTTAACAGCTAATATATGTTTTTTTTATGCAATTTCAGTAATCTCTTTAGCAAAAGCATTAACTTTAGCTTTTGTTGCGCCTTTAATTGTTACAACTTTTTCTCCAATTTTTTTAGGAGAAAAGGTTGGTTTTAGAAGATGGTCTGCAGTAATTATAGGTTTTATAGGTTCTTTGATAGTTATAAGACCAGGTTTTGTTGAAATTAATTTAGCAAGTATAGCTGCACTTGGAACTGGAGTAATGTATGGGTTTTATTTAATCATCACTCGTAAACTAAGTACTTCAGACAATCCTTTATTAACTTTATTATTAACTGGTGTAGTAGGGGCCATAATCATATCTATTGTTATGCCATTTGTGTGGGTTACACCCAACCTAAGTCAGTGGTCTATGATGGCTGCGATAGGTATATTTGCCTGTGTAGGGCATCTATTTCTAATATTATCTCTTAAATACGCTGACGCCTCTAAATTAGCACCATTTAGTTACTTTGAGATCATTACAAACATCATTATAGGCTTTTATTTCTTTAATGATTTTCCTGATAATTGGACTTTGCTTGGTTTATTCATAATAATATTGAGTGGTATCTACATTTCAAGACGAGAGAATTTAATTACAAAAATTAAATAATAGGTATTATTTGTTTACTAATATATAAAGTATTACATTAAGTATTGCTATTAAACTATTGTATTTATTTAATTATTTGTACTATATAATTTAATCAATAATTAGGAATTTTTGAATTATTTAATATCAAATCGCTTAATATCCTCTGAAAGAGATAAGATATTTGGCAAATTATAAAAAACATCAAATAATCTTTTAAAATAGGGGCTTTTTACAGATTGTGGTTATAAAAATTCCATAAAAATAGGGTAGTGTAAAACCGTTGATACAGTTAAATAATAGAGAGATGCACTAATTGAATATAGCATTTAAACGGCTGTAGAGGGGTCTAATTTAGGTATAGGCTCATTTATAGTACAACTGAAGGGTGAATTACGATATTTAGGGAGAAATCAGGTAAAAATATCAAAAAACGTTGATTTAACTAACTTTTTTAACAAAAAAATCTCTTAAATAGGGTTAAATCACAACTTTTTCAGATTTAAGTAATTTGAGTTTTTTCTTAATTCCACCTCTGCCTGAGTAGCCTCCAAGAGCGCCATCTGATCTTATCACTCTATGACAAGGTATTTTTGGAGCATAAGGGTTTTTAGCACATGCATTAGCCACAGCTCGAGCTGATTTAGGGTTTTTAATGCCAATAGCCACCTGTTTGTAGGTTTTAACCTTACCTTTTGGTATAGATTTGAGAAATTTCCAGACTTTTATTTGAAATTTGGTACCTTTGAGTATCATTTTTAAAAACCCCTGTTTCCTTGCACTTTTTAAGGTGCAAAGAACAGTTGTTTTGGCACGTCGTTGATGCGCTACCGCCATGCCTCCCGCCTCACATGTTCAGCGATGCTTTGTGAAGCTTTCTGCCCCCTGGAATTGTACCTCTCGGCTTTTCTCCAATTGGCCAGTTAAGAGTTGCCTCTTAATTCATAACTAATGTAACAAAGTAGTATCAAATAGGGTATCACTAAATAGTTGATTTTCTCAATTTTGATATTTTTATGTGAATTACGGTGATAACTCTTCATTTTGTAAGCAAAATTAGGTAACTAGCTAAAAATATAATTGCCATAATAGATAAGAATATTGTATTGAAGCTTTTACCAGTGTTTCGATATTGAATAATACTCAAAAAAATAAAACCTATTGAGCTTATTAAAAACCAAATTGCAGGAATTTCTCCATCAATTGAACCCATAATTTTACAATTTAAACTATTGACATTAAAAATCACTTAATATATAATTTCCGATAATTAATGGTTATCGGAAAATTACATGAATGATTTAATAACAGATGTAAAAAGCCTTGAATTAGAAACTTTAAAAAATTTAAAGAATTCTAAAGCTCACAATACTTTAAGAGCTTATGAGGCAGATTTTAAAGATTTTTCAAAATTTTGTACAAAGAATGGTTTTAATTCATTACCAACTGATCCAAAAATAATAGCATTATATCTTACACACTTGAGTGCATTTAGTAAATTTAGCACTTTAAAAAGAAGATTAGCTTCAATAAAAGTCATTCATAGATTAAAAGGGCATTATCTCGATACAAAACATCCAATTATTGCTGAAAATTTAATGGGAATAAAAAGAAAGATGGGAGTTAAACAAATATCTAAAAAACCATTATTAATCAATGATTTAAAATTAATTATTAATGTAATAAATCAAGATAAAAATGAGTATAAAAAGTATCAAAATCGAGCTTTATTGTTAATTGGATTTGCAGGCGGCTTCAGAAGATCAGAATTAGTATCGATTGAATATGAAGATATTGATTTCGTGAATGAAGGAGTAAAAATCTTGGTAAGAAGGTCAAAGACAGACCAAACTGGTCTAGGAATGATTAAGGCAATCCCCTATTTCGAAAATAAAATCTATTGTCCCGTTATATCTTTAAAAGAATGGATAACACATGCTAAAATTAATAACGGTAAAATATTCAATATATCCGACAAAACAGTAGCTTTAACAATTCAAAAATATGCATTATTAGCTGGTTTGGATAAGACAAAATACGCAGGTCATAGTTTAAGATCTGGATTTGCAACATCAACAGCTGAAATCGGTGCAGATGAAAGAAGCATTATGGCAATGACAGGCCATAAAACAACTCAAATGGTAAGAAGATATATACAAGAAGCAAATTTATTTAAAAATAACGCTTTAAATAAAATTAAAATATGAATGAAGTAACAATTGTAATTATTACTTATAAAAGTAGAGGGATAATATACGATTTCATTAAGAAAATCCCTTCAATTATAAAAATAATAATAATAGATAATTCACAAGATTATGAACTCAAAAAAGATATTGAAGAAAAATATAAGAATATATCAGTATATTTAAAAGAAAATAACGGTGTCAGTTCAGCATTAAATTATGCAGTAGAAAAAATTAAAACTAAATATTTTTTACAAATAAGTCCCGATATTGAATTTAATTTTGAAGATTTAAAAATTTTTCTTGATTTTGCCAAGACAAAAAAAAATAATTTTGCTGCTTTAGGGCCAAGATTTTTAGATGCGAACCAAAAAAGTCACAAACAAATCAATGAAAACTTAGAATTTGGTAAAATTGACTCTATTCATGGATCTTGCATGTTTGTAGATAAAGATATTTTTTTTAAAATTGGAAAATTTGATGAAAATTTTTTTTTATATTTTGAAGAAACCGAATATTGCTATAGAGCAAAAAAAAAAGGTTATTTTTCATATCAAATTAATGACATAAAAGTTACAACCAAGGGTAGATCTGTTGATTTAGAAAATGAAAGTTATTCCAATATTCTTATATGGCATTTTATTTGGTCAAAATTTTATTTTCACAAAAAAAAATATGGAAAATTATTATCATTAATAATCTTTCTACCTTTATTAGTAAGAATATTATTTAGAATAATCTTATATACAATTACTAGAAATGAAATATCGTCAATAAAGTACAAAGCACGGTTTGACGGTTTATTAAAATCAATTAAAGGTCAAAAATCAGATTTAAGACCTTAATTAGCTTAATTATATAATCTAATTAGTGTAGGAAATTTTAAGATATTTTTATTTCTTTTAAAAATAGAAAGACATTTTTTTGCATTTATTTCCTTAGTTTTATGGGTAATTATGATAATTCTGGCTTTTTTATTCTTTTTATCAGGTGTTTGAATTATTCGGTCAACTGAAATTTTAAATTTTGCAAGCCTGTTTGTAATGTTTGATAAAACACCCTGTTTATCCTTAACTTCAAATCTAAGATAAAGAGAATTTGTATAATTATCTATATCAAATGGTTTGATAGTTTTTCTTTTTTTAGACGATATACCGAAAGGAAATTTGATATTTCCTCTTAATATTGACATCAAATCTGATAATAAAGAGGATGATGTGGGGCCGGGTCCAGCACCCTCCCCTTGCAAAACACTTTGTCCTACAGGTTTACCTTCTGTAATTACTGCATTCATTACACCATTTACATTACCAATATAGGTTTTTTTGCTTACAAGACATGGGTGTACTGTCTCAAATAATTTTCCTTCAACTATTTCTGATATACCAAGCAACTTAATTCTTAAACCTAATTGATTTGCAATTTTGATGTCCTCTAGTTTAATATTCTCAATACCTTCCATGATGCATTTGCTTTTAGAAATTTTTCCATTGAATGAAAGTGCGGATAATATTCTTATTTTAGCAAATGCATCAAACCCATTTAAATCAAGTTTTGGGTTACCTGGTTCTGCAAAACCTAGTTTTTGTGCTTTCTGTAACACTTTATCAAATGTCTGATTTGAACTTTCCATTTCAGATAAAATGTAATTTGTAGTGCCATTTAAAATACCATAAACTTTATTAATTTTATTAGTTGCTAGACCCTCTTTAATAGTTCTTAAGATAGGAATACCACCGGCTACTGAAGCCTCAAACTCCAAATTGACTTTGTTTTTCTCTGCTAATACAGCAAGATTATCTCCATGTTTTGAAATTAGTGCTTTATTTGGAGTAATTACATGAACTTTGTTATTTAATGCTTTTTCAACTAATTTTTTAGATATCCCATCGGAAAACCCTATACATTCAAATAAAATATCTATTTTTTCTTTTTCAAAAATTTTTAATGGATTTTTGTAAAAAATTTTTTTTGAAATAGAAAAACGTCTTTTTTTATTCCTACTTTTTGCAGAAATAGCTACAATCTTAATTTTTTTACCTGTTTTTTTTTCAATTTCATTTTTTTTAAGATTTAATTCGTTATAAAGATAAATTCCTATTTGACCTAAACCGACTATAGCAATATTAATATTTTTTTTCATTCTAGTTAGCTATATTAGGATAAGGTTGGCTTTTTGCATATTCCTCTAATTTTTCTTTAAATTCCTCGAAAGTTAGATCGTTTGAAAAATCTAAATTTTGAAAATTTTTTTGAGTTATGTTATTGTTTGAAGAACAGCTTATTAAAAACAAAAAAATTAATAAATATTTATTCATCTTAAACCCTCATTTATATCAAAGTTTTTTAAAATATTCATATTCTGAATTGCTTGACCAGCCCCTCCTTTGATTAAATTATCAATAGAAGATAATATTATCGCTTTATCTTTATATTTTGATTTGCAAATAGATATTTTGCAATTATTTGTATTTATTACATCATTAGTACTTACAAATGAGTTAAATTTGGCAATTTTTACAAATTTTTCTTTTTTGTAAAATTTTTTTAGTTCATTAAATAAGTTATTAATCTTTTCTCCTCTTGCTAAATCTACATAAATTGTTGTTAGAATTCCTCTAAACATTGGGGATAAATGAGGTGTAAAAGTAAATTTAAATTTATTTTTTGTATAATTTTTAATCATTTGTTCAATTTCAGAATTATGTCTATGAAATCCTACTCCATATGCGCTTATTGACTCGTATAGGTTTTTATTTTTATATTTTTTATGCACACTCCTTCCAGCTCCTGAATAACCAGATTTTGAGTCTATGATAATACTATTTTTTTTGATTAAATTTTTTTTAATTAGTGGAATAATTGGTAATAAAATAGATGTTGGATAACATCCAGGACATCCAATAATTTGAAATTTTTTTATCTTATCACCTGTTAATTCTGGTAATGAATAGATTGATTTTTGGATTAATTTTGGTGCTTTATGTATTTTCTTATACCATTTTAGATATGAGGATGCTTTATCGAGTCTAAAATCGGCAGCTAAATCTATTAAGATATTTTTTTTTAAAAGTTTTTTTGAAATTAATTGTGCTTCACCATTTGGAAGAGCTGTAAATATAATTTCCACATCTTTCAATAAATTTTCATTAAATTTAATAATTTTTGGTAATTTTTTGTTTCTTAATGATTTTTCATACGAAGAAATATCTTTACCCGCAGAACTATTACCGCATAAATATTTTATATTTATTTTTTTATGCTTAATTAATAAATTTATAAGTTGAACACCTATATAACCCGTTGATCCAGCAATTAGTACATTTATCTTAGACATTGAATATAATAACAGTTTAAATTAAAAAAAAAATTATCTTTTAGAAAATTGAAAGCTTCTTCTTGCTTTTCTTCTGCCAGGTTTTTTTCTTTCAACTGCTCTTGGATCCCTAGTAGTAAGGTTTTGAGTTTTTAAGGTGGTTTTTAAGTTTTCATCAAATAAAACTAAGGCTTTGGAAATACCATGAACCATAGCACCTGCTTGGCCTGTGTGACCGCCTCCACTTACACTGCATTTTACATCATAAGCAGTTGGTTGATTAATTACATCAAAAGGTCTTGTTATTTGCATTTTGTGATTTTCACTTACGAAATAATCACTAAAGAGTTTACCATTAACATAAATCTTACCTGACCCTTTTTTTAACCAAACCTTAGCAATGGAGGTTTTTCGTCTGCCCGTTGCATACTTACTATCTTTAAAATCTAATTTTAATTTTGATTTGTTATTATTTAACTGAGCATTTTCCATGTTAGTTTCGTACCAAATTTTTATTATTTAATTCTGCTAATTCTATAATTTTTGGATTTTGTGCGGTATGAGGGTGATCATTTCCAGAATAAATTTTTAACTTTGAAAGTTGTTTTTTTCCTAATACACCTCCTGGAAGCATTCTTTTAACAGCTAGTTTCAGAGCTTCATCGGGTTTTTTTTCATGAAGTTTTTCAGGTGTAGTCACTTTAATTCCCCCAGGATATCCGGTATGCCGGTAATATTTTTTATCCTGAAATTTTTTTCCAGTAAATTTTGCATGCTCTATATTTTTAACAACTACAAAATCACCATTATCCATATGCGGTGTAAATGTAGTTTTGTTTTTTCCTCTTATAATTTTCGTAATAATAGCTGCTAATCGGCCAATCACAGCATTTTTAGCATCAATTTCATACCAATTATTATTAATTTGATTTTTGTTAACAAATTTAGTCATGATTGGCGCGATTAATACTGATAAATGTCATATTGTCAATTTATATTAATGTTGATACTTAACTATTAACATTTAAAAATAAGGATTATTTATGAAAGATAAAAAAAATAAAAGCACAGACGCTAAAACGTACAAATTTGATACATTGAGTCTTCATGCCGGATATCAACCGCATAAAAATGCTGGCTCTAGACAAGTGCCAATTTACCAGACAACTTCATATTTATTTGACGATGTGGATCACGCTGCTGCACTATTTAATCTTGAAAGAGGTGGTCACATATATAGCCGAATATCAAACCCAACAGTTGCAGTTCTCGAAGAAAGAGTTGCGTCACTTGAAGGTGGTACAGCAGCTTTAGCTACTTCCTCAGGGATGAGTGCAATATTTCTAGCTGTAATGACATTGTGTGAGGCCGGAGATCATTTAGTTGTTTCATCGCAATTATATGGAGGTACAGTAAATCTTTTTAGACTAACCTTGCCAAAATTTGGAATAAAAACGACTTTTGTAAAACCAAGAGATACAGAAGGATTTAAAAAAGCGATACAAAAAAATACTAAAGGTATTTTTGGGGAACTAGTTGGTAATCCTGGGAATGAATTGATGGATATGCCAGCAATAGCAAATATTGCGCATGAAGCAGGTATACCTTTGATGGTTGATGCAACATACCAAACACCCTATCTATGTAGGCCAATTGAACACGGTGCTGATATTGTAGTTCACTCATTAACTAAATGGATGGCTGGTCATGGATCTTCAATGGCAGGAATAATTGTTGAAGGTGGAAAATTTGATTGGATGCAAAATGATAAATTTCCTACAATGACACAACCTTACGAGGGTTATCATGGTTTATCATTTGCTGAAGAGTTTGGACCAACTGCATTTACCATGAAAGCAAGAGCCGAAGGGATGAGAGATTTCGGACCTTGTTTAAGCCCACAAAATGCTTGGAATGTTTTACAGGGTATTGAAACTTTATCAGTAAGAATGCAAAAACATTGTGCTAATGCTGAAAAAATGGTTGAATATCTGCTAGGACATGAAAGTGTTGCTTGGGTTTCACATCCGAGTGTCCCTGATCATCCTGATCATGAACTAGCAAATAAATTATTACCAAATGGCAAAGGTTCAATGATAGCTTTTGGTATTAAAGGTGGTAAGGAAGCTGGTGAGGCTTTTATTAATAATGTTAAATTAGCCTCTCATTTAGCTAACGTTGGAGATACTAGAACGCTTGTTATTCATCCAGCTTCAGCGACTCACTCTCAAATGGATGAGGCTACATTGAAATTTGCAGGATTATCTCATGACATGATTAGACTTTCTGTTGGGATTGAAGATATTGATGATATCAAGAATGATTTTGAGAATGGATTTAGAGCTGCTAGAAAACCTAGGCTCGTATCCAATCAATGAAATTTAAAGTAAATAATCATGAAGTCTATGCATCAACTGGTGGTAGACCATTCGACAAGAGTAAACCTTTAATAATATTTGTTCACGGTAGTGGACTTACTCATATGACCTGGGTATTGCAAACAAGATATTTTGCTTTCCATGGTTATAGTGTTTTGGCATTAGATATGCCTGGGCATGGTTTATCTGGAGGGGAAAGTTTAAAATCTATTGAGGCAATGGCTGATTGGATTAATGATGTTATAGATTCAGTAGGATACAAAGAGGCATCATTAGTTGGTCACTCGCAAGGTTGTTTAGTTACAGTTGAATGTACCGCAAGATATCCTAATAAAATAAAAACTTTGAGTCTCATGGGAGGTGCAGGCGCAATCCCAATGAACCCTGAGCTATTATCTTTAGCGGAGAATGATGACCCAAAAGCAGTTGAATTGATGATGGATTGGGCACATGGACCAGCTGGTCATTTTGGAGGACACCCAGTACCAGGTCTTTATCATATAAACACTGGCTCTATGTTAGCAAAAACCAGAACAATTAAAAATACGCTAGGAGTTGATTTTAGAGCTTGCGATAACTACAAAAATGGATTCGAAGCTGCAAAAAAAATAAAAATACCCACCCTATCAATACTAGCAACAGATGATAAGATGTGCCCAGTTAAAGAGGGAAAAAAACTTGCAGATTTGATTGAAGGTAGTCAAGTGGATATTATTGATAACTGCGGACATATGATGTTATTGGAAGAAGCTGATAGAGTTCTTAAAGTTTTAAAAAAATTTATAACAACAAATTATCCACCAAAAAAATAAGCACTTATATACTTATGAAGAAGAATTTTAGATTTTTTGATAATAGGCAAAAGTATTTGCTTTTTGTAACTACCACAAATGAAAAAAATAAAATTGCTGATGCTTTAAAACCAATAATTCAAAAGCTAAAACCTAAATATCCTGCATTAAAAGTCTTTGATGCAGGTATGGGAGATGGATCTTTATTAATGAATATTATGAGACAATGTCATCAAAAAATGCCACATATTCCCATGTTGATAAGCACTAAAGAAATAAGTCTAGAAGATGTTAGACTAGGTCTTGAAAAACTTCCTGATAGATTTGTAGAACATAAAAATACAGTATTTGTCATTTCAAATCTGAACTATGTTGAGTCTACCTCATTAAGGTCAAATAATAAGATGAAACAAAAAAAAATGAATTGGAAAATTGTAAAACTAAAAGGAAATTCGTCTCTTGATTTTTCTTATCAACTAAGAAAACTTAACCAAGAGTTTTTAAGTAAAAAATGGCAAATTGAAAGAAACCCAACAAATGGTAATCCAACTTATAAAGAGCCTTCAGTAATTATAATTTATAGAAAAGATCAGGAATTTTCTTTAAAAAATATTATTCCAAAAAAAAATAATGGTAAAAATGATTTTGATTTAATCATAGCTTCACAGCCCTATAGATCAAGAATATCCGTTGAAAAAAAAGTAAGATATGTGATTGATCCAATGATTAAGTCATTGAATAAAAAAGGTAAATTAGCTGTTATTCATGCTTGTGGAAATGACCCTGGTAACCAAATAATTAAGAAAATTTGGCCTAAAGAAAAACCATTTCCCTCATTATATAAATCAATTTTAGAATATATTAAAAAAAATACTGACAAAAATTTATTAAAAGATCTTAAATTTAACAAAAAAACAAATATAAGATATGTATTGAGGGCTTTGCCTAATGAAATTAGTGGAGGTATAGCTACTTCACTCATATTTTCGGCATGGAATGCTGCAATTTATGTAAATCAAATATCTGATAAACAAATACTGAGTGCTGAAAGAAATAAAGATTATCAAAAAATTGTCCAACAAATTGTTAATAAGAATAAGGGATTATATTTTAATAACGAACTATTTGTTATTGAGAGAAAATAATTAAAAATTATATTTGTTTTTATACAAAAAATATAATGAGGCAGTTACAAGTAAAATTGAACTAAACTGATGTAACGAAGAAATAAAGATACCCGCCCCACTTAACAAAGTGAATATACCTAATAAAATTTGTAAAAAGATAGTAAAACCTAGAGTTATTATAGGTTTAAATAAAAAAATAATTTTTTTTTTATAAATCATAAAGGCAATTATAGTGTACAAAATTAATATTAAGTAAGCCATATTCCGATGTAAATATTGAACTAATGACGGATCGCTGAATGCAGAAAGCTTAAACAAATTGATTATTTTATTATCGTCTGGAAAATATGAATTACCCATTAACGGCCATGTATTATAAATTTTTCCTGCATCCATTCCAGAAACAAAAGCACCAAATATAATTTGTAAAAAGATTGTAATTATAAAAATTTCAGGTAAGAAATTTTTTATTTTTTTATCTTTTTCTCTAAGATACATTAAACCCAAAAGATTCCAGAAAATTAAAGATAGGATAATGAAAGCAAATAAAAGATGGATTGATAATCTAAAATGACTAACATCAACATTATTTACTAACCCACTTTTAACCATATACCAGCCCAAAAACCCTTGAAAACATATTAATATGAAAATTAAATGTAGGTTATTAAGTTTTTTAAATCCAATTTTTATGCTAAAAAAAATTAAAGGTATTAAAAAGCACAATCCAATTAACCGACCAAAAAATCTGTGTGCCCATTCCCACCAAAAAATAATTTTAAATTCATTCAAATTCATTGAGAAGTTTTGTAATTCAAACTCTGGAATTCTTTTGTATGAGTTAAAATAATCATTCCATGTTTCATTGCTTAATGGTGGTAAAAACCCTCTAAAAAATTCCCATTCTGTAATTGATAACCCAGAATCTGTTAACCTTGTTAACCCACCAACAACAATCATTGATGAAACTAAAAAAAAACATTAATAATAACCAATTACTTATATACAGTCTGTATTTATTATTAATTTCAGTATACATACTTGTTTAAATATAATATTTATAAATAATTCCAATTGAACAAATGTCGCCTAATAAAAAAAAAAGATTAAATATATTAAGAAAAAAGCTGGATAGTCTTGACAACAAACTTATTAAATTGATTAAAAAGAGAACAAATATTGTCAGCAATGTTCTTAAACTCAAAACCTATAAATATGAAATTGTAGATAAAAAAAGGATATCTATTATTCTTAAAAACATTAAAAATAAGTCTATAAAAAATAAAATTGATCCCAAAATAACAAATCGGATTTGGCGAAATATGATATCAGCTTACATAGACTTCGAAAGAAGAAATTTTAAAAGAAAATAGTTATTTACTATGAGGGGGAAGTTTTTTTTCAATAAAAACTTCATGTTTACGAGTTGATGGATTATATTTCTTAGCTTTTAATTTTATTTTAGCTTTTTCTCCACCAGCAGGCTTTTTCACGTAGTAAAAGAAAGGACTATCTGGTTTAGTCTCAGGAACAAGTCTTACTTTTACATGTGTTTTTTTCGCCATATATATATTTTTACCTCAATTTTTTTATAATATTAGATATTTTAATTAATCTATTTTTAATTTTTAAAGCTTTTATAGAGTGATTTAAAGTTTCGTCAAGATTTAAAGAATTTTCCTCGTCTAAGAATTTTTTTACACCATTAATAGTCATTCCTTTGTTTTTTAGAAGAAAATGAATTTTTTTAATAATTTCTATATTTTTTTCATCATAGTATCTTCTATTACCATTAAATATTTTAGGCTGTATCTGTTTAAATTTTGTCTCCCAAAATCTAATTGTGTGAGTTGGTAAAGATTGACCTTTTTGAGATTTAAGACCAATAATTTTAACCACTTCACCAATTGTTTTATATGCATTAAAAGATTTATTCATTGTTCTTTGAATTTATAAAAATTTTAAATTCCTTTGATGGCTTAAATAAAGCTACATTTCTTTTTGAAATTTCTTTTTTTTCTTTTGTTTTTGGATTTCGTCCAATCCTTGGATTTTTAACTCTTAATATGAATGTGCCAAAGTTAGTTAGCTTTACAATTTTTTCTTTTTTCAAGTTTAACAAAATTAAAGAGAAGAATTCATCGATTAGCCTTTCAGAGACAAGTTTAGAAAAACCTATTTGCATATATATAGAGTTTGTTAAATCCTTTTTTGTTAAATTGATCCTTGTCATTTATTATCCCATATAATCTTATTTTCTGGTTTTAGATTAAAAATCTTGCTAATCATATAATTTGAAACTGTTGATGAATTAAAATATTTAAAATATTTTTTTTTCCCTAATCTAGCTATTTTTTTTCCAATTTTAGTGTCTTTTTTATACTTATTAATCTTATAACTTAAATCATCTATATCATTGTAAAATACCATTTCTTTATCTGAAAAAAAATCACTCAAAAAAGTTTTCTTGTCAATAAATGTTAATAGGCCGTTACCTATTAATTGTGCTATTCTATCACTACTATAATACTTAATAGGTCTGCCTCTGCTTAAGTTTATTCCCATATAGCAATTTGATATTCTTTTTAAGAATTGTTCTCCCCATATGGGTTGTACATTATTCATACCATAAACATCGAATCTGATATCTAAATTTTTTTTTATAAGTTTGTTGATAAAAATTTCTCTATTATCAATTTTACCTTTTTTAAGTTCACCCCTATGTACTCCATGGCTCATTGCAAAAAAAACATCATAATCACATTTATTTTTATAATTTTCTAAAACTTCAAAAGATTTATCACATGGATTAGGAATAAAGTGCGAATTAGGAATCTTTAAAGATAAAGAATTTGGATCTGTTGTTAAAAAGGTTTTATCTAAAAATTCAATTTTATCTAAAATTCTTTTAGAATTATTAGAATGATCAGGACCATATTTTGAAAGTGGATCCAAAAACCATTGAGAAATCTTCAAATTCTTGTCTAAATTTTTCATTTTTTCCAAAGTCAGTGATGATACTCTATCTGCGTGACCTAGCATGATCAAATCAGGTTTAAAATTATCATATGTATCTAATATTTTTTTCTGTAAATTATTTAAACCATTTAAGTCAGAGAGAGATTTACTGTTATGTAATATATCTCGATCACTGATTGATAAAACATTATGACCCAATCTTATAAATCCATTATTAATTCTTCTTCCAGTATTATAATGTAATCTACCATTAAATCTTTCATTAAAATTTGTTATATGCATAATTTTTAATTTTCTATCTTTCTTAATGTTAAAAAGACTGATATTTTGAAATTGATCTCTAATACCATCAATTATTTTTGAAATATATTTATGATCAAATTCAAAATTTTTATAATTTAACTTTTGACAAATCTTTAATTTGTTTTTATCTAAAATTAGATTTTCAATCTCACTGAAGATATTTTTTGAGTTTAATTCCTCAAGTAAAATTGCTGACTTGGAAGTTTCAGGTAAACCACCTTTTTTACTAATTATAACTGCTGAGCCTCTACTAGCTGCCTCAAGACTTGTTCTCCCAAAGGGCTCTTCCCATCTTGAGCAAACAATTGAAATACTAACTTCTTTTAATTTTCTAAGAACATATTCATGGGATACAAAACCTAATATCTTTAGATTTTTATGGTGAAAATTAATTTTTTCTCTAGGCTCATCTCCAATAACGATTGAGTTCCATTCTGGATATTTGTTTAATATTTTGATTATTGCATCGCCAAATAAATCATATCCTTTTGCTCTATTTAGTTTTCCAACAAATGAAATTAATTTTTTTTTTTTTGAAAAATTTACCTTGACTTTAGAGGTTGATTGATAACAAACTGATGTTTTCTGTTTTAACAATTCTTCGTTATCTATTCCAATAAAAAATCTTTTTTGTGACCATTTACTATTAAATAAAATCTTATCAATATTATTTAATAAATATAATCTATCTTTAATTTTTTTAGATCCATTCATAGTTAATGGATCATTATGGAAATATAATATTATTTTTTTATTTTTAATATTTTCAAGATAACGAATATAGTTTGGTCTATTATGAATTTCAATTATATCTGAATTATTTTCTTTTTCTTGTTCTAGAAATCTAGATACATAATTTTTACTGTTACTTTGTAGAATTTTTTTATCTAATTTTATATTCACATAATTTTTTAAGAATGGCCTTGAATAACTCATGTTCCCATATATATAAATCGATTTTTTATATTTACTGTTCAAAGATGTGTCTTTCACAAACAAAGATACAGCCCCAGCATATTTAGATGAAAAATTTTCCTTATAGGGTAACAGAATTGATATTTTCATAATTAATCAATGTAATTCTTTTTATCATATTTCTTTTTTTTGTGTTTTTTTTAAGAAGATATTCTTCTTTCATTGCCCTTTTTTTGCTTGAATATTCTTGGAAATACGCAATTTTCCATTTTCTTCCCCTGGTAAATTTTGCTCCTTTTGAAGAATTGTGTAGATAAAGTCTTTTTTTTAGATCTTTAGTGTAGCCGACATAAGAAACTAGTTTTTTGTTTTTAGATGAAACTAGAAGATATACGTAATACTTCATAATCAATTGGCGGTCCCTAGGGGAATCGAACCCCTCTTTCGAGGATGAAAACCACGTGTCCTAACCGATAGACGAAGGGACCAAAAAGCTTTTTTTTATTGTATAAATTATTATTAATCAAGCTTAATTAAATGCATAATTTTTGTTTGATATAAATAATCATTCAAATTTTTTCATGTTTTCTGACAATCTTTTTTAAACCAGATGATTTGTGTGTTATTAAAGTTTCTGAAAAAAAGATATTATTGTCCACTTTAATACCTGAAACTAAATCACCGGATGTTATTCCTGTCGCACAAAAAATAGAGTCACCAGACACAATTTCTTCTAAATAGTACTTTTTATCAAAATCATTTATACCCATTGATTTAGCTCTCTTTTTATCTAGATCAGTTTTAAATAAAAATCTGCCTTGAAAAAAACAATCAAATGCATCAAGTGCCGCTGCAGCAAGGACACCTTCTGGACCTCCCCCTTCACCTAAGAATAAATCAACTTTATATTTATCCTCAGAAACTAGAAGAGCGCCTGAAACATCACCATCTGTAATTAATTTTAGTTTAACTCCTATATTACCTAATTCATCAATAATTTGTTTATGTCTTGGGCGGTCTAAAAGACAAACCGTTATATCTTTAGGTTCTTTATTTTTGTACTCCGCTAAATTAAAAATATTTTTTTTTAATGAAAAATCTAAATCTACAACATTTTTTTCATTTACATTAGCTGAAATTTTACTCATATAAGTCTCGGGAGCATTAAATAAATTTGATTTTTCTGCAACGGCTATCACTGATAAAGCTCCAGGCAAATCATTTGCTACAAAATTTGTACCCTCTAATGGATCTACAGCTATGTCTAGTTCTGGACCATTCTTATTTCCCAAATTTTCTCCAATAAAGAGCATTGGGGCTTCATCAAGCTCACCTTCTCCAATAACAATCTTTCCTTCCATATCAATTTTATTCAATTCAGTTCTCATTGTATCAACTGCAGCTTTGTCAGCTGCTATTTTATCATTCTTACCTATAAAGTTATAACTGGCTAATGCTGCTCTACACGAAACGTTAATAAATAAATCCTCAAATTTTTTATCTATTCCCATTAAATAATAGTTTCTAAAGATGTGTTTCTTTCTAACCTATTTTCAAATTCCCTTAATCTTTTCCAGACAGATATTAATTCAACAATAATCGGCCAACTTCGGACTAAATATTGAAGTGAGGTTTCAACTCTACCAAAAGCTCTAATAATTTGTTGAACAAATCCTAGTGTAATAGCTCCTGTAACTATTGTGGGCGCTAGAGCTAAATAAGGAACTATAACCATTCCTTGAAGATAACTCCATTTAACAGCATTAAAATAAAGATAATGGAAATACATTTTATAATGAATTTTACGAACTCCACCATAAAGATCAGTTATTTTTTCAGGCTTTGCACTTTCCTTAAAATCTTCCCCTAAGACTAACTCTTTTCTATATGCTGCCTCTTCTTTTTGGATATCATATTCAATTCCAGGTAATTTAATTCCAACACTAGCTAATATTATAGTTCCTCCTAATGCTGAAACAATCGCAACCCAAACTAACGCGTGGTCAACTTGTCCAATCCATGGAAGGACAGTAATGCTTTTAGATAAACCCCACAATATTGGCGTAAATGCTATTAAGGTCATTAGGCTTCTTAAAAGTTCAGCCCCTAAGCCTTCCATAATTCGCGCAAATTTTAAAGTATCTTCTTGAACTCTTTGCGAGGCACCTTCTATAGACGAAGCATAATCCCACTTATCATGGTAAAAATCAGCCATAGCTGTTCTCCATCTAAAAGTCCAATGACTTGTAAAATAATCACTAAAGATGACAACCAAAATATAAACAGCAGCTATTTTTGCAAAAGTAAATAAGTATGCAATAAAATCTTTCTCTGAAACTGAATTAGGTTCTGTTAAGGCTTTTTGAAGAGTGTCATAAAATTCTCCAAACCACTCATTTATTCTAACATCTAATTGAACTTGATACCATGTAGCAACTAAAATTATAATAGTGCCACCAATACTCCAAAGATGCCATTTTTTTTGTGTAAAAAATTTAAACATTTATTTTAAAAAATTATCCGCATAAGATTTTTTAATAATTTTTCTCTTTTTTGGCTCTATGATTTCCACTTCAATCTTATTTCTTTTTGCATACTCTATTGCTAATTCTTTTGTTGAAAATTCTAAATTTATTTCGGAAAGAGTATCGTTAGAACTTTCCCAACCCATTAAAGGGTTTCTAGTTGGATCCCTTGTCTCAAATTCCAAGATCCATTTGTAAGATTTCCCCCTTCCGGACTGCATTGGACTTTTATTAGGTATATAAATTTTTGCTTTTCTCATAAATGGTCGGAGTGGCAGGATTCGAACCTGCGACCCTCTGGTCCCAAACCAGATGCGCTACCAGGCTGCGCTACACTCCGAGTGATGTACTAATACAGCACTTATTAATTATTTCAATGTATAAAGGTAGACAAATTTAAAAGAATTTTAAGAAAAATCTGTTATATAAGGCTTATGATTATTAGCTGCCCATCATGTCAAAAAAAATTTGAATTAGACGATAATCTATTACCAGAAAATGGAAGAACTCTTCAGTGCGGATCATGTAATTACAAATGGTTCTTTAAAAAAAAAGATGAAATTAAAGTTTTTCAAAGACAAATAGAATCTAATGAACATGAAAAAATTGATAGTGATGAAGCTAATATAAATAAACAACTAAATATTCCTAAAAATCAATCAAGTGATAACATCGATAAAAAGAGAAAACCTATTTCAAAAAGTTTAAGTATTTTTAAGTTTTTTAATTATCTTATTGTATTGATTATTTCCTTTATAGCTTTGATAATACTTTTAGACACTTTTAAAAATAATCTAAGTGAAATTTTTCCTAATTTAGAGTTGTTTTTATATAATTTATTTGAAACTATTAAAGATCTAAAATTATTTTTTAATGATTTATTTAAATAAAAATGATTAATTATCTATCAAAGCCGTTTAGATGGTTTTTTAAACTTGAGGCAGCAAGTGGTTTAGTATTGTTATTTGCAGCTATTATTGCTTTAATAATAAGCAATTCTAATTTATCTGAATTGTATTTCTCAACATTAAACAAATATTTATTCATAGGTATTAATAATTTTGGATTAAAATTATCTGTTATTCACTGGATTAACGATGCTTTAATGGCAATATTCTTTTTCTTTGTTACATTAGAAATAAAAAGAGAATTTTTACAAGGAGAACTTTCTAATATCAAACAAGCCTTACTTCCAATAATCGCCGCTGTTGGTGGAATGTTAATTCCTGCCCTATTTTACATTTTTATAAATTTTGGTGATCCTGAAACATTAAATGGTTGGGCAATTCCTTCAGCTACTGATATCGCTTTCTCTCTTGGTGTACTTTCTTTATTAGGTAAAAGAGTTACATTATCCTTAAAAGTTTTTTTAACAGCTCTTGCAATTATTGATGATTTAGGTGCTATTGTTATTATTGCCATATTTTATTCAGGCGATTTGAGTGTAAAATATTTAAGTTTAATGTTATTAGCTTTTATAATTCTATTGATTATAAACAAATTTGATATTAAAAAGTTTTTACCTTATCTTATAGTTGGCATATTTCTTTGGGATTTCACACACAATTCAGGCATACATGCAACAATTGCTGGTGTTTTATTAGCTATGACAATTCCTCACAGAAAAAAAGAAAAAGATTTTTCACTATTAATAAAAGTTGAGCATGCTATTAGTCCATATGTTGCATTTGGTATAATGCCCCTTTTCGCTTTTGCGAACGCTGGTGTTTCATTGGAAGGTTTATCACTTGGTTCACTTCTTGATAAGGTACCTTTAGGGATTGTTTTAGGATTATTTGTTGGAAAACAATTAGGTGTCTTTGTGTTTTCGTATTTAGCAATTAAAACAAAAATAGCTCAAATGCCTAATAATTCAAATTGGTTTAATTTTTATGGGGTTGGAGTTCTTACAGGGATTGGTTTTACGATGAGCCTTTTCGTCGGTAATTTAGCCTTTGTAGAAAACATGCAATATATGGATGGGGTAAAAATAGGTGTGTTAACTGGGTCGCTTTTGTCCACTTTATTTGGGTACTTTTTAATACTACTAACACCTAATAAATGAAAAAAAAATTAATTTTAGGTTTAACGATAATTATGTTTTTTTTTAAAAGCCCAGTTTCAGCGAATTATGAAAAAACTTTTTTTGATTTAAAAATTGAAAATATATCAGGCGGGATAATTAATTTTAGTGATTTTAAAAATAAGGTAGTTTTAGTTGTTAACACAGCAAGTTATTGTGGATTTACAAACCAATATAATGAACTTCAAGCTCTTTGGGACGAATATAACAAAAAAGGTTTAATTGTTCTTGGTGTTCCATCAAATTCATTTAATCAAGAAAAAAAAGAAAATTCTGAAGTAAAAGAATTTTGTGAGGTAAATTTTAATATTACTTTTCCTCTTTCGGCAATTACTGAAGTAAAAGGAATTAATGCTCATGAAGTTTTTAAATGGGCTAAGACTAATTATGGTAATTCAGCAGTTCCAAAATGGAATTTTCATAAAATTTTGATTAATAAAGAAGGCAAAGTAGCAGACACGTTTTCTTCCTTCACAAAGCCAATGTCAAAAAAAATAATTAATAAAATTGAAAGTATCTTATAGCTTGATTGATAACCCATCATGTGCAGGAACTACATTTTTAGGTAATAATTTCTTGAGAGCTTTATAATCTAATACAGGCGATAAATTAGTTAAAATTGCATTTTTTGGATTAAATTTTGAAATCATTGACAGCGAAGTTTCAAGATTAAAATGCGATGGATGAGGATTGTACCACAAACAATCAATGATCAGATATTTCAAATTTTTAAAGTATTTATAATCGCTATTATAAATTTTACTCACATCACTTATGTAGGCTAATTTTTTGTCAATTATAAAACAATTAGATACTACATTACCATGTTCAACTTGAACTGATTTGATCTTTATCTTTTTTTTATTATTAGTTATAAAAATACTTCTTGGTAAATTATTCAATTTTAAGGTAGCCGGGTATTCTTTCGAATAACTTTTGAAAATATACGAAAAACTTTTTTTAAGATACTTTGAGGTTGCTTTATCAGCATATACGTTAATTTGATTTTTGCTATTTATGAAAAAAGATCTTAAATCATTAATTCCATGGGTTTGATCTCCATGCATATGAGAATAAAGTACTTTGTCTATTTTTTTTATTTTGTGCCTTAATAATTGTTGTCTCAAATCAGGTGATGTGTCTATTAATATATTTTGATTTGATGTTTTGATAATAGCTGAACATCTTGTTCTATAGTTTTTTATGTTTTTAGGATCACAATTACCAAAAAATCCATCTGGTCTTGGTACACCCATTGAGCTTCCACAACCAAGTATAATGAATTCCATGGATCTTAATTAAAAAAAAGATTGTTAAAGTTTTTAGTTGTAATTTTAGTTATTTCTTGTTTCGATAGATCTTTAATTTCGGCTAATTTTTGAGCTGTATAACTCAAAAAAGATGGTTCATTTTTTTTACCACGATTAGGTACAGGTGCTAAATAGGGGCTATCTGTTTCAATCAAAATTTTTTCTAATGGTAAAATTTTAAATGTTTCCTGTAGATCAATGGAATTTTTAAACGTTATAATGCCACTTGCAGAAAAAAAAGCATTTAATTTCAATAATTTTTCAGCAAAATTTTTTGAACCTGTAAAACAATGCATCAAAATTTTTAATTTTTCACCTTGATATTTATTCAAAATTTCAAATGTTTCGTCCTCTGCGTTTCTTGAATGAACTACTAAAGGTGAGTTGGTTTTTATAGAAGCTTCTATATGTTTCTTAAAACTTTTAATTTGTTTTTCTTTATCACTGTTATTGTAATAAAAATCCAATCCAGTTTCACCAATACCAATTATCTTAGGGTTTTCCTCGAAATTTTTTACAATATAATCAATTGAAATTTCATTATTATCAGTTTCATGTGGATGTATTCCAATTGTACCAAAAATAATTTCGTCTTTATTTATAATATTTTTAATTTTTTGAAAACTTTCGACAGATGTAGAAATTGTCAATAATTTTTCTATTCCCACATCTTTTGAACGTTTAATTATATTTGATAAATCACTTTTCAGCGGTTCATGATCTAAATGGCAATGTGAATCAATCATTATTTTTTTCTATTTTTTTAAATAATATATCTATTTTATTTATTTTTTTATCTTTAATTAGAAACTCATTATTTTCAATTGAAGAAAAATCAATATCTTTTTCCTTTATATCAAAAATTTTTAGTGCTTTAACAGAGGACTCTGGGATAATGGGATATAATAAATAGCTTACTTTTCTCACTATTTCTAACGTTGTATAAACTATTGTATTCAATCTGATTAGGTTATCTTTCTTTTTCCAAGGCTCTTGATCATTAAAATATTTGTTAGCTTCAAATAAAGAATTTACGATAAAGTCTATATAAAAATTAATATCTTGGTTATCAATTTTTTCCCTAATAGTGTTTAAATTATTTTTAAATTTATCTAATATTTTAAGATCATCTGAATGAAATTCTATTTTATTTGGAATTTTCCCCGCACAATTTTTTAAAGAAAAAGCAACTACTCGTTGACACAAGTTTCCAAAATTATTTGCTAAATCACTATTAATGCAATCTTCAAGTCTCTCTTGTGAAATATTTCCGTCATTTCCAAAAGAAACCTCTTTAATAAGATAGTATCTTAAGGCATCAATGCCATAATTTTTTATAATATCAATTGGATCTAATATGTTACCTTTTGACTTTGACATTTTTTCATCTCCTGAAAGAATCCAGCCATGACCATAAACTTTTAATGGAGGTTTAATTTTAGCTGCTAACAAAAAAGCTGGCCAATAAATCGCATGAAATCTTAATATGTCTTTACCAATAATATGTAATGAGGCAGGCCAAAAATTATTAAGTAACTGATCATTTTTATCAGGATAATTTAAAGCACTTAAATAATTGGTTAACGCATCAAGCCATACATAAATAACATGATCTTTGTTGCTGGGTACTTTAATACCCCAGGAGAAACTCTTCCGACTTACAGATAAATCCTTTAAGCCACTTTTTACAAAACTTATAACCTCATTTTTTCTAGATTCTGGTGAAATAAATTGTGGATTTTCTTCATAAAAATTTAGTAAAGGCTTTTCCCATTTTGATAATCTAAAAAAATAAGATTCTTCATCAACCCACTCGACTGAAGATTTTGAAGAAATTGCTATTTTTTTTCCATTATTTTCCTCGATTTCATCCTCATTATAAAATGCCTCATCTGATACAGAGTACCATCCAGAATATTTTGATAGATAAATGTCATCATTTTTTTCTAGTTCATTCCATAAATATTGCACAGATTTTAAATGTCTTTTCTCAGTTGTTCTTATAAAATCAGTATTGGTTAAATTTAAAGTTTTTGAAAGATCCTTAAAAGTTTGACTAATAGTATCGCAAAATTTTAATGTATCCATCCCCTCTTTTTCAGCAGCTCTTTGAATTTTTAATCCATGTTCATCAGTGCCAGTTAAAAAATGGACCTGAAAACCATCAATTCTTTTAAATCTTGCAAAAAAATCTGCAACAATACTTGAGTATGCGTGGCCCATATGTGGTTTCGCAGATGGATAATAGATCGGTGTTGTAATATAAAAATATTTAGTCATTAACTATTTGATGTCTTAATTGTATAAATAAACTTTCAATATCTAAATTAAATCTTTTAATATCATCAATAGAATTCACAAATTTTGTATAAATCGAATAATTATCTAAATTGTTAACTTTTTTAATAAAATACATTTGTAAAAAAGCAAATATAAGATTAGTGCTTAAAATATTTTTTTTATAATAATTATTATCAATTATTTCCAATAAGAATTCTTCTAGTTTCATTTTTGTTAAATCAATTTTTTTTTCAAAAGAAAAATTATATAAATTTATTAGATCACCTGGAGTGAAATAATGAAAAATTAAATCTTTACTTATCAAACTGTGGATATCTTTATTGATAATTTTGTTAAAAATATTAATACTTTCTTGTTGTGACAACCTAATTTTAAAATACAAACATCTTGATTTAATAGTTTGTAAAATTTTTGATGAATTATTAATGATAATAAAAAATATATTATCATTAGGTTCCTCTAAAGTTTTGAGTAAAGCATTATTTGAATTTAAATTCATTAATTCGTGATTATCTATCAAAACAAATCTGGGCTTAGTATTAAAAGAGGATTTATTACAAAAACTAATTAATTCTCTTATTTGATCAACTTCAATATTCTTTTTTTCTTTTTTAATATCAATTAAATAAAAATTTGGCGATGTATTATTTTTAGCTAATTTAAAAGATCTATTTTTATCATTAATTTCAAAATTTTGAACATCATAGGAATAATCCTCGTTCTTAGATAAAATATAATTAATTAAATGTAGTGATAATGTAAATTTACCTGATCCTTTTTGACCTGATAATAATATCTTATTTGGTAATTTATTATTATCAAATAAATACTTTAATTCATTAAAATAATTACTTAATCCAAAGAGTTTAGTCTGATTAATAGGGTCATTCATATCTAAATCAAGTCTTTAACTTTATTTATAATTAATTTTTCATTAGATTTAATTTCTAGATTAGAGTTAACAATAAAATATTTTTTTGGATTTTTTTTAGCCATTTTTATGAAACCTTTTTGGACATTTTTATAAAAATTTTTATTAAATTTATCATATCTATTTAATCTTTTTCTTTTTTTTAGTCTTTTTATCATATTTTTTTCGCTTACTACGTTAAGGAAAGTGAAATCAACTTTTAGTCTGTCTAAAACAAATTTGTTTATATTATTTATAAAATTAATATTTAAACCCATTCCATAATGCTGATAAGCAACTGTTGAGTCTACAAATCTGTCGATCAAAATTATTTTTTTTTTATAATTTTTCTTAAGAATTGAAATATTCTCATTTCTTGCAGCTATATATAACAATAAATCTGTTTTTGGTTGAAATTTTGTTTTTTTACTTAAAATTAATTTTCTTATTTTTTCGGAATTTGGATTTCCACCTGGCTCTCTTAGATATATAAAATCAATTTTATTCTTTTTTAAAAAACTTACAATTCTTCTAATATGGTGAGATTTACCAGATCCCTCTATGCCTTCAAAAACAATGATTGGTTTTTTAGACATCACCCCAAATCAAATAATTTAATGATCTAATTAATCTAGAGAAAATATTTAATCTTTTAATTTCCTCTTTTGCGTAAAGATCATATTCTCCTACAAGCTCATCATCATAAACCATTTTAAGTTTAGCGATAACTTGATCTTTTTTAATTGGAGCTTCGATTGGTCCGTTATAATTTACTGATATTTTAAGACGGTTTTTTCTGGCTTTTTTAATGGTTTTGTAAATATCTTGATTTGAGTAGACCTGAACACTATTTTTTTGACCTAACCATACCTCTACTTCAGAAATTTCTTGATTGGCCTCTGTAATTTTTACTAAATCAAAATTTGTTAAACCATAGGTCAAGATTTTTGTACTCTCTCTAGATCTTTGTTTTTTTGTATCAAAACCACTTCCTACTGCAATCAGACGTCTTCCATTTCTATTTATAGATGAAGCCAATGAATATTTTTCTACGGCTAGATATCCTGTTTTAATTCCATCGGCACCAATATTTTTATAAAGAAGCGGGTTTCTGTTGCCCTGAGTTATTGGATCACCACCAGTTCTATCCCAAGTAAACTCTAATTCTGCAAAATATTCATAAAAGCTTGGATGAGTTTTTATAAGATAATTAGACATAATCAGTATATCTCTAACTGTAGAATAGTTATTAGGATCATTAATCCCTGAAGAATTTGCAAAATTAGTATTTTCCATACCAAGTTCTTTTGCTTTAGATGTCATCAAAATAGCAAACTCTTCTTCAGTACCTGCTATACCTTCAGCTAATGTAACACAAGCATCATTACCCGAAGCAACAATTATTCCTCTTAACAAGTCTTCAACTGAAACCGTATCATTTACCATGATAAACATTGATGAGTATCCTGAAGTAGATAAACGCCAAGCTTTTTCCGAAACAATAAACTCATCATCTAAATTGATATCCCCAGATTTTATAAAATCAAAGGCTATTATAGCAGTCATTATTTTAGTCATCGAAGCAGGATATATTGAAATATCTGGTTCCTTTTCATACAAAATTTCACCTGAATAAAAATCTTGCAAAATTGCTGTTCGAGCTTTTGTTTGGAATTCACAAAATGCATTGGTCGTGAATAAAAATAAAAAAAACAAAATATGTGTGAATTTTTTAGTCATGTCGAATAATTTCAAGGTTTTCAAAATCTAGTATAGCTGCTTTATTATAAGAATTTTTTAAAGAATTAATATCATTAAAAGGACCTAAAATAACTCTAAAATTTGTTTTAGTAAGAGCGAGTACTTTAAAATTTTTAATTGAAGTTTCATTTTTAATCCTTTTAATCATTTCTGAGGCTGATTTTTCATAATAAAAATCAGCAATTTTTATTGAATATGAAAATTTTTTAGTCTTAATAGTTTTCTTCTTAGTTTTCACTTTATTAAGATCATTTATCTCAATTCCATCAACTGGAGCCTTTTCAGCTACTTCTTTTTCCTCCTCCCAAGTTTTAGTTTTTTTTGCTATAAATGATGAATTATTTGATATTAACGAAATTGATATGTAAGGTTCATCTAAATCAAGATCTAAATCTTCTGCAATTCTTTTAGATATAACTGAATTATAAAAATAAGGATAATTTGTCTTATTTGAAGCAACTTTTGCTAAAATTGTTTTATTATTTAAAATATTAGTTATTTTAACACTTGAATTTTTTCTTAAATTTTTTTGAAAAATTAGATATGAGCGATTATCAATTTTTTTATCAACAATTTTATCATTATATAACCTATCTTCAAAAACTAAGGTAAAACCTTTATTTGAAAAATTTTCTACTGTTGTAAATTTTTTTAAATTGACGTTAGTTGAACAATTACTGAGAAATAATATAATAGTAATAATTAGACAATATTTAAAGTTCATTTTTAAATTTATCCTTTAAAGTACATACAGCTAAACTAAACCTTAAAGATCTATTCCATTTAAGAATAACTTCATAGTTATCATAAACAATGTAGGCTGGTTTAAGTTTTTCAGCATCTTTAACAATATCTTTATCTGGAGTTACTATTGCAACTTTATAATTAAAATTTAAATTGCTAGGTAGGTTATCTTTCTCAATATATTTCATAAAAAAACTTAATTTTTTTTTGTTTTTTATTTTTTGCGCAGATGTATTCAAATATTTATTTGGTATATTATCTTTAAGCACTACTCTATAAAAGCATGGTCTTTCTGTCCTCCACCCTATTTTTGATAAATAATTTGCTGCAGAAGCAAATGCATCTATGTTATTTTTCAAATTTATTTCCTTATTATTGTTATAATCAATAGCATAATTATCAATAGTGCTTGGCATAAATTGAAAATATCCAAAAGCCCCTGCCCATGATCCATATAAACTTTTATGATCAACTTTTTTAGTTTCTATTAACTTTAAAAGAGTGATTAGTTCATTTGTAAAAAACTCAGATCTTCTTTTATCAAAACTTAGTGTTGCAAGAGACGAAAGGATATCCATTTTTCCAACATAATTACCAAAATTTGTTTCGATACCCATCAAAGCTAACATTAATTCTTTTTCAACTTTGAATTCTTTTTCTATTTTATTTATCAATTCCTGGTTCTGTTCATATAGCTCTAGACCTTGTTTCAATTTTTTTAATGAAGCTCTTTTGCTAACATATGTTTTTGTATCTTCATAAAACTCAGGTTGATATCTATCGTATTTAATTACGTTTGGTAAATATCTGGTATTTTCAATTGCTATATTAAAAGTTTCTTCTGATATATCTTTAGATAATGCTACTTTTTTAAAATCTTTTTTCCAGTTTTCAAATTCTATATTGATATCAGCATAAGTTAAATTACAAAAAAATATACTTATAAATAATAATATTTTAATTATTTTCATATAAGTCTTTTAAATATATAATTACAGCTATCCATATAATAATAAAACTAATAAATTTTACTAAAGAAAAACTCTCATTGTAATAGAAATAGCCCATAATAAACTGTAGTGTGGGCGTTATGTAAAATATCATGCCTGTTGGCCCCAACCCTATTAACTCAACACCCCTAACATAAAGAAATAAAGGAATTACTGTCATTGGTCCTGCTAGGATTAGAAATAAACTTAGACCAGGGTTTGATAGGTTAAAATCATTTAAACCATTTTTATATATTAAATAAAATGCAATTAAAGCAAATGGAAATATAAAAAAACTCTCAATTAAAAGTCCAATATCAGTATCAACATTGATTTTTTTTCTAACAAGATTATAAAAAGCCCAACTAAAAGCTACTATCAAACCAACCCATGGTAGGCTTTTTAGATTAAAAAAAATTATAAATAAAATTGAAATAATGACCAAAATTACTGAAAAAATTCTTTTATTATTTAATTTTTCTTTAAAAAAAATTTTACCTAATAAAACACTAATAATTGGCATTATGAAATATCCAAAACTTGCATCTATTATTCTTTCAGTTGCAACAGCATATATCCAAATAGCCCAATTAACAAAAATTAGAGCTCCTGAGATAAATAAGTAGATCAAATTTTTTTGGTTAATTGCAATTTTAAAAAATATTTTCCATTTCGATACAAATGTGGTAGTTAAAATTAACATCAAAGTTGTCCATAAACATCTATGAACTACTAATTCTATGTGACCAATAAAAGATACATATTCAAAGTAAATTACTCCAATAAAACCCCACCAAAAAGATCCTAATGAAGTTAATAATAAACCTTTGTTAAAATCTTTATTCATAGAATTTTATAGAATCAAATAATACTTAAGGTAATTAGACTATTTTATGGTTGAATTATATATTTTTAATAATAAAACCTTGCTCACGGAGAGATGGCTGAGCGGTTGAAAGCACCGGTCTTGAAAACCGGCAAAGGGGCAACTCTTTCCTGGGTTCGAATCCCAGTCTCTCCGCCATTCTTAATCAACCACATATTTAAATTTTTTAAATAATGAATTAACATTGTTTTCCTCAAATTCTATATTTGTATTTAATCCTCTATAAAAATTAAATAGATCTTCATCCTCAAAACTTAGTAGCTTTTGTAAATCTAATAGATCCTTCTCATTTAATTGATTAATATAAGCATTCGTAAATGCTCCTAGTAATTTATCCATTTCTTTTGTACCACGATAATTTGATCTATAGATAATTTTTTTTTTTAATTGTTCTATGTCAGAATTCATAATTAGAATATATAAGTTGTAAATGTATAATAAAAGCAATTATCAATATCTGTTAAAAGATTTATCAACTTTAAAAGGAGTTGGTGCTAAAACTTCTCAAATTTTGAAAAAAAAAAAAATAAATAGTATTTTTGATATATTATGGAAACTACCAAAATCATTTACAGACAGAACTCTATCTTCAAAAATTAAAGATTTGAAAATAGGCGAAAATCAAACAATAACAATTTTTCCAAAAAAGTATTTATTTCCTAGAGTAAGAAATCTACCAAACAGGGTTGTTTGCTCAGATGATACTGGAGAATTGGACTGTGTTTTTTTTAACAGTTATGAAGGATATATAAAAAAGATCCTGCCTATAGGTAAAGAGGTTACAATTAATGGAAAAATTGGTATGTTTAAAAATAAATACCAAATAACCAACCCAAAATATATCTCAGAGGATTCTTCGTTAATAAAACAAAAACATAACAAATATGCCCTATCAGATGGTATTTCAGAGAAAGTTTACAACAAAATAATAAATCAAATAATTGTGTCGCTCCCAATATTAGATGAGTGGCATTCTAAGGACATATTAGCTAAATTTGATCATATAAGCTGGAACACATCAATAAGAGAGTTACACAAACCAGAAAATATTGGAAAGTATAAAAAAAACTTTTATCAAAGACTTGCATATGACGAAATTTTTTCAACATTTTTAGTTAATTCAGAAATAAGAAAAAAAATTAAGAAGAATAAGAAGAAAAATAAAATTTTACATTTAAATAAACAAAATAAAATTATAAATAAACTTGATTTTTCATTAACTAAAGATCAATTAAAATCATTGGGAGAGATCAATCAAGATTTATGTTCATCAACCAAGATGTTTAGACTTTTACAAGGCGATGTTGGAAGTGGAAAAACAATTGTTTCTCTTTTAGCGGCCTATAACACTGTTATTTCAGGTTTTCAAGTTGCAGTCATGGCTCCAACTGAGATTTTAGCAAGACAACATTTTAATCTTGCAAAGAAAATTTTTGCTGACGAATTAAATATTGCACTGATTTCTGGAAAAACTGAATATAAAGAAAAAAAAGATATACTTAGTAAACTTTTACAAAATAAAATTGATATCATCTTTGGTACACATGCAATATTTCAAAAAAAGGTAATCTTTAAAAATCTTGGATTGATAATAATTGATGAACAACACAAATTTGGTGTTAGCCAAAGAAAACGTTTATCTGATAAGGGGGGAAAAGATTGTGATATATTACTAATGACTGCTACGCCAATACCTAGAACCTTAACAATGACTATTTTTGGTGATATGGACATTTCTATAATAAAAGAAAAACCTAAATCAAGAAAATCTATCAAAACATATAGTAAATTAGAAAATAAGATAGATGATGTAATAAAGTTTGTACAAAAAGAAATTAGTCTTGGAAATCAAATATTTTGGGTTTGCCCACTAATAGAGGAGTCTAAGAGAATTGATCATACTTCAGCTATAAAAAAATTTGAATACTTAAATAAATTGTTTCCAAAACAAGTTTTATTACTACATGGGAAGACCACTATCGATGAAAAAGAAAATATTTTAAATAGATTTTTAAAAAACGAATTTAAAATATTAGTGTCTACTACAATCATAGAAGTTGGTATAGATTTTCCTAATGCTAATGTAATAATCATAGAAAATGCAAATAAGTTCGGGTTGTCTCAATTGCACCAACTAAGAGGACGTGTGGGCAGAGGTTCTAAAGCGTCTTCATGTATTTTGATGTTTAAATCAAATTTAAGTGAGAATGCAAAAAAAAGAATTAATATTTTGAAAGAATCTAATGATGGTTTCATAATTTCAGAAGCAGATATGGCTATAAGAGGTTTTGGAGATTTATTGGGTTTTAAACAAAGTGGTATTAAAAATTTTAAATTAGCTGATCCAATTCATAATAAAGATCTTTTTTTATTAGCTGAAAAAGAGATTAAAAGAATTGAAAAATCAAACGAAGATATAAAAAGATTTAAACCACTTATTAAACTTTATGATAGAGCTGATATTATAAATGATATTGCTTAATTCTTACCAGTAGAAGTACCAGCAGATACAATAAATTTAGATGCCTCTTCAAAAGTCATATCTAAATAGATTACTTCATCTAGTGGAAACATAAGTAAAAAACCACTTGTAGGATTAGGAGTCGTTGGAACAAAGACGCTTATTAGTTTTTGATTAGTTTTTTGAGCCATCTCACCTTTATTTTCTTTTGTTGCAAAACCAACTGCCCAAACTCCTTTTCTTGGATATTGAATCAATACAACACTTTTCTTGTCATTTTTGCTATTAGAGAACGTTTCAGTCATTTGTAAAATAGCAGAATAAATTGTTCTTAAGAAAGGTATTCGTTTAAATAGATCATCAATTAATTTTAAAATTTTCTTACCTAAAAAGGATAATGATAATCCACCAACAATTGTAATAATGATTACAGATATTAAAATTTCAAGTCCTGGGACGGCATAAGGAAGATAGTTATTTGGATTTATGTTCTCAGGTATAATTTTAGATGAAATTCCAATGAAAAATTTTGTGAGATATAAAGTAATTCCAATGGGAATTAATACAACAACTCCTGTAATAAAGTAATTTCTTAAAACAAGTGTTAATGATCTTTTTTTTTTATTTTTAGTCATAATTTTATCTAAAACTTGAATAGATTACGAATGAAATTGCTACTATGAAAAGTATTAATAATATTTTATTATTTAGATTCATTAATTAATATAATATCAATGTATTTATAAAATGAATAGAAGAAAATTTTTGTCATATGTTGGTTGTAGTTGTGGAGGGTTGCTTTTAAATTCTTGTTCTACTGCTCCTATCACAGAGAGAAAACAGCTAAAAATAATACCCGAAGCTAAACTAAATGCACAAGCTGCTAAGATTTTTGAAAAAGTGAAAGAAAAAGAAAAGTTAAGTAAAGATACAAAGACGCTTGATTTGATTAAAAATATTGGAAAAAAAATGGAAGATTCTATTAGTGAATATTTTTATGTATCAAAACTTAACGACCCAACTCAAAACTTCGATTGGGAATATATTTTAATAGAAAATAAAAAAGTAAGAAATGCCTGGTGTATGCCTGGTGGTAAAATTGCAGTCTATACTGGAATGCTTGAGGTCACTAAAAATACAAATGGTTTGGCAGCGGTCATGGGTCATGAAATAGCTCATGCAGTTGCAAAACATTCTGTTGAAAGAGCTAGTAGAGGAGCAATTCTAAATACTGGAACACAATTATTAGATATTTTTACAGGAGGAAAGTTATCCCAAGTAAATAGAGCTACTGGAATGGATACAATAGGTTTGCTTTCTCAACTTGGCATAATGAACCCCTTCACAAGAAAACAAGAAAGTGAAGCAGATTATTTAGGAATGATTTTTTCTTCTCTGTCGGGTTATGATATAAGAGAGACTACTAAAATTTGGGAAAGAATGAAAGAATTTAACAAAGGAAAATCTCAACCAGAATTTTTAAGCACCCATCCATCTGCTGACAATCGAATTAAAAAAATAAATGAGTGGACAAATAAGATTATTTTAGAATACCCACCAATAAAAATTTCCTAAAAATGGTGAGCCCTGATGGACTCGAACCATCGACCCATTCCTTAAAAGGGAATTGCTCTACCAACTGAGCTAAGGGCCCAAAATTTAAAGGATTGAAGCCTATATATAGATAAATTTATATATTTCAAATGACATTTTTGACAAATTTTTTACCAAAATTTACAACTTATCTATGTATTTATCGTGAAATTTGTCAAAGGTACCTTTTTGTATATTTGATCTAATTGATCTCATCAATTCTTGGTAAAAATTAATATTATGTAATGTTAGAATCATTGATGCAAGAATTTCGTTAGTATTGAAAAGATGATTTAAATAATTCAAAGAATATTTGTTTAATTCTAAATTGTCACAATCTTTGTCTAGTGGAGAATTATCATTTTGATATTTTTTATTTTTAACATTGACTCTACCATTCCAAGTAAAGGCTAAACCTGTTCTTCCTGATCTTGTCGGTAAAACACAATCAAACATATCAATACCTCTTTTAACTGCTCCTAAAATATCAGAAGGGGTCCCAACACCCATCAAATATCTAGGTTTTAGCTCGGGTAGATTTGATTTAATATCATCTAAAACTTGAAACATCTCTTTTTGAGTTTCCCCAACTGCTAAACCACCAAGCGCGTATCCATCAAATCCAATTTCGACTAGTGAATTTAACGACTCGAGTCTTAAATCTTTGAATAAACCCCCTTGTACTATTCCAAATAAAGCTTTGTGAGGATTTTTACCAAAAGCTTTTTTTGATCTTTTTGCCCAATATAATGATAAATTCATGGAGTCTTTTATTAAATTATAGTCATTACTTTTTTTTGGGCATTCATCCATAATCATTACAATATCAGAGTCTAAACCCAATTGAATTTTGATACTTTCTTCTGGGCTTAAACTAAATTTTTTCCCATCAACATGTGAATTAAAAATTGCACCCTTTTCTCTATCAATTTTATTTAATTTAGATAAAGACATAACTTGAAAACCACCAGAGTCTGTCAAAATAGGAAGATCACAATTCATAAATTTATGCAATCCTCCAGCATTTTTAACACGGTCTACACCTGGTCTAATCATTAAATGATAAGTATTGGAGAGAATTATTTCTGATCCAGTTTTTTTTATATCTCTGATTGTACAAGCCTTAACAGTAGCTTGGGTGCCAACTGGCATGAAAGCTGGTGTATTAATATTTCCTCTATGTGTCTCGATTAACCCTGATCTTGCAAAATTATCTTTAGCTAAAACTTTAAAGGCAAATTTTTTCAACTTGATTAAAGTTTATAAAGATTTAAAACTAATTATTTTATCAGGATCAGAAACAGCACCATTATTGTTTTCATCTCCTCTTTTAATTTTATCAACAAACTCCATGCCTTCAATGACTTTTCCAAAAACTGTATATTGTCTGTCTAAAAAAGGTGCGGGTTTAAAACAGATAAAAAATTGACTATTCGCACTATTAGGATCTGACGAACGAGCCATTGATAAAGTGCCTCTATCATGAGGTAGACTACTAAACTCTTGTTTTAAATCGGGTAAATCTGATCCACCCATACCAGCTCTATTTAAATCAAAACTATCAGAATTTGATTTACCAAATTGTACATCACCTGTTTGAGCCATAAAACCATCTATCACCCTATGAAAAACAACATTGTCATATTTTCCTGAGTCGGCTAATTCTTTAATTCTATTTACATGATTTGGTGCAACATCTGGAAATAATTCAATTTTTACATCTCCATCTTTTAATTTTAAAATCATAATATTCTCCTGTGCTATTGTTTGATTGATAAATAAAGAAAAAATAAATAAAATTTTTATAAAAAGGTTATTCATATTTTTCTTTTAAAGATTTAATTGTGCTTTTTGTAGTAAACTTTTTTATATCACCTTTTAATTTGACAATTTCTTTAACAAATTTCGATGAAATTATCTGATTTTCTACATCTGACATTAAAAAAATTGTCTCAATCTTGTTATTGAGCTTCCGATTCATGCCTGCCAATTGAAATTCATACTCAAAATCTGAAACTGCCCTCAAACCTCTTAAAATAATATTGGATTTATATTTTTTACATAAATCGGTAGTTAAAGAAGAAAAAGAAACTACAACTATTTTTTTTTTATCTAATTTGAGATCTGAAAAAAGAGCTTTTTTGACAATTTCTATTCTCTCAAAAGGGTTGAAAAGATAGTTTTTGTTTTCACTGTCTGACACACCTACAACTATTTTGTCAAATAATTTTAAAGATTTTTTTATAACATCAATATGTCCAAAGGTTATTGGATCAAAGGTACCTGGATAAATAGCAACTTTCGGCATTATATCAAATTATCATCAATCTTTATTGATGAAACAACTTTTTCATCACCCGAAAGTTTAATTATTCTAACCCCTTGAGTGTTTCTACCTGCAGTTCTAATTTCTTTAACTGCAACTCTTATTACTCTCCCTTTGTTTGTCGATATCATAATTTCATCACCCTCAAAGACTGGAAATGAAGAGGCTATATTTCCATTTCTTGGTGAATTTACAATTCCAATTATCCCCTTTCCACCTCTGTTGGTAACCCTGTAATCTTTATGAGATGTTTTCTTACCAAAACCATTTTCTGTAATTGATAAAATAAATTTTTCAGTAGCCTTTAATTCGGATTTTTCATCTTTTCCATTTTTAGTGCTTTTTTTAATTTTATCATTATCAATAATTGATAATGATACAATTTCATCATTTGGTGATAATTCAAGACCTTTAATTCCTTTAGAGGATCTGCCTTTAAATATTCTCAGTTTTTTAGATTCAAATCTTATACATTTACCAAATTTTGTGCTTAAAATAATATCTTGATCATCTTTGCAAATTTTAACTCCTACTATCTTATCGTTACTGTCGAGTTTCATAGCAATCTTTCCAGAAGCATTAATTGATGAAAAATCCTCCAAACTATTTTTTCTAATTTTTCCTTTAGAGGTTGCAAAGACTATTTGAAAATCTTTTAAGCTATTATTATCATCAGGAAATGGCATTATAGAGCTTATAGATTGATGATTTTTTAAGGGTAAAATGTTAAATAAAGATTTTCCCTTGGATGAAGCTGAGCCTTCAGGAATTTTCCAAGCTTTTAACCTGTATACCAAACCTTCTGTAGAAAAGAAAAGCATAGATGTATGAGTATTTACAGACAAAGTTTGAATTACTGAGTCTTCGTTTCTAGTTGTAATGCCGGTCTTACCCTTGCCACCCCTTTTTTGAGTTTTTAGATTATTTAAAGATCCTCTTTTTATATAACCTTGTAATGTTACGGTTATTATAACTGATTGTTTTTGAATAGTTTCCTCTATGTCATAGTTGAGCACTGCATCAATAATTTTTGTTCTTCTAGGAGTAGAATATTTATCTTTAATTGTTTTTAATTCCTCACTAATTACTTTTAATAATTCTTTTTTAGACGAAATTATCTTTTTATATTTTGAAATTAGCTCAGCCAGTTCTTTTATCTCAACTTCTATTTCGTTAATTCCTAAAGCAGTCAGTTTTTGCAATCTTAGTTCTAAAATAGCATTAACTTGTTCCTCAGATAAATTATAAACATCTTTTTTACTTTTATCTTCCACTAATGAAATTAATTTTTTAGATTTGTTAATTTTCCACTTAGTTTTTGAAATAGATATTTTTGCTTCTTCAGGATTTTTTGAATTTCTAATAATCTTTATAACTTTATCTAAATTTTCAACTGATACTGAAAGACCTATCAAAATATGAGCTCTATCCTCAGCCTTGTTTAAATCAAATTTTGTTTTTTTAATTACTACATCTTCTCTAAAATTTAAAAAACTTGAAAGAAAATCTTTTAAATTACATGTTTCTGGTTTTCCATCTACTATGGCTAAAGTATTAAAACCAAAAGAACTCTCTATCTGTGTATTTTTATACAATTGTCTTTTTACTGTTTCTGGCTCTACTCCACTTCTCAAATCTATTGAAACTCTAATACCTTCTCTATTTGACTCATCTCTTATGTCTCTAATGCCCTCTATTTTCTTTTCTCGAACTAACTGAGCTATTCTCTCATTTAAAACTGATTTATTCACTTGATATGGTATAGAAGTTATAACCAATCTTTCTCTATTATTTTTTAAACTTTCAATTGTTATTTCACCTCTTATTTTGAAAGATCCTCTGCCTTTATTATAGCCTTGCTTGATTATATCTTTGCCTATTATTACCCCTCCTGTAGGAAAATCTGGACCAGGAATGTGTTTCATAAGATCTTTAATCTTAATATCTTTATTTTCGATTAAAGCTAATGTTCCATCAATAACCTCTCCTAAATTATGAGGAGGTATACTTGTTGCCATTCCAACTGCGATACCACCTGCACCATTGACCAATAAATTTGGAAATTGTGATGGTAAAACAGTTGGTTCTCTTTCTGTTTCATCATAATTACTTTTGAAATCAATTGTATTTTTTTCTATATCATCAATCAAAAATTGAGAGACTTTAGACAATCGTGTTTCAGTATATCTCATTGCTGCAGCTGGGTCGCCATCTATAGAGCCAAAATTACCCTGGCCATCAACTAATGGAAGACTCATTGAAAAATCTTGAACCATCCTTACTAATGCATCATATACAGATTGATCACCATGAGGATGATATTTACCAATAACGTCTCCAACTATTCTAGCAGATTTTCTAAATTGTTTTGACCAATCATAACCGCCTTTATACATTGCATATAATATTCTTCTATGAACTGGCTTTAATCCGTCTCTAATATCTGGCAAAGCTCTACTTACTATAACGCTCATTGCATAAGAGAGATAAGATGAGCTCATCTCATCGTGAACGGAAATTAGTTTTATATTTTGATCTTTAGAAGTTTCTGATTTTTCCATAAAGTTTAAAAAGGAATATCGTCATCCATATCATTTGATATTTGAGACATTTCCTCATTATTTTTAGAAGACTGTGTATTATCGTTAGCAATTCCTCCCCCAGAATTGCCACCTCCTAACATTGTAAGAGATGAATTATAACCTTGAATAACTATCTCTGTGGAAAATTTATCTTGACCAGATTGTTCATCTTTCCATTTCCTAGTTGCTATTTGACCCTCAACATAAATTTGTGCACCTTTTTTTAAATATTGTTGCACAACATTCACCAATCCTTCATTAAATACAACTATACGGTGCCACTCTGTTTTTTCTTTTTTTTCACCTGTATTTTTATCTTTCCAAGATTGACTTGTTGCTAAGCTCAATCTAGCTACATTTTTTCCGTTAACCATTTGTTTAATCTCAGGATCTGCGCCCAAACGACCAATTAAAAGTACTTTATTTAAACTTCCAGCCATAATATTTTAATATTTGTTATTTTAATTTATAGGATTTATATCACAATTTACTCTGAATAATAATTTTATTAAGTCAAAGCAACAAAAATTATGATTAAAAAGATAGTTATTAAGGGAGCTAAAGAACATAATTTGAAGAATATTTCTTTAGAGATTCCTAAAGACAAATTTGTAGTAATAACAGGTCTATCTGGCTCAGGAAAATCTTCTTTAGCCTTTGACACAGTTTATGCAGAAGGCCAAAGAAGATACGTTGAAAGTTTATCTGCCTATGCCAGACAATTCTTAGATAAAATGAAAAAACCTAATGTGGATTTAATTGAGGGGTTGAGTCCTGCTATATCCATTGAGCAAAAAAATACCTCAAAAAATCCAAGATCTACTGTCGCAACTGTTACAGAGATTTATGATTACATGAGAGTTTTGTATGCAAGAGCAGGAATTCCCTATTCACCTTTCACAGGTAAACCAATAGAATCACAAACTGTGACACAAATAGTTGATAAAATTAAAACCTTACCAAAAAAATCAACCATCTATCTTTATGCACCAATTGTAAGAGGTCGTAAGGGTGAATATAAGAAAGAAATTTTAGGGTATAAAAAAAGAGGCTTTAGAAAAATTAAAATTGACGAAATTCTTTATGATATAGAGAAAGTTCCTGAATTAAATAAGAAAATTAAACATGATATATCGATTCTTGTAGATAGAATTGTTTTGAATTCGTCTTTAGGAAATAGATTAGCTGAAGGTATTGAAACAGCAATTAATTTAGCTAATGGTTTGCTTTTTGTAGAATTTGAAAATGAGACTTTGCCAAAAAAATTTAGAAAAACTGAAAAATTAATATTTTCTACTAAATTTGCTTGTCCTGAAAGTGGTTTTACAATTGAAGAAATTGAGCCTAGACTTTTCTCTTTTAATAGTCCTTTTGGTGCTTGTGAAGAATGTGAGGGAATAGGCATAAAACTCAATGTTGATCCAAATTTAGTAATTCCAAATGAAAAAAAAAGTATCGCTGATGGTGCAATAGAACCTTGGGCTAAAACAACTACATTATATTATGCACAAACATTAACATCTTTATCAAAACATTATGGTTTCTCAATGGATGATAAATGGTCAAAACTCTCAAAAAAAATCAAAGATATCATCTTATATGGTTCAGATGAGGAGGAAATTAAATTTACATACGATGATGGCTACGAAAAATATTCCCATAAAAAGACATTTGAGGGCGTTATCAATAATTTGGAGAGAAGATATCTTGAAACTGATAGTGATTGGAAAAGAGAAGAAATAGCTCAATATCAGTCTGACACAAAATGCGAAAGATGTAATGGCCATAGACTAAAAGATGAAGCGCTTTGTGTAAAAATTGATGGAATGCATATAAGTGAAGTCACAGAAAAATCTATATTAGATGCTGCAAAATGGTTTGAGAATCTCAAAAATAAGCTTGATAAGAGACAATTTAAAATAGCCGAACATATCTTAAAAGAAATTAATGAAAGACTGAATTTTCTTTTAAATGTTGGTTTAGATTATTTAACTCTTTCAAGAGAATCTGGAACACTGTCTGGTGGTGAGGCTCAAAGAATAAGATTAGCTTCACAAATAGGATCTGGATTAACAGGTGTACTATATGTTTTAGATGAACCATCAATTGGTTTGCACCAAAAAGATAATGTAAAACTTATTAATGCTCTAAAAAGATTGAGAGATTTAGGAAACACAGTAATTGTAGTAGAGCACGACACTGAAACGATGGAAAATGCAGATCATATCATTGATCTTGGTCCAGAAGCAGGAAATAAAGGAGGTGAGGTTGTTGCTCAAGGGACATTTCAAGATATAAGTCAAAATAAAAACAGTATTACAGGGAAATATCTTTCAAATAAATTTAAAATAAATATCCCTGCTAAAAGACGTTTAGCTAAAAACGGTAGATTTTTAGAAATTACTGGAGCAAGTGGAAATAATTTAGATAATGTTAATTTAAAAATACCTTTAGGAAGTTTAACCTGTGTTACCGGTGTATCTGGAAGTGGTAAATCCACACTTGTATTACAAACATTGTATAACGCTCTAAATTTAACTTTAAATAATAATAAATCTAGAAAAATTCCAAAACCTTTTAAAGGTTTCAAGGGAACTGAATTAATTGACAAGATAATAGATATTGATCAATCACCCATTGGAAGAACTCCTAGATCAAATCCAGCAACTTATACTGGTGCTTTTGGACCAATCAGAGACTGGTTTACCGGATTACCAGAATCAAAGACGCGTGGTTATAAACCAGGAAGATTTTCATTTAACGTTAGAGGAGGCAGATGTGAGGCTTGTGAAGGAGATGGTGTTATTACTTATGAAATGCACTTTCTTCCTGATGTTTACATTCAATGTGATGAATGTAAAGGTACTCGTTATAACCGAGAAACTTTAGAAATTAAATTTAAAGACAAAAGTATTGCTGATGTTTTAAATATGACTGTTGATGAGGGATGTGAATATTTTGAAAATATTTCAAATATAAAAACGAAGTTGTTAACTCTAAAAAAAGTTGGTTTAGGATATATCAAAATAGGACAACAAGCGACAACTCTATCGGGAGGAGAGGCTCAAAGAATCAAGCTTGCAAAAGAATTATCTAAAAGATCTACTGGAAGAACAATGTACATCCTAGATGAGCCGACAACAGGTCTTCATCAGCACGATATTAAGAAGTTACTTGAAATTTTGCATACTTTTGTGGCCTTAGGTAACACGGTAGTTGTTATAGAGCATAATTTGGATGTGATTAAAACCGCTGATTATATAGTTGATATGGGCCCTGAAGGAGGTATTAAAGGCGGAAAAATTATTGCTGAGGGAAAACCGGAGGAGATATGTAAAGTACATGAAAGCTATACTGGCAAATATTTAAAGCCTCTTTTATATTAAAATTTATCACCTATTTTAATAAAATTAGTATATAATTTAATCATGACAAGTTTACTTTCATCACTTTCAAGAACAGTTCATGTATCCGTAATAATTTCTATTATACTTTTTGTGGGATTTTTTTTTCATAATGAGGGATTTGCTTTCGATAGATTGTTCTGGAGTTGGTTGGCTAGATATACCCACGTATTAGTTGGTATCATGTGGATTGGCCTTTTATGGTACTTTAATTTTGTTCAAATACCAAATATGGCAAAAATTCCCGATGATCAGAAACCAGCAATTGGAAAAGTTATTGCACCAGCAGCATTATTTTATTTTAGATGGGCAGCTGCCTTTACGGTTATTTCTGGATTGATATTAGCCGGTCTAAACGGTTATTTACATGATGCTATGACACTAAGTGTTGGATCAGGTATACCTAAACATACAGCAATTGGGATAGGCATGTGGCTTGGTTTAATAATGGCTTTTAATGTTTGGTTTGTAATTTGGCCAAATCAAAAAAGAGCTTTAGGGATGGTTGAGTGTGAGCCTGATCTAAAAGCAAAGTCAGCTAAAACTGCTATGCTTTTTTCTAGAACAAATACTTTGTTGTCAATACCAATGTTACTAACAATGGTAGCTGCACAAAACTTGTATTAATCCTTTTCGTTATCTTTTAGAATTGTTTTTTGAGATACATTAAGTCTAACTAAAACAGTATTTGCAATATATATTGATGAATAAGTTCCAAAAATAACACCAAAAATCATAGCCAAAGAAAAACCTTTTAAAATTTCACCACCAAAAAAAAATATTGATAGTAAAGCTAATAAAGTTGTTATAGAGGTAATTAATGTCCTTGATAATGTTTCGTTAATAGAAATATTTGTTAATTCAAAAATTTTAATGTCAGCATACTTTCTTAAATTTTCTCTCACTCTATCAAATATTACGACCGTATCGTTCATAGAATAACCAACAATTGTTAAAACGGCAGCAATAATTGACAAATTAATCTCCAGTCCAAGTAAAGAAAAAAGTCCTAAAGTCACAATAACATCATGAAATAAAGCTAGAATAGCTCCTAAACTAAATTGCCATTCAAATCTAATCCAAATATAAATAAGCATTAGTGCTAGGGCAACAGATATTGCAATTACTCCGGATCTTAACAATTCGGCGCTCACTTTGGGTCCGACATTTTCAACTCTTCTAAAATTAAAATTATTCCCAAAAGATTTATCTAAATTTTTCTTTATTTCCTCAATAACATTTTTATTTTCATTATTTTCAAATTTAATTAAAAAATCTGTATCGTTTCCAAATTTTTTAACCGAAACATCACCTAAATTCATTTGGCTAAGATTATCTCTTAAAGATGATACATTAATTTTGTTATCATTTGATCTTAATTCAATAAGTGTTCCACCTTTGAAATCTATTCCAAAATTTAAACCCTTAAAAACCAAAAAAAATAAAGAAACAACAACTAAGGATACAGATAATATATTAAACTGATTATAGTATTTATTAAAAGCGATCATCTTAAATTAAGCCACCTTTTTCTTTATTTTTTGATACATACAATACAGTCAATAATCTAGCGATAAAATAAACTGAAAAAAGGGTTGTAAAAATACCAACACCTAGTGTAAGTGAAAACCCTTTTATAGGACCTGAGCCCATGAAAAAAAGAATTATCGCTGCTAATAAAGTCGTAATGTTTGCATCTAATATTGCAGTTCTAGATTTTGTATAACCACTATCAAAGGCAATTAAATTATTTTTTTCATTTTTTAATTCCTCTTTAATTCTCTCAAAGATTAAAACATTTGCATCAACTGCCATACCAACTGTTAGTATTATGCCTGCTATTCCTGGTAAAGTTAAGGTTGCTTCAAAAATTGTTAAAACGCCAACTAATAAAAACAAATTAATAATTAACGCAACATTTGTTATTAACCCAAATATTTTATACTTTACAAAAATAAATAAAATGACAAGAGCAAATCCAATAATTAAAGCTATGATTCCAGCATTAATTGAGTCTTGTCCTAAATCTGGACCCACAGTTCTCTCCTCAATAATACTTAATGGTGCAGGTAAAGCTCCAGATCTTAATAATAAAGCAAGATCTGTGGCGGATTGAAAAGTAAAACCTCCACTTATTTGACCAGATCCACTAGCAATTACATCTCTTATTACTGGGGCACTGATTATTTTTCCATCTAAAACAATTGCTAATTGTTTTCCTATACCAGTTGATGTAGCTTTTCCAAATCTTTTAGCACCTACCCTATCAAGAGTGAATGAAACAACTGTCTCATTATTTTCACTATCCATCCTAGGTTGAGCATCAAGAAGGTTGTCACCACTAAGAATTATTCTTTTACTAACCATTGCCTCTTCAGAATTATCTTCATACATTAATTTTTCTGCTCCAAAGGAGTCCTCGTCATTATTTGTTACAAATCTAAATGTTAAATTTGCAGTTTTACCAAGAAGGGCTTTAATTCTCATTGGATCATCAAGACCTGGTAATTCAACTAAAATTCTATCATTTCCGCGCTTAAGGATATTGGGTTCATTAGTACCTATTTCGTCTACTCTTCTTCTAACTATTTCTAGAGCTTGGTCTTGAGATGAAGTTTTGATTTCAATAATCCCCTGTCTTGAAAAATTTACAGTGAGAACATTATTATTCTCTTCGATTTCTAATTGGTGTGATTTAAATCTTTGATAATAAGGATTAATTTCACTCTCTTCGTCATTAAACTCGTCTAGGATAATTTGTTTAAATTCATCATCTACAGAGAATGATAATTTTTGATCTGAAAGTTTTATATTCCTAATTCTAATATTTTTTTCTTTAAAATAATTTCTAATAGTAATTGATAAATTTTGAAGTTTTTGTTCAATAACTGGACTATTATCAATTTCTAATAATAAATAAGATCCACCTTGTAAATCTAAACCAAGATTAATTTTTTTATTCAATATTTCATTACTAAACTTAAGTAAATTAGATGATGCAAAAAAAATAAATATTAAAGATATTAAGGAAATAAAAATTATTCTTAATTTAGAAAAGTATAACACTTTGTAAAAACAAAAATTATTTCTTTACTTCTTGTGAACTCATCAGACTTTGAATGCCAGTCCCTCTGATTACTTCAACAGTAACGTTTTCAGCAATTTCAACTTCAACTTTATCGTTATCTATAACTCTAGTTATAATTCCTGTGATTCCACCTGAAGTTACAACTTTATCACCCTTTTTTAAGCTCTCTACCATTGCCTTGTGCTCTTTGACCTTCTTTTGCTGTGGTCTTATCAAGAAAAAATAAAAAATTACGAAAATTAATATTAACGGTATAAATTGACCTATTCCTGCACTATCCATAAAACTCCTTAATTAAAATTGATTATTTATACTATCTAAAGCCTTAAAACAACTTTAATTGATCGAAATTTTTTCTAAATTGTTCATATATGGTCTAAGTACTTTTGGAATTGATATTGAACCATCTTTTTGTTGATAATTTTCCATAATAGCGATTAAAGTTCTTCCTACCGCTAAACCACTTCCATTTAGAGTGCCTACATAAAGAGTTTCTTTTTTTTCATCTTTGTATCTGGCTTTCATCCTAACAGATTGAAATGTTGAGCAAGATGAGCAAGATGAAATTTCTCTATATTTTTCTTCTGATGGGAGCCAAATCTCAATATCATAAGTTTTTTCAGCACTAAAACCCATATCACCAGTACATAAAATTATTTTTCTGTAGGGTAATTCTAAAAGATCTAAAATTCCAGTTGCACAATCAGTCATTCTCTCAAGTTCCTCTAAACATTTTTTTTGCTCAACAATACTTACCATCTCAACTTTGTAAAATTGATGCTGCCTGATCATACCTTTGGTGTCTTTTCCATAACTGCCCGCCTCTTTTCTAAAACAAGGAGTGGAGGCAACAAATCTCATTGGTAACGATTTTAGTTCGATAATCTTATCTTTTACCATATTAGTTAAAATTACTTCTGCAGTTGGGATTAAAAACTTTCTATCTGAACCCTCGTCTAGTTTTACTTCAAACTGATCCTCTTCAAATTTAGGAAGCTGACCAGTACCAAACATTGTATTTTCAGATGCTAATAATGGTGGAGAAATTTCTTTATAACCATTTTTGTTAATATGAGTGTCTAACATAAAATTTGAAATCGCTCTTTCTAGATAAGCTAATTTATCTTTAACGAAAACAAATCTTGAACCAGTAGTTTTAGTTGCAAGATCAAAATCAAGCATGTTTAATTTTTCACCTAATTCAATATGAGACTTAGGTTTAAAATCAAATTTAGGAATTTCACCTTTTTTTTCTATTTCAATATTATCATTTTCGTCTTTTCCAACAGGAACATCTAAATGAGGAACATTAGGAATACTAGATAAAATTTTTTCCAAATCAGCTTTAATAACAATTTGCTGATTATTAATTTTTTCTATAGAAGAAGAAATTTCTTTTGATTTAGCAAAAAGAGACTCATCTTTTGATTTAGAAATTTCTTTTTTTTCTTTTTCTAAGGCTTCTTTTTTTTGAATTAATTCTCTATTTTTTATATCCAAATCCCTTAATTTTTCAAAATTAACTTCAACAGATCTTTTTTCAATTGCTTTTCTAAAAGTATCAAAATCTTTTCTAATTTCTTTTAAATTATGCATCAGAGTCTTTAAAATTTTTATTTTCTATAATTTTTACCGAATATATAGATAATTCATATAATATTAATAAAGGTATAGCTAATCCAATTTGAGTAATTGGATCTGGCGGTGTAAGCAAAGCTGCAGCAGCAAATATTATGACAATGACGTATTTTCTTCTTGTTTTTAAAAATTGAGAATCAACTACTCCAATTCTAGCTAATAAACTCAATACTACTGGTAACTGAAAACTTATTCCAAATGCAAAAATAAGTTTCATTACTAATGAAAGATATTCATTCACTTTTGCTTCTAATTGGATTGGTAAGTTAGTTGACAAACCTGCGCTCTCAAATGATAGGAAGAATTTGATGGCCAAAGGCATAATCAAATAATAAACCAACATACCACCTAAAAAAAATAAGATTGGTGTTAACACCAAATAAGGTAATATTGCTAGCTTCTCGTGTTTATACAAGCCCGGTGCTATAAATTTCCAAATTTGCATCAAAATGAAAGGACATGTAACAAAGAAGGCTGTGAAAAATGAGACTTTTAAATATGTTAAAAAAGTTTCCTGAAGTGCTGTAAAGATTAACCTTCTCTCAGTACCATCATCTCTAACAGCTCTAGCAAAAGGTTCGACTAAAAAACCATATAAATGTTCAGCAAAAAAATAACAAACAACAAAAAATATCACTAAAAATATGAAACTGTGGATTAATCTTTTTCTTAATTCAGCTAAGTGACTTATAAAGCCACCCTCTTTTTCTTCACGACTCATCTTTTTTTTCTTCTTTTTTATCTGCTTGATTGTCTTCAATATCTATATTTGAAACTTCACTTTGAATATTATTAATATATTTTTTAGCAGTACCAATCATGGAGCCAACTTTTTTTAACATAATGGGAAAGTCTTTAGGCCCAAGTACAATAATTGCTATTGCTACAACAATTAAAATCTCAAACCAACCAATAGTAGGCATGTGATTTATTCTTTTTTGTTTGAATCTTGATTTTCGTCAGAAATATTTTTAGGATCTTTGTCATCAGTCACATCTGATGCCATACCTTTTTTGAAGCTTTTGATACCTTTTGCAACGTCACCCATTAAACTAGATATTTTTCCTCTTCCAAATAATAAAACAACAAGTATTACAACTATTGCTATTTGCCAAATTCCAATGCTCATATAAAACTTATAACCTTTTTATTAATATTTTAAAAGTACCTTTTTAACTTGTGACTGGATGGTGCTTTATTTGTTATCATCATTATCAAGGGTGCTATTCAACATTTCATCAATATTTGAATACAAATCCTCTTTTTTATCATCTTGTTTTTCTCTGTAAAATTTTCCTGTTCCAAAGATTGCATTATCTATATTTGTATTATCGATTAAACCTGCAGCACCTAATTCATCAACAGTGGGTAAATCAGATAATTTCTGAAGATTAAAATGACTTAAAAAATTATCTGTTGTTACATATTGAATAGGTCTTCCTAGAACATCTTTTCTGCCGCCGGGTTTCACCCAATTAAGTTCCATTAAAATTTCAAGTGTGTTTGTGCCAAAAGCAACACCTCTTATCTCTTCTATTTCGGCTCTAGTTACTGGTTGGTGATAGACAATAATTGCTAATGTTTCTATAGCTGCTCTGGATAATTTTTTTTCTACTGTCTTTTCCTGTATCATTAAATTTGATAAATTTGGCGAAGTTCTGAATGACCATTTTTTAGAGATACACACAAGGTTAATACCCCTACTAGAATATTCAGATTGAAGTTTTAACAAAACTTTTTCAATATCTGTTTTTGTTGAAATTTTGCTTTGAATGGTTTCAATATCTAATGGCTCAGCAGCTGCAAAAATAATTGCCTCGATTTCTTTTTCTAAAGAAGAGGGTTTTTTAGGAAAATCAATAATATTATCTTTTTTTTTTATTTTCTTTTTAATCATTTACTTTCTCTTATATAAATATCATCAAATAAATTTTCTTGTTTTATTTTTAAATTACCCTCTTTTACCAGTTCTAATGAACCGGCGAATATTCCCGCTTTTCCAGTTCTTTTAAACTTACTTCCTTTTTTAAAATTTTTTGGAATTAGATCATCTAATTTTTTCCAATCAATCAATTTTCCATAAAATTCTTTAATAACTTTAACTCCTTCTTCAGCAGTGAAAACTGGTAATTTAGGAATATTTATTGTTTGGAAATCTTTCGTCATAATTATAGTAGAATAAGTTTTTAGTAAATCAAACAGAGTTACTTTAAGTTCACTATTGTATATTGGTTTAATTCCAGCTCTCATTCCTCTAGTTCTAATTTCTCTTCCAAGTCTTTTTCTTTTTAGCATTTGTTCAGATAGCAGTCTGATTAATTCTAGCTTTTTTAATTGTAATTTTAATCTTTCAGCAACCTCGTTAACTTTAAATTCTTCTTCAGGAGATCCAGGTAATAAAAGTTTTGATTTTAAATAAGCTAACCATGTTGCCATAAGTAAATATTCTGATGCAATTTCTAAATTAAGATTTTTTTCTTTAGTTATAAAATCATTAAATTGATCAGCTAATTTAGTAATTGAAATTTCTTCTAAATTTACTTTTTGAGTTTTTGCTAAATCAAGCAATACATCTAAGGTGCCATTGTAATTATCAATATCTACTTTAAACAATTCAGAATCGGTTGAAATCATTATTAAATATTAACTCAAAACTTTATAAAATTGCGAAGTTTTTTTAATTATTAATTTACTTACTAATGGTGAGTTTTTTCCAATAATCTCCATTTCTTTATAATTAGCGTTGCAATGTAAAACAAGATTACATCCAGAATTAAACGTTCTGATTGTATTTTCTTTTACATTTCCTTTTAAACTCTTCATAGATATATCGTCTGAAATAATCAAATTTTTAAAACCTATTCTATCTCTTATTATTTTAATCATTTTATTAGAATGGGTGACTGTATTTTTCTGATCAATTTTATTAAATATGACATGCGCAGTCATAGCGAACAAAGTTTTTTTATTCTTGAAACATTTAAAATCATTTTTGATTAAATAATTTAAACTTTTGTTAACAATTGGTGTGAAATAATGGCTATCTACTTTAGCCTGACCATGACCTGGAATATGTTTAATTACAGTGCCAATTTTATTCTCTAAAAAATATTGAATACAATAATCACCTATTTTTGATACAATTTTCGGATTTTTTGAAAATGATCTATCTCCAATTATATTTGATGAACCTTTAATTCTCAGGTCTAATACGGGAACAGTATTAATGTTTATTCCAATTGATTTTAATAAGTATGAAGTTTTATCTATAAACAATTTGTAATAAAATTTAAATTCTTTGTAATTTTTGATGTATTTTTTACCAAAAAATTCTGAAGTTAAATTATCAAAAGAAATTATATTTTTTAATCTATTAACCCTACCCCCCTCTTGA